>CAKOOH010000003.1 GCA_934098485.1 uncultured Bacilli bacterium | reverse complement strand
CTATTAACTTTTGATATTGAATAAGTTAAAGATTTCCACTCAACTGTACCACCATCTTTTAGTTTAAAAGGTATAGGCATTAACAAAATCAACAATATTATAATTATCACAGTTTTAGCAGTTTTTTTACTTTTCATTTTTCATATCCTTTCCACAAACTATCTTTGTTAATAATAATATAACATATTAATAATAAAGATATCAATATGATGATATTGATACGTCAAGTAAGATTAAAATGCATAAAAAAATAGATATTTCTATCTATTATTATTCATATCGGTAGCGGCGGAGAGATTTGAACTTTCGACCTGCCGGGTTTGAACCATACGGAAGTTAAAAACATAACTTTTAATAAAACCTTTAGATAAGCATTTTGCCTATATACTATTTATTCTTTTTATTTTTCCAAATAACAAAACCGATTAAACCTATAACTAATATTACCGAAATTATTACAATAGGCATTACATAATTATTTTCTTTTTCATCTTCAATAACTTTATTATCAGTATCAACAACTATATCTTTTTCTTCACGATTAATATTTAATGTATATGTTCTCTCACTTTCATCTTCGGCTTTAATAGTTATTTTAATAACATTACTACCAACATTTAAAGTATGTTTTCCATCTCCAGTAATAGTTGCTTTATCATCTTCTACATTTGCTTTAATTTCAATAGTAGTTGTTTCATAATCAACAATTACATCATAAGTTAAAATATCTTTATCAAAAGTTATATTACCATCGCTTAAAGTAATTGATGATAAATAATTATTACCTGATTTTTTTGTTTCTTTCTTTTTGTTATTTGTATTAGAACTAGGTTTTTTATTAGTAGTGTTATTATTTGAAGTATTGTTGTTTGTGTTAGTATTAGTGTTATTATTTGAAGTATTGTTGTTTGTGTTAGTATTAGTGTTATTGTTTGTTTGATTATTGTTATTATTGGTGTTTTCATTTTCTTTTACAATAAATTTAATTGTTTTAGATGTATCACTTGTATTAATATCTTTATCACCATCACTTGCAACTACATTTGAAAAAGTAATAGTAGTTGTTTCATCTTTTGTTAAAGATTTATTTTTGAATTTCATTGATAAAATTTTTGTTCCACTAGCAACTCCAGTTGATTTATATAATACAAGTGTTTTTCCTTGTGCTAAATCAAAACTTTCCAAAGCATTAATAGAAGTTAATTCTATTTTGTTTGTATCATAATTTAAATTACCAACTAAACCACATAAACCACTACAAGCACCATTAAAATCAACTAAATTATTAACTTGAATATATAATGTTATTTCACTTTCAAAAGTATCATTTCCAACTATATTTGCATTAAAACTACTAGCATTAACATTTGTCGCAAATAATAGTGTAGAAAATAATATTGTTAAACTAAATAATATCTTCTTCATTATTGCACCTCTTGAATTTTAGCAACATCTCTACTAATTTTAACTAAATCAGTTATACCAATTTCTCCAGTATCAGTAATATTACCCGCAACTTCATAAACACCAGTTAATTCTTCATCTTGTGATAAATGTCTTTTAACCTTAACTAAGTCAGTAATAGAAATATTACCATCTCCAGAAACATCGCCTTTAACTACAACATCTAAATCTAAAACATTTTCATCATATTCATTTACAACTCTTGCTATCATACCAGTTCCAACATTTCCAGTAATTTCAGTTGTTCCAGTAGTATCATAAATTTTTACTTTTCCATTGTCTTTTACATCAACATTTTTTGTAAAATCTTCTACACTTGTATTTTTACTAATATTCTTAATTAAATCGCTAACATTATCAACAAAGTATTTTGTTAAGTTAGGAAATAAGTCTTTGCTATCAACAAAAGTTACTTCAAAACCACCTTGAATAGCAACATTTTCCAAAAATGCATTCTTTAAGTCACACGTTACATAAAAACTATATGAACTTGCTTTTTCATCTATCTTATCTTTAAAATGAATTTTTGCGGTTCCATTATTTAATTCTTTTCCTTTAAATGTAGTTGTTCCGCATTTTTCATTATCTTCACTCCAGCTTTCATCTTCAAAATTTTTATAATAACAAAAGTTAAATTCATAATCGGTATTTTCTTCAAAACCAAGTCCAGAGATAACTATATCTATTGGTGCATTTCTTGTTGCTATATATGATAAATCACTTGTTTGTAAATATAAATTTTTGCTATTTGCTTTTAGACTAGCATTTGCCAAAGTTGGAGAATCAACTATGTGTAATACTGGTGCATCGCTATATAATATTTCATCGCCTTTTTTAATTGTTAATTTATAAGTAGGATTTTCATAATTTTTATAATTATCTACTTTAAATAACAAACCTATAGTATTTAATTCTGAACCTTTAACTTGTCCTTGTTTTAATTCTACTTCATAATCTCTTGCATAAAATTCAGTATTTTCAATATAACTACCATATTCTAAAGTATATTCATAAGTATCGTTATCATTGAAATTTTCTCCCATATATCTTAAATATATTGAAGAATATTTTGTGAAAACATCTTTATTAGTATCATAAATACCGCTACCATAAAAGTAATTTCCATCTCCCCTAAATGCTGATAAATTCTTTTTACCATTTTCAAAGAAAATATTTGATGATAAATATGCATCTTTTCCTAAAGAGTTATATTTATATTCTTGTTTTGTTATTATGTCATCAACTTCAACATAAAATTCATATAACTCTGCATTTAAATCTTCTTCTTTATTTAATTCTAAAACTAAATCTTTTAATTCTATTTCATAACCATTATTTAATAATAAACCATTTACATTTAATTCTTTATTGTAAATTGTAGAATTACCTTTTTTAACTTCAACTGATACAGGATAATCTTTATCAATATAATCATTTCCATTAATACTTAAAGATAAAGTGTTATTTGCATTATGAAAATTACTATTAATAATAAAATATTCTCTGTAATATAATTCTATATCAGATTTTTTAATTTCAGTATCTTCAAAATTAGTATAAATTAACTTTGAACTATAACTTGGTAAAGTATCATCTTCTATTAATGATATATTAAAATAATCATAAGTAGTATTTCCATCGGAATATTTTAATGGTGTGTTAAGTTGAATATCGTTTAAACTAGTATTAATCCAAAAACTACTTTCTAAATTAGTATAAAAGTTAAAATCAATACCTTGTTCAAGTTCACTGCCTTTATATATTAATTCATTTTGAATTGCACCATAAGAAATTTTATATTCTGCATTATCTATTAAGTTTTCCCCAGTAAGTTTAAAAGAAATATTTTGTTTATTATTTAAATAGATTTGTTTTACATAATCATCAGTATCTTTTGCATTAATATCTTTATTTCCTTGTTTAATATCACTAATTTTAATTTTGCTATCTTTAATATCATCAAAATAAGTTAGTTTAAGATTAATTGTTTCTGATGCATATTGTTTATTGCATTTTCTCTCATCACAAATTTTAATCTCATAAGTAAATATTTCATCATCTGCATAATATAAATTATTAAAATAAATTTGTTCTCTATAACCTTGCAAATTGTTATACATTCCACCATAATAACCGCCATTTTCATCCATAAGCCTAACATAATAATCATCAGTTGTATTAATATTTTCAAGTTCAAAATCTAATATAACTTTATTATATTTATCAATTATATAATTACCATCTTCATCTATTTTAGCTAAATTATCGCCTTGATAAATACCATTAATTTTTAGTGTAGGTTCTTTAACTTCTTCTGCCATTACTGGTATAACAAAAAGAAAGCTTTGCATCAATAAACCTATACATATAAATACTACATTTAAAAATTTCTTTATCATACTACCACACTCCTTAAATCTTAAAAAGTTCATTAAATGTATTGAAAAGTTTATTCTTTTCATATTTATTATAACATAAAAATTTATAATGAACTTATTGTTTTTATGTTTTTGTCTAAAGAAGAAATATCGGTTAAATTTTCATTAAGATAAAAATTAAACCTTTGACTAACTTTTGTTTCATCTTCTAAAATACATATATATGAGAGTATTTGTTGATTTGGCACACATTATCGGCACAAGATATAAAAAAAAGTGCTAAATCAATAATGATTTAACACTTTTTATTATCTAATTGGTAGCGGCGGAGAGATTTGAACTCCCGACCTGCCGGGTATGAACCGGATGCTCTAGCCAACTGAGCTACACCGCCATAAAAATTCTTAACAAAAATATATTATCAAAAAATATATTTATTATCAAGAGTTTTTTTATAATTTACCCTACTTTTAGATTTTTCGCAGATTTTTAATTGCTTGTAGTCTCTTCTTCAGAAACTATTTCGGTAGCATTATCATTTGTAACATAAAGAACTGTTTCATCTTCAAAAGTATATTTTATGCTAAAGCCGATAGCATATTCGTATTTATTATAAATAATTAACATTTCTTTATTTTTTACGGCTTTATTAAAAGAATATTCTTTAGATGATATTTCAGATAAGGCTTTTTCGTAAGCACTTTCATCTGGATTTAAGGCAGTTTCTAATTTTAAAGTATAGGTTTGATTCCAACTAATATCATTAGCAGAGTTATGATCATAAGTTAAGTCTTTAGATTTAATATTTTCTAAGCTATTATCTTTAGATACAATTAAATTAACATCTTTGGTTACTTCGTTACCGGCACTATCACTTATAACAATTTTTATAGTATATGTGCCCTCTTTGTCATTTATTTTTTCATCACTAGGCTTTTTATATTTTACTTTACAAGGAAGTGATAAATCATCACATTTGGTTAAAAATTCATTAGGATTAAAAGATTCATTTACTCCAACTGTTAAATCATTTACTTCAACAATTGGTTTAGTTGTATCTTTAACAAAAACTTTTCCTTTGAGTTCTTTATCATTTGATTTTATTTTATATGAATACTCGCCAGTACTGTTAGTATTACTATTTTCATCAACACTAATACTGGAAACATCTAAAGTATATTTATCAATATTATTTCCTTCAATATAATCATTAATGTTTTTTGATACGGGTTTACCTAACTCAATCGTTACAGGTTTTAAACTTATAGCATTAGCTTTATAATAATGAAAATATGAATATACTCCAAAGCAAATTAAACCGATAAAAAAGATTATAGTAAATGCTATTTTTAAAGGATTTGTTTCTTCAATATAAAAATCTTCATCCATTAAATCCACCTCGCAAAATAAATATTTCTAGTGTAGCCGGTTTCATAATTATCAAATAATTCAAAGATTTTTTCAATTAGAGCCGTTATAATATTATCACTTTTACTAACTTTTATGGATAATAAATCTCTCCTTATTTCTTTTCTAAAATAATAATCTTCTAAGTATTTATTTAAAATTTCGTCTATTTTTTCAACCTTTTTTAATTCCAAAGGAATTTCAGGGTCAATACTAAAAATAAATTCTTTATATAATTCAATTAGTTTAGCAGTTATTTTATCGTCTTCAGAAAATTCAAAATTAATTATCTTATAAAAATTAGGACAATGAGTTAAAATCAATTTATTTTTCTTCACTATCTTCACTTTCCTATCTATAAAAATTATAACATAATTAAAAAATGAGTACAATATGCTGTACTCAAAGTCTTTGATTGTTAATCTATTTTGGTTCCACAGTTAGGACAGAATTTATCTTCTTTATCTATAGTGAATTTACAATTAGGACATTTCTTAATAGACTTTTTGGTTTTAGGTTCTTCTTTATTATCACTATTATTAGCAGTTTCAAAACTTCCTTCTCTAGTATCTGTAAAAGGTCCATAACTAGAAACTTTTACATCATTAAAATCATTCATACCAAAGCCTAAAATTGGATAAAAGATAAATGGTAAGATAGTTAATCCGATACCATAACCAACAGGATCTTTACTAAATTTTTTAGCTAAATTGTAATTAGCACAGAATTTAGCACCTAAAGCGGCTAGACCAGCAAGTGGCGATAAGATTGATAATAACAAAACATTACAAATAACTACGGCATTAATAATAAGAAAGAACCACCATTCTAAACCAGCAATTTCACATAAAATGTAATCACTATAAAAAGGTATTATGGCTTCCCAACCTTGTTTACCACATTTTTTAAATACTTTCCATTTACCAATGATAGTTAAAATAAAACCTACCCCAAAAATAATACAAAATACAACAAAAAATATTCCTAAAACGGCAGAAATAATTCCTAAACCGGTCATAAAATTCATTTAATTCAACTTCTTTCTTTAAATATTTATGAAAAAAAGTTAGTTTTCTTTATCTTCACTAACTTTAATAACTTCTTTACCCTTATAAAAACCACAATTTGGACAAGCACGATGAGGTCTAATTGCTTCTTTACAATTTGGACAAGTTACTAATCCAGCGGCAACTTTTTTTAAATGAGTACGACGCATTCTTTTTTTAGTTTTACTAGTTCTTCTAAAAGGAACTGCCATAAGTAATCACTCCTTCCGTATCTAAGTTAAATTTCTTCTTTTAACTCCCAACCTTCACCTTGAAGATTTTCTATTTTAACTCCCTCTTTTACAACTCTCATGGGAATTTCCAAGACAATATTTTCCCATAAAATGTCTAATAAATCAAGATAAAATTCGTCATTTACCGTGTTTTCGTCTATTTCTTCCATAAATGAAGTATTAAACGGGACATCAACATCTTCAAAACTAATTTGGCAAGGAATAATAAATTTTCCTGTTACGGTTAAATTTAGTTCAATATTTCTTTCATAGTTAATAGAAGCAGAGCCAGTAACATGAACCTTATCCATGGATTTAACACCCATTTTTTCGTAATACTCTTTAGGTATTAAAACGAAATTATCAAGTTCTAATTTATTTAAAGCATATAGCTTTCTTAAATCAATTTTCATAATTACATCATTTTATTCATTTGAGCCATAAGCTGTTTAACTTGCTTAGAGCTTGGTTTTCTACCCATACCACTCATTAAAGCTTCAATCATTTTTTCATTAATTGGTGGATTCTTTTTTAAATATTTTTGCATATAGTATCGACATACGAAAAAGCCAATAATAGCGCCTATAACGATGCCAATAAATACCATTAATATATCATGCCACATATATATCACTCCCTAAATAGTATTATACACTAAATTAGCACTCATTAACAACCCTTAAATTCTTTAAACTAGAAAGCCAAAAGTAATCTTCAGCATCAAAATCAATGATAAATAAATTAGGAATATTTATAAGTTCTTTAAAAAAGGAAGAATTATTTACATTGCTTTTTAATACCATATAGGAATTATAAATGGTTAGTTTGCTAACTTCATCTGTATAGTAATTTGTGTACTGATGAATATTATTATAAATACTATAACCATCAAGTTTATTCATTTTATTATATAATGTATAATTTACTATTTTAGGATTAAAACTTTCGGTAAAAGAAAAGTATTCATTATATAAATATTTAATGTTATCTTTGGTACTCATTCGAATATTTAAATAAGCACTGTAAAGATTAAATGGTATATTTTTAGTAAGTTTATAATATTCTTTGTTAACTTTAAAAATATAAAAAGTTCGCATGTTTAATCACCCGAACTTATTGTATAAATTTTTTAATAAAATATTTGTCGAATTTTGTTTATTTCTTAGTTGTAGTTGTAGTTTTTTTAGTGGTAGTTTTCTTAGTTGTTGTCTTTTTAGTTGTAGTTTTCTTAGTTGTTGTCTTTTTAGTTGTAGATGTTTTATCATCTTTTGCTGGTTCTACTTTTTCCCAAATAGCAGTTAGTTCCATGTCTTTGGTAATTTCTGTGTCAAAGTTAAAAGTATTACCGTTTACTTGCCATTCTTTAAATTTATATCCATCTTTAGTTGGATCTTCTGGTTTAGTTATAGTAGCATTCTTTTTTACTTTTTGCACTTCAATATTTGTACCACCGTCAGTATTAAATGTTACATTATATTTAGGGGCGCTAAAGAATAATGAGTAAACAAATAAACCAGTTAAGATAATAGCAACTACTAATATAATTATATCTTTCTTTTTCATATACCCTCCTCTATCATCATTATAGCACGAGTTTTAAGTAATTGTATATAATTTGTAATTAGACTTCTTCATTTACTACTAAGTTATCGACATAAAGTTCACCCTGATTACAGTAGTGGCCATAAACATACAAGCCAATATGTTTTTTATCCCAATCACTATACTACCGTTAAAGTATATGAATGTGTCATGTGTGGTCCGATGATAATTGATCCAGAAATATCTCTATTAGTTGTACCTAATAGCTGCTTAGGGATATTTTCACCTTGATTTCCAGTTAATTCATAATATATAGATTTTGTAACAATATTATTTGTTAGATCATAAATTTTAAATTTATATGCTAAAGTGATTGATGAGTTATTTTTAACGGTAAATGTCTTTGTATCACTCCACCCTGGAAATATATCTTCTCCATTTATTTGATTACTTCCTTCTTTAAATTCTAATTCTAAATTAGCAGCTTCTCCAGCTATAGTTGATGCACTTTCATTGTTATTTACTTTAGATACAAAATAAGCATAAGAAACACCACTTAACATTAAAATGAAACCAATTAAAGAAAAAACAACCTTATAAATTTTATTTTTGTTATTTACATAATTCATGTTTATCACCCGATATTTTCTATATAATTATATAAATAACCCCCATGTCAAGTTAATATTATGTATTCAAAAAGTCTATGGTTAATACCATAGACACTGCTAAAAAATAAATTCCTTACTTACTGTTCCATCAAACCAATCAAGATTAGCATCGCACCATTCTTTGTTTGGCTCATTTCCAGCACCAAAACTTTCTGTTAAATCAACAAGTAAGGCACCATCACAGTAACAATCTTCTGTTTTATCAGATGGAGCATATGTACATAAATAACCTATAATACTAAAATTCGTTGAAGGAGTGTCATTTCTATAAATGCTTAATTTTTCCCAAGTATTTAATTTATTCTGATGCGCTTCACTCCAATGGTTAGTATCATCATATTTAATATTTATATTATTATAGCAAGAATTGCTTCCTTTATTTACTGTATACATCCAAGATGAATAATAATATATATGATTGCCAATTCCGGCACCAATTAAAAAATTAGCACCAGTATAAGCTCCGCCATGATAATTTCTTACTGAATAATTACCAAATTTATATTTTTCAGTTGATAAAACTATATCGTTGGGCGATAAATACCATCCCGAAGTATTATTTTCAAAACTTCCATTTTTTATTAAATTCGTAAGTGTTACTGTTTTCTTCCATTTAGCTCTTACTGTTGTAGCTTTACTTCCTATTTTTAATGCGTATTCATCAAAATAATCTAAATTTTTAGCACACCATTCTTGTGTTGGTTCATTTCCAGCGCCAAAACTTTCCGTTAAATCTAAAAATAATGCTCCATCGCAGTAACAATCTTGAGTTTTATCTGTTACATTAGAAGTACAAATAGAAAAATTTGTAATTGCATTCGATGAAATATCATTAATCAATTTACTTTTTTTCGTCCAGGTATTTGTTTGGACGCCTTGATATATCCCCTTATAATGATTTACATTATCATATATAAAATCTGCTTCAATATAACAAGTTCCACTGCTTTTTATTGCTTCAAAAAGCCATACACTATAATAGTATGTATGATTTCCTATAGTATTAAGATTTCGATTGCAGCCAATATGACTTCCTAATTGATAATTCCTAATAGAATAATTTCCATATTTCTTTTGAACAGAAGATAAAGTTAGGGTTCTGTTATTCCAGCCCTTGGTTCCGTCTTCAAAGGAACCATTTTTTATTAAATTATTTAAAATAACTCCATCTCCACTTATAACTTCCCATCCCGCAAATGTATATCCATTTCTTGTTGGTTCTTTTAACTCTATAACTTCATTTGCTTTATATAATATATTAAAATCTTGCTCGCTTGTTCCACCATTTAAATCAACTATTAATTTATCATTTATATTTGCTTTTATATTTATTTTAAAAGAGAATGTTTTTCCTTTTTCACTACTTTGATCAATATCTAAATTGTTATAATATGTAGTTACTTTATATGTATGTGTTGTATTTGCTTTTATGTATATTCCTGTTTTTATTATGCCATCTTCTTTTGGTAGTAATACCTTGTTTCCAGTGTATCCCCCATCTGTACTTTCTATTTTATATGATATACTTTCACTCATTAATTCATTTTTTATTTCATCTATATATAAATTATAGTAAGCATCTATTTTATTTTTATTATTTACTGTAAATGTTTTTGTTGCACTCCAACCTGGAAAGATACCATCACCATTTATTTGATTACTTCCTTCTTTAAATTCTAGTATTAAATTTGCTGCCACTGCGGTTAAAGTACTATTTGTTTCATTATCTTTTACTTGAGTTGAAAAATAAGCATAAGAAACGCCGCCTAAGACTAAAACAAAACCTATCAAAGAAAAAAATACTTTATAAATCTTATTTTTGTTATTTACATAATTCATGTTTACCACCCGATATTTTCTATATAATTATACTAATAACCCCCCCCATGTCAAGTTAATATCGTGCATATAAAAAGTCTATGGTATTAACCAAATATAGTTGTAACCATAGACTTTATTAATTATATTTACTCTTTAAAGTTAAAGATGTAATCAAGAATTTTAACTTCTTCGCCTCGTTTGGCTCCGAGTTTTTCTAATTCATCTTCGACGCCCATTTTTTTAAGTTTGCGAGCGAATCTTAAAACGCTTTCATCTTCATTAAATCTAGTCATTAAAAATAAATCTTCTATTTCTTTACCTTCAATTACCCAAATATTATTATCTTTATAAATTTTAAATGGTTTTTTATTTTCATATTTATATAGAGTATGGGTTTCATTTAATTCTTCATAAAAGTTTTTATCGGCATTTTCTTTTACTAATTTATTTAAATCAGTAATTAATTCTTTAATTCCTTCATTATAGATACTACTGATAGGATAAATTTTAAGATTAGGATATTTCTTTTGGAATTTAGCTAAATTTTCTTTAGAATTTTCAATATCCATTTTACTAGCAATAATAATGCTTGGTCTTTTTAGCAAGTTTTCATCATATTTTTTTATTTCATTTATGATAGTTTCATAACTTTCAATCGGATCATATTCGGTACCGGACATATCGATAACGTGGGCAATTACTTTTGTTCTTTCCGCGTGTTTTAAAAATTTTATTCCCAGCCCTACTCCTTCAGAAGCACCTTCAATTAAACCTGGTAAATCGGCCATAACAAAAGAGTCATCATAAACTTTTACAACGCCTAAGTTGGGCGAAAGAGTTGTAAAATGATAAGCCGCGATTTTAGGTGTAGCATTACTTATAACACTTAGAAGTGTACTTTTTCCAACAGATGGTAAGCCAACAAGGCCAACATCTGCTAAGACTTTAAGTTCGCATTTGATTTCTATTTCTTCACCAGGAGCACCTAGTTCACTCATTTTAGGGGCAGGATTATCATGAGTGGCAAAGGCTTTATTACCTTTTCCTCCACGGCCACCATGCGCAACAATAAATTCTTCATTATCTTTAATTAAATCACAAATAAGTTTACCAGTATTTTTTTCGGTTACAACAGTTCCTTCAGGTACTTTAATGATAATATCTTCAGCATTAGCGCCATTTTGATCGCTACCCTTACCATTAACACCTTTATCTCCTTTAATGATTTTTTTCATTTTTAAATCAATTAATGTTTTTAAGGATTTATCTACTTTAAAAATAATATTGGCGCCTCTTCCACCATTGCCACCATTGGGGCCACCCATGGCAATAAATTTTTCACGTCTAAAAGAGGTGCAGCCATCGCCACCTTTACCGGCAATTAATTTTACTACTACTTCATCAACGAACATATAGATCACTCATTTCTTCTTAGGTATAATACCATATTTAGATATTTAATTCTAGTATAGTGCAGCCAACATTATCAGGACTAAGATATAATTTTTTAACTCTCTTGTCTTTAGAAAACCTTTCTTTAATAGTACTTGATAATATTTTATATCCAATTCCATGAATTATAACGATTTTTTGATTGTGAAGTTTTATATTATCGTTTATAAAATCACTTACTGGTACATATACGGTTTCTCTCGTAAAGCCATGAACATCTAATGAAGGTAAAATATTTAAAAAAGGACTACCAAATTTAGGCATTGGTAGTACCTTCTTTTACTTCTTCTTTTTGATTTTCAGTTGGTTCAATTGGGGCTTTAGGAGTTTCTTTTGCTTCTGGGGTTTTCACTTTGCTTTCATCAATACCGGCTAATCTAAATACTTCACTTTTTAAAGGAATACTATCCATGCCTATTTTAGTTAAAGCTATGCCACCAGCAATATTAGCGATTTTAGCAGTATCATCAATATCCATGTTATTAATTAAACCGTAAATGTATGCTCCAAAGAAAGCAGCTCCGGAATTAGAGTCATCTTGTTTTTCAACTTTTAAGGCTGGTATCATTTTAACGTCACGTTCTTTAGCGTATAAGACACCGTGTTCATTTAGCATTACAATAAAATTTGCTTTATTTAAATCTTTTATTTTTTGAAAAATATTTACAAGGGTCTTGGGTTTATAATCCATAGGGATTTTGGTTAAGGCACTTGCAAATGATGCAGATGCTACAACATAATGACTTCTTTTACTTAAATCATAATATTCATTATTTACCTTGTTTGCTAAAAGAATTATTTTAGCATTAGGATAATTATTAGCAGCCGCGATAGATGCCCCAAGATCAGTTCCATCAGTTATAATATAATCAGGATTATCGTATTTATGTTTAGTTAAGTAAGATTTTTCATCAACATAAACTTCAGTAGATGTTCCAGCTACTTTATTTAGTAAAATATAATTCATATTTGTATGATGCTCGTAATCGGTTTCTAAATATTTAGTATCAATATGAGATGCTTCTAAATCACTTTTAATTTTTAAGCCTAGTTCATCACCACAGGTAGCGCCCGCATAATAAACGGGAACTCCCCAGTTGGTTAGCATTTTGGCAATATAAACACTGGTTCCACCAATTTCTTCTTGCTTTTCAAAGATAGTAGTTTTGCTATTTTCTTTGGGAAAACCATCTAAAACCATTCTTACATTTATTTTTGGTTTACCAATTATTAATATATTCATAAAATCACCCTTATTATCTATTAAAAGTATAATATATTTTTGATACTTAGTAAATAATAAAAAAAGCACTAAATGCTTTTTTATAAATCAAATAAACTTAATTGGCTTGATTCAGGCATAGAATCTAGGACATGCATATTTCTAAATCTTTCGATAATAGTTTGTCCTACTTTGCCTCTTATTTGGAAGTCTTCAATGCTCACAAATTTACCATTTTCTCTTTCTTTGACGATATTTTTGGCAACGGTATCACCTAAGCCATCAACAGCAGAAAATGGTGGTCTTATAGAATTTTCATCAAATACTCCCCAGGTTGTAGCGTTACTATCATAAAGATCTACAGGTAAGAATTTAATTCCTCTTGCAGATGCTTCTAAACATACTTTTAAGCATTCTAATAGACCTTGTTCTTTATTAGTAGCATCATATCCTTTAGCAAGTATTTCTTCAATTCTCGTTTTAATGCCATCATAGCCTTTAACGATTGTTTCTATTTCAAAATCAGTAGCCTTACTTGTTAACCATGAAGCATAAAAGTATACTGGCATATGAACTTTAAACCAAGCAATTCTAAAAGCAGAAATAACGTAGGCAGCAGCATGGGCTTTAGGGAACATGTATTTTATTTTATGACATGATTCGATATACCAATCAGGAATTTTATTATCAATCATTATTTGTTTGAAATTTTCCCAATTTTCTTTTTCTTTGGGTTTACTTGCTTTACCTTTTCTTACAAATTCCATTATTTTGAAGGCTTTGATAGGTTCAACACCTTGCTGCATTAGATACACCATAATATCATCACGGCAACCAATGGTATCTTTAAATGGTACTTTTATTTCACCGTTTTCATCTGGTGTACATAGGTCTCTTGCATTTCCTAACCAAACATCGGTACCATGAGAAAGTCCGGCAATTTTTATGAGTTCAGCAAAGGTGGTTGGTTTAATTTCATCAACCATGCCGATAGTAAAGTTGGTACCAAATTCAGGAATACCTAAAGTACCAGTTGGACACATTATTTGGTCGTTTGTTACGCCTAAGGCTTTAGTACTTGAGAAAATACTCATTGTTTCTTTATCATCTAAAGGCACTTTACTTACATCCATTTTAGTTAAATCTTGAATCATACGGAGCTGTGTGGGATCTGAGTGGCCTAAAATATCTAATTTAAGTAAACATTCTTCAATTGAATGGTAGCCGAAATGGGTAGTTCGCCAAGCACTAGAGGGGTCATCGGCAGGGAACTGAAATGGTGTAAAGTCATAAACTTCTTTATAGTCAGGAACTACTACGATGCCGCCAGGATGCTGACCAGTTGTTCTTTTTACGCCCGTACAACCAATGGCTAAGCGCTCTATTTCAGCACTTCTTAAGATAAGACCTTTTTCTTCGGCATAGCCTTTAACAAAACCAAAGGCAGTTTTTTCGGCAACAGTTCCAATGGTTCCAGCGCGATAAACATTATCAACACCAAATAATACTTTGGTATATTCATGGGCACTTGCTTGGTTTAAATCGGAAAAGTTTAAATCGATATCTGGTACTTTATCAGCGTTAAATCCTAAGAAGGTCGCAAATGGCATATCTTGTCCATCTTTATATAGTTTTTCACCGCATTCACATAGACGGTCCGGCAAGTCGATACCGCATGAATAAGTTTTGCTTAAATCTTCACCATTTTCATCTTGAAAATAACTTCTTTGACATTTGGTGCATCTATAGTGAGCTGGAAGCGGATTTACTTCAGTGATACCCATCATGGTAGCAACAAAAGATGAACCAACCGAACCACGGGAACCTACTAGGAAGCCTTCATCATTAGAGTGTTTAACTAATCTTTGGGCAATTAAATAAATAGGATCGAAGCCTCCACCAATAATGCCGCCTAAACTTTTCTTTAGTTTTTTATCTAAAGAGGCATCAGTTAGCTCACCATCATCTTCTTTCCAGTGTTCTTTTAAATTTTCTTTAACTAATGATTTAACAGTATCAATTCCTGCATATATAACACGGTGAACTTCATCAAAGATTTTTCTTTCTAAATCAGGATCACCTTCATTAGTTTCTTTTAAAATATTTTCACGACAGGTTTTATAAACAATATCTCCATATAATTCTTTGGCAATACGTTCTTCAATATTTATAGGTAAACTTTTACCATACCAATTTTGGGCACGCTCAAATACTAAGTCGGTTACTACTCTAGGACAGTCTAGGTAAGACGCTCCATCATCAGCTTTTACACGAGGAGAAAATGGGGTTCCACCAGTATCAGGAATAACTTCAAATTCCTCTACCATATCAACGATTTTATTAGGGTTGGTAATGACAATTTCTTTTCTAGTTTCTTCATCAAGAAAACTAAAATCATTAAGCATTTCTTCGGTATTTCTAAAATGCATTGATGGTATTTCTTTGATTTCACTTTTATAAAGAGGATGTCTTCCCCCACCAGGAACTCTTTGACGTACGATTATTTCACGGTAAATTTTGTCATCTCTAAAGAAATGATGAACATCGCCCGTAGCGACAATTAATTTTCCGGCAGATTTTACTGTATTTATAATTTTAATTAAATGATTGGTAAGTTCAATACTAGATGAAAAGTCACCAGTTTGAAGTAAATGGCCATAAACTTCAGGAGGCTGAACTTCAACATAATCGTAAAAATTAATTAAATTGGTTAGTTCTTCACTGTCTTTACTTTTAGCGTTTACAAATATTTCTGATTCAGCGCAGCCACTACCGATAAGTAAGCCTTCTCTTAGTTCGTTTAGTTTACTACGAGGAATTCTTGGTGTTTTATATAAATATGTGGTATTAGCAAGAGAAACAATTTTAAAGAGATTTTTTAATCCTTCTTTATTTTTAACGATAGCATTAAAGTGATAGGTTCTACCAAATTTATATATTTCGTCTTTGGGAACTAAATTTTCAAGATCTTTAATAGTTTTATGACCGAAGCTTAAAACGCGTTCTAACATTTTATGTAATACATAAGATGTTCCTTCAGCATCATAGTCAGCACGGTGATGAGCGTCTTCATCAAATGGGACTTCATATCTTTTAACAAGAGCAGATAGACTATGACGATTATGATCGGGATCAAGAGCACGTGATAATTCTAAAGTATCAATAACAGTGCTTTTAAATTCGCCTAAATTATATTTTTTCATAGCCATTTCAATAAAAGAAATATCGAATTTGGCATTATGGGCAACCATAGGATCAGTTCCGGCCCACTCTAAGAATCGTTTAGTAACGTTTTCTTCATTATCTTTGCCTTTTAACATTTCATCAGTTATGTGAGTTACTTCGGTTATTTTGGCTGGTAATGGTCTACCAGGGTCAATTAGTTCATCAAAGCGGTCAATTATTTCGCCATCTTTGATTTTTACAGCTCCAATTTCAATCATTTGGTCTTTACCGCCGGCGTTAAAGCCAGTTGTTTCAGTATCAAATACTACATAGGTAGTACCTTTTATAGCAGTCTCTACAGGTCTTACTACAATATTAACGGTATCATCTACTAAGGTAAGTTCAGTACCAAACAAGCCTTTAAATCTTTTGGATGGGTCTTCTACTTTTTTATTATGGTTTTTAATTATTTCATAGCAAATTGGAAAAGCTTGACAGCCATTATGATCAGTTATAGCAACAGCACGATATCCGGCGTTAATAGCGTTAGTAATAAGCTCACATGAGTGTTTATCTAGATCGAATTTAGTTACAGCGTCCATTTGACTCATCATGGTGTGAGCATGAAGTTCGACTCTTTTTTCTTCAGCATTATCAACAAATTTTTCATCTTTCGATGGGATTTCTTCAATATCACGAATGTTAAAAACTAATTCTTTGGCATAAGCATCATTTTTTATATATCCCCTAAAACGATACCATTTATTTTCTTTAATGCTGCCTTTATATTTATTAAAGTCTTCTTCTTCACGAGTAAATATTTTAGCCATGATACTATCGGTTTTATCACTTATTTTTAAAGTTAGAATTTGGAAATTACTTTTAGATGAAACAAATTCTTCGGTGCCAAAAACGTAGGCTTCTACAGTTACATTATTTTCTTCACCCATAATATCTTTAATATCAGTGATAGTTTTTGATTTGATTGTTTCACCCATGATTACTTTAAATTCCGGTTCTTTTACGGTTACAACGTCTACTCTGCCACTAGCTATTTCAGTTTTAATTTCTTCTCTTTTTTGGTCGTTTATCTTAGGATTAATAAGGCATTCATTTAAACCTAAAGATGTTAGCCATTTATTAAATTTTTCATTTTGAGATTTTAAAAAAGATTCTTCAATGCTACTGATAACATCAATATTAATAGTATTTTCTTCAAGAATAATACCAGTATCACTTAAACTAATTAAGGAAGGATTCGTTTTAATTAATTCTTCTAAATAATAATTAAAGTATGATATGACATCTTCAGGAGTAATTTCATCATATTTTATTTTAACAGAAATAGTATTAACGCCAGGAAGACCTTTTCCACAAGCATTTATTAAAGAAAGCATGTCTTTTACAGGTACTACTTTAGGGGATGATAACAAAATAGTCCATGACTCTTTTTGATTATTTACAATTACTTTATCTACTTTGACAGCATTAAAGTTTTCTCTTTCATTAAAGTCTATTTTGTTAAAAAATCTTTCTAAAGTATTATCCATAAATCCTCCATATTGCTTAATTATTATACCTTAAATTTAAAGATAAAAAAATAGAAAATAAAAACTTTGAGGAAAATTCTCAAAGTTCAATATCTACCATAGCTTCAAAGTGTTTGTTTTGATCATAATTTTGAGGTCCACCAACACCTTCTAATTCAAAGGTAATTTTATAATTTTGGGTTACTCGAGGCTGAATAATTACATTTCTAACAATATAGTCATTGTCATGAGGCGCAACAGCATAGCCTAAACTTGGTCCACCATTAGTTCCCTCCATCATAAATTTAAAGTTAGATGATGTGAAAGTATTTTTTACGTTTTTCCATTTTAAGGAGTACATTACGGCGTATGAACCAGTATTTTCTACGGAAAATGATTTAGATGGCTGCTTACGGACTTCGCCTGGATATGTTGGTTGATCATTAGGAACTAAATTATCTATATTAATAGTTTCACCGGCAATAAAGTTAATTATAATTGTAGCGGTTCCTTGGATAGTTTCAGGGTCACCAGTTGATGTTGATGAACCATTTTGTTTGCCAGGAGTAGTTGCTTTAATACAATTGATATCACATTTACCATCGCCATCGGTATCACACATAACATCGCATAAGCCACTACCATTTAAGTCGATATTTAAATCAGCAACACCATCGCCATCAGTATCGATATCTACATCGGGTTTGCCATCACCATCAAGGTCTAAATTTAAATCTGGCCAGCCATCACCGTTGGTATCACAGTTAATGGTACATTTGGTATTTTTATCAGTAACAATAGTTACTAAATTACTATCAGCGATACCATCACCATTAGTGTCAATATTAAATACAGCTTTACGATTTCCTTTATAATCGATATTTAAAATAGGAATAATTTCGCTTTTGTTAGCGATATTTATTTCGGCAATATTATCATTATTAATATCAATGTTAATATCAGGAATACCATCGCCATCAATATCTTTATTTAATTCGGCTAAGCTTAAGTATTTTACGCCCGCATATGTAGCAGCGATAAGAGCAAAGACAAAAGCCCAAATGGCAAAGATAACCCAGCCAAAAGGAACTTCTTTTTTCTTTTCAACACTAAATACTAAATCTAAGCCATTTTTAGCAATTTTTAAATTATAAGGTAAATAAATATAACTGTCTTTAGGGTTTAAAGTTAATTTAATAACCTTTATAATGTGCTTACGGTTTACTTTTAAATTATCTTTATAAATATCCTTTAGAGTATCTTCTACTTCTTTAGATTGTTCTTTACTATCTTTTTGGTCAAAAACTTTTAAATCGATAGTTTTTCCTTCAAACCCAGCGATAGGATTTACTTTTTCTTTCTTTTTACTTTTTTTGTGTTTAGAAGATTCTGGCTTTTCTTTGATTATTTCTTCTTCGGTTGTAATTTTTTCTTTGATTTCCGGTTTAGCCATAAAATACCCTCCTTCTATTTAAATAAAATAACTGATTTATTCATCTTACTATAGTGAGCACTAATAAATGCTTTGTAGGCATTAATAACTCCAGTTTTTTGTTCTTCTTTGTATTTTTTTGCTTTAGATATTTCTTCGTTAATCTTTTTTCTTAAATCATTTTCATCGATATCAAATTTTTTAGCTTGTTCAAAAGCCGTTTTGGGTAAATCGATTTGATCTGTTAAAGCAATATTACCTTCTTTAGAGAAATTTTCGGTTAAAATATTATAATTAATAAAATAAGTTAAGCCAAAATCTCTTTTAAATTTACTGTTAGTAAGTTCGGTTTCAAAATGCTCTTCTTTTACAGGTCTTTGGGCTTGATATCTTTCTAAGAATTCCCACAATTCTCTTGCTTTAATGAAGTTACGATCTTTTAAAATGATATTAGTCTTTTGAATAGGACTTTTAACAGGAGTCGCATTGGCCATTTCTTTCATGAATTTAGTAGTCATAAATGACGCCACAATATCAGTTATATGTTTAATTTTTGCTTCTCTTTCAGCAAGTACTTCTTCGGTTTCATGAATTTCTTCACGATTATTACATGATAAATCTAATTTTATCGTTACATCTTGATTGTGGTAATTAGTTGTTGCTTCATATTTTAAAGATTTTTCTTCTTTATTTTCACTACTTTCTTCTTTATAAGTTAACTGCTCTCTTAAAAACATGTTTAAATTTTTAATAAGAGAATAGATAAAACGATTTTCGTATAAGTCAATGGTTTCTTCTTTAAAAACATTTAGTAGTTTGGAAGGTTTAACATTTTCATCTTCATCAATAGATTGAATTAACTGAGTGTGCGTTGCAAGATGTTTAATGGCTTCCTGAGTTACTTTTTTGGTTTTTTCAATGATAATAACATCTTCTTCGTTGGTAATAAATCTACGTGGGTTACGAATAATGCTATCTAAAGCGGGGATTGCTTCATCAACTACATCTACCCACGAGTAGTCAACTGTTACCTTATTAATGATTTTTTTTACCGTAGTACTTGCTTTGGTACTTTTGGTAAATATTTCTAAATCATCAGTAGGAATATCTTTTACAAGTAAACTTAGTTCAGAGTTCATGAAGAATCCTTCTTTCTATTTATTATATTTGTTTCTTTAATCTTTCTAAGAATGCTTTACATTCAACCATTTTATCTTGACCGAATTCTTGATCTAAGAACTCCATAAAACCATCAATTTCATTACGAATGTAAGCAAGGTTTAATTGGTCAAATTTTCTTAAGATTTTATTAGCAATTAAGTAGTCAACGGCAACAATTTCTTCGCCACCACAGGCTAAGTATGCTGGAACAAAGTCTTTAATTTGTTTAATGATACGATTACCAAAAGCAAGTCTAAAATGAGTTATAACATAATCATCCATGTGGGAAATTTTTTCAAGCATTTCATCACTTATTGTTCTTTCGGCTTTAGCTTTATCAAAAAGGCTTGTCCAATACGTTGCAGTAATATCTAAGTCTGGTGTATCAGGAGCATCAAACGCTACTCCTTTAGTATCAATGTTAATTGGTAAAGCACGGTCATAAACTTTATCAGTTACCATGAATGTTGAGTCATCGTTATTGATGGTACCAATATACCACATATTGTTTGGAATATTAATACGTCCATTATCAAGTAATTTTGGGTCAGTATCCCATGTGTTTGGTACTAAGCTAATTACCCATTCATCTTGAGAAGGTAACTCTAAGATTGATAACATTTCCGCAAAGTAATATTCTACACGAGCGATGTTCATTTCATCTAGAACACTTACATAAATTTGATTATTATATTTGGCTTCATACATTTTAGCTAAGAAGTCACTTTCGTTAAATCTTTTAGTAAATTCGTTGAAGTAACCAAATAATTCGGTACTATCTCTCCATGATGGCTGAACACTAGAAATGACAGCATCATTTTTAACAAAGCTACCAAAGGCATGGGCTAAGGATGTTTTACCAGTACCAGAAATACCTTGTAAGATAATTAAACGGTTTGATGAGAAAGCAGATACAAATAATCTAATTAAATCAATTGAATAATATAATTTTAAACGACTAGCAGCATAATTTCTAAATTGATCACAGAACTCTTCTAAAGTTATTGTTTCATTAAATGTTGGTGCTACATAATTAGCGTAGTCAGCATCAATTTTGCTTAATTTGAAGAAACGACTTTCGCCAGTTTGTAATTTATTAATTATATTACCATTTTCATCATATTCGACTTCGCCATTTTCCGGATTAGCCATTTCCATTAATTTTTGATTTTCATTTTTTAATTTTAAGATATCGTTGTTTAAATCATCAATTTCCTCTACTAAGTCTTCTTGATGGGCAACATTATGACGATATTTGATAAATCTTCTAATAATACGGTAAATTAGGAAAATTACAATCGCAAAAACTAATATGACTAAAATTACCGCTAGAATAATAACAAATACACCACTTCCAGATAATTCACTTTTATATTTCTTTATAACATCAGTATAATTTAAAATATTGAAAATCTTAAATATTGCTAAACCAATATTTTTTATAAGATCCCAAATACCACCTACAAGTGGTTCCATAAATTTTAAGAAAAATTCACCATAATTATTCATTTTCTATTCCTCCGTTTTTTATAATTTCTTTATCTGTAAATATTCCTTGATAATCTTCAATTAATATTACGATATTATCTGATATTTCTTCAGCAATTATTTCTTGATATTTTAAGTTAAAGTCTTTACTTATAAGATAGTTAGTTGCTTTAGGATTTTTAAAATTATTTCCTACTAAAGAATTTTTACTACAATATAAATAGTAAGTTATGTGATTATTTTTAAGTTTATTATAAATTTTATCATTGAATTCTTGGTAGTTTATTAGTATGCGAAGATGTTTTTGCAAATACTTACTTTTAAAGTTACCAGCGATTTTCTTAAAATTATTATCATTTTCAAAAAAATCTTTTTTTAGTGGTAAATATATATTGTTGTAAGGCATTCTTACTGATAAGAATTTCATAAATGACACATTTATTAAATCAGCACTTATTGATGCAAATTCATCATCAAATTCATGTTTATTATAAACGTAATTGATAGCTTGTTTATCGAATTTATTAATGCCAGGGACACTGTAGTTATACTGACTTATATATTCATTTTCACTTACACAGATATATTTATTAAATGAGATGTCACTACTTAGACCATCAAATATTTTTCTTTCTTTTCTTACGTTAGTTTTAATTAATTCTAATAAAAGATCGGTTTTCTTTTTACCATTATCGATAATGTGAATGTATTCTATTTGACGATATTTTTCAATGTAGGAAACAAGAATCGTTTTATAATTATTTTTATTTTCTTTATAAGGACTAGTTGAAATATCTAATTTATTGGCAATACTTATGATGACAGATGCTAAGATAATTTCTTTTTCATAGGCCTTTATTTCAAAGGCTTTATTGGTATTTGTAAAGTAATTAATAACACTATATAATTCACTATCTAGATGATATTTAGCTATTTCTTTATTATTTATGAAACACCTTATTAGTTTTTGGTCATTCTTATGATTATAGTCTAGTCTTTCAAAATAATTAGTTACTATTTTGGTTAAAACTTCTTCGGTTTTCTTTTTACTTGTAAATAGTTTATTTTTGTCAATTCCTAAGATTTTAGATAGTAAAATAGAGTATTCAACAAGAGTTTTTATTTTATAATTATAATACAAGTCAAACATATTTGCATTCACGTAACCTACCTCTATTCTCATACTAAATTATAACAAATGTAACTTTTATATGCAAGATAGTTTTGTGCGATAATGAAATAAATTTAGACACAAAAAAACTAGTCTTTCTGATAAAAAGTCTAGTTTCCAGTTTTTAGAATAATCAAAGGCAACTCAACCTATTATAATTAATAAGTTTTATTACCAACAGTAGTTTTATCAGCACCACCGCGATTACTTATCTTTCGGAGTATCTTTCTCCCTAACAATTGTTATGTCTAGCGTAGATAAGATTCCTATAACAATTGGAACTCCTTTACTACCTTATACATTTTAAAATTAATCATTCATTAAAATTATTTTTATACTTTAATATAAAACATTTTAACAAATATTTATTTATGCATATTTTATTTTTGGTAAAATATGCAAGTCATTAATTTTTTATAATGTATTATTTATTATCTAGACAATATCATTGTATGCTAAAATAGAAAAAATTACAACCCTAAATTTGCAATTTTATAAAATTTTTTTAAGTTTATTTTAAGGATGCTATTTTTTCTTCGTAATTATCACTTAAACAGATATAAGAACCAGATACAACCATATCAGCATTAGGAATTAATTTAACAGTTTCATTATTTACTCCCCCATCAACACTTACGATAATATTTTTATGAAGATTATGGAGAAAATCAACTTTATTAATCGCACTTTCCATAAATTTTTGACCGCCCGCACCAGGAGTTACACTCATGATTAAAACAAGATCAATTTTATCTAAATATGGTAAAAGTTTTCTTACATCGGTACCCGGATTAATACTAAGGCCACATTTAATATTAAAAGAATGAATATAGTCAATTAAATCTGAAATGTCTTCGTCTATTTCTAAGTGGATAGTCATAAACTCCGGTTTTAAAACGCTGTATAATTCAATATCTTTTTTGGGATGAGCATACATAAAATGAATATCTAGAGGTTTAGAATTATCCTTTAAAAAAGATTTAATTTCTGTAAAATCATAATTTTTATTAGGGACAAATACTCCATCCATAAGATCTACATGAAGAAAGTCAGCACTAGTTTTATTAATATGGTCTATGGTTTCTTTTTCTTTATATTTACTTTTTATAAACGATACGGATACTTTCAATTTCACTCACCATCTTTTGATAATTTTCATAACGAGATGCCATTATGATATTTTGATTTACTCTTTCTTTAACATTACAATTTTGTTCTTTTAAATGCATACAGTCTTTAAACTGACAATTATTACCGAATTCGATAAAGGTATTTTTTAGTTCTTCTTTTTTGATTTTATTTAAATCTAAGGAGCTAAAACCAGGAGTATCAGCAATAAGGCTTTCTTTATAAGGGAAAAGTTCCACATGTCTAGTTGTATGAACTCCTCTACCTAAGGCTTTACTAATATGATTGGTTTCTAAATTCAAATGAGGATTTAACTTATTGATGAGACTGCTTTTGCCGGCACCAGTTTGACCAGTTAAAACCACAATTTTATTTTTTATTAAGGCATCTAGTTTATCAGTTTCAGTATTAAATATTGTAGGAATGCCAATTTTATTATAGTAGTCATATATTTTATTTAATTCTTCCAATTCTTCTTTTGTTAGTAAATCAGTTTTAGAAAAACAAATAATCGGATTTATTTTATTATAAATAATTATTGATAGCATTTTATCTAGTAATAACAAACTTAAACTAGGTTCCTTAACACTGGTTACAATAATGCAACTATCGACGTTCGCGATCATGGGCCTACTTAATTCATTTTTACGTGGAAGAATATCTAAGATGTAATTATTTACTTCATCTATTACGACAGTATCACCAACTAAAGGGGTAAGTTTAAGATGATAAAACTTGCCCCTTGGTTTACAATGATATAATTTTCCATTAACATCTACAGTACATAGATTGGAAATAATTCTAACTATTTTTCCTTGCATATTATCCTTCATCAGCAGTTGTATCTACTTCTTCAGCTATAACTATTTTTAAGGTCATACCTTTAATTATTTCACTGCCAGCTGCTCTACTTTGAGAAATGATAGCACCTGGTTCATAAGAATCATCTTGTACATATTCTTCTTTTAAGGTTAAACCGTATTTTTCACAGAATGCCTGAATATCAGAAAGAGAATAATCACCAGTTGTAAAGTCCGGATAATTTTCAGTCATATCAGGAATATATAAAGTTACGGTATCGCCTTCTTTAAGTTTAGTTCCGGCTTCAGGATCTTGTTTTACAATTTTATCAGCATTATCAGATGTAGGATTTTCAACAGCAATTTTTTCTACTAAAACAAATAGTTTATTTACTTTTTCAAGAATAGCTTTAACTTCATAAACATTTTGATTAGTAAAGTCTTCCATAACATAAGCACCTAAGCCAACAGATTCATATAAAATGACTGATGAGCCTTTTTTAACGGTGCGGCCAATACCTGGTGATGTTTTTACTACTTTTCCTTCTTCAATAGTTTCACTAGTGGCAGTTCTTCGGTCTGCTGATACTTTTAAGCCTTTTTCTTGTAAAGTACTAATTGCTTCTTCGACACTCATTCCGGAAACGTCAGGAACATTTACATCTTTAGAAGAAGTTAATTTAGGTAATAGCAACACGATGCAAGCTGTAATAACGGCAAGAGATGCTAAAATACCACCTAATACTAATAAAGTTTTATTTTCTTTTTTCTTTAAATCTTTTTCCGTGATTTGTTTTACCTCAATTTCTTTTTCTTTAGTTTTTTCTGATAAATCACTAAAGTCCATGGTTTTTTCAATGGCTTTTTCTTTCTTGATAGTTTCGGCTTCATCAAATTCGGGAAATTTATATATTACTTTAGGTTCATTTTTACGATTTTCATCTAGGCAAGTTTTTAAGTCTTCATGCATAGATCTAGCGTCAGCATATCTATTTTTAGGATTCTTAGCGGTAGCTTTTAAAATGATATTTTCAACTGACTGTGGTAAGTCAGGAAGTTCTTCTCTAATACTTGGAAGAGGCTCTTTTAAATGTTTTAAAGCAATTTCAACCGCATTATCTCCTTTATAAGGAAGCGTTCCGGTTAATAGTTCATACATTAAGATGCCCATCGAATAAATATCACTTTGAATAGTGCAACCTTTTCCTGATGCTTGCTCTGGCGGTAAGTAATGAACACTACCCATTACTGAATTAGTCTGGGTAAGCTGAGTACTATTTAAAGCCATCGCAATACCAAAATCAGTTATTTTTACGATACCATTATCTAATATCATAATATTTTGTGGTTTGATATCTCTATGAATTATATACGAATCATGAGCACAGGCAATACCATCAGTGATTTGAAGCATAATATCGATTACTTCTTCTGTAGTTAGTTTGCCTCTTTTTTTAATAAGTTGTTTTAAGTGTTTGCCTTCGATATATTCCATAACAATATAGTAAATTCCATTATCTTCGCCGACATCATATACTTCAACTATGTTAGGGTGAGACAAGGAACTCGCACTTAATGCTTCTCTTTGAAAGCGACGAACAAATTTTTCGTCAGTAGCAAGATCGCCTCTTAAAACTTTGACCGCAACATGACGTTCTAAAATAGTATCATAGGCTAAATATACATTAGCCATTCCACCTTCACCAATAGATTTTACTATTTGATAACGATCATTAATTTTTTGACCTTTAGTTATCATATCACACTTCACCTTTATCCTTTACTAAGTAAGCAATTGATATATTGTCTGTTCCTCCCCTAGCATTACATTTTCTAATTAATTTAATTAGTTTTTGTTCTTCATTTATTTCTTCTTCGTTTAATACTTTTTCAATTTGATCTTTTGTAAGCATATTTGTTAGTCCGTCAGAAGATAACATGATGGCATCAACATTAGGATCAACATCAAATATATCTAATTCTTGTTTTTCAGCGGCTCCTAAAGCTCTCATTAAAACATTCTTTTTTGGATGGTTAATAGCTTCTTCAGGAGTAAGCTCACCAGATTCAACTAAAAGATTAACTAAGGTATGGTCTTTAGTAATTTTGTGTAGTTTATGGTCTTTTAATACAAAACCACTTGAATCACCAATATTAGCAAATATTAGAAAATCTTTAGTTAATAAGGCAATTACTACCGTAGTACCCAATCCAGTTGAATTAGGATTTTCTTCAGCATATTTTAAAATATTTGTATTTATTTCATTAACATTTTCATTTAACCAACTAACAGCATCTAATTTAGTTCCAATGGTACTTAGTTCGGTAAATCTTTGCCCAATATGTGTTACAACCATACTTGAGGCAACTTCACCGGCACGATGACCACCCATGCCATCAGCTACAATCATTAGATGTTCATTAGATGAGTTTTTTACAATAGTTACAGAGTCTTCGTTATGACTTCTAACTCTTCCTGTATCTGTTAGATAAAATGATTTCATTTTTCCACCTCTTTTGCTCTTAGTTGTCCACAGGCAGCGTCTATTTGCTTGCCAAATTCTTTACGAATAGTTACATTAATTTTATTCTTTTTTAAAGTATCATAGAATTTTAAGATTTGACTTTTGTCACTTTTTTTAAATTCAATATGACTGGTTTCATTGTAAGGAATTAAATTAACATAAACATTCATACCTTTTAATAAATGAGCAAGTTCTAGAGCATTTTCTACACTGTCATTTACTTCTTTAAGCATAACATATTCAATAGTAGCTCGTCTATTGGTTTTGTTAATATATTCTTTTAAGACCTTGATTAAATCTTCTAAGGGATAAGCCTTATTTACAGGCATTATCTTACTTCGAAGGTCATTATTTGGAGCATGTAAACTAATTGCCAAGTTTACTTGTAAATCTAAGTTACTAAATTCTTTTATTTTAGGAATTAATCCACAAGTTGATACGGTTATATGTCTAGCTCCAATGGCAAGACCAAAGGGATCATTTATAATTTTGATAAATGATATTATATTATCGTAGTTATCAAAAGGCTCGCCGATACCCATTATTACAACACTGTCGATACGTTCATTTAAATCTTCTTCTATTAATAATATTTGCTCTACTATTTCGTAAGTTTCTAAATTTCTTACTTTTTTAAGACGGCCACTTTCACAAAAAGCGCAGCCCATATTACATCCAACTTCACTAGAAACGCAGATGCTTAAACCATAATCATGTTTCATCAATACAGCTTCAATAAAGTTGCCATCAATTAGTTCAAACAAGTATTTATTAGTTAAATCAGATTCTTGTTTTCTTTTCATTTTGATGTAATCTATTTTAAAGTTAGCATTTAACTTTTGAATTAGATCTTTGTTTAAATTGGACATTTCGGCAAATGTTTTTACTTTGTGTTTGTATAGCCATTCCCAAATTTGTTTAGCACGAAATTTCTTTTCACCTAAAGATATTAATTTTTCTTCTAATTTTTCATAATCATAATTGTATATATTTGACATATACTCACCTACCTAAAATTATATAACAGATAGAGGATTTATGCAAAGAAAAAGAAGCGATGACGCTTCTAGTTATAGCGATTTTTAATTAACAATAAACGGATTTGATGAGGTTCCATTTCCCCCAGATATCGTCGTTGCGCTCGTAAGAGAAACTGCCGGACGAAGACCGCTCGAATTCGTCACCATATTGTTGCCGAGGACATAGCCATTGTCTGCCACGCCAAGCACGCGGGCAACACCATCGAAGCCATCAGGCGAAAAGGACCAATACCAATAGCTTGCATTTTCTCTTAAATAACTTTTTATTGATGAGTAATTATAATTTAACACTCGATATCCATACTCATCAATACTTCCAGCATATAATACTTCGTCCACTGTAAGTAAACCTATTTTATAATCTAATGCTCCGTTACCATTAATTGTATCTGAAACTGTTAACTTAGATAACTTTCCACCATCATTATCTAATGGACATATTAATGTTGGTCCCGTTCCTACAGTTCCATATTGTTTACGAGAAGTATCTGTATAATAGTAATTCGTTCTTGCTCTTTGTCTGACACTATATAATGTGTAATCTGTTTCATATCCCAAACCTGGATAATTGTCACTATCTATATCTAATTTATTAGTTGTAGTATTTAAACTTGCATATATTATAGTTTGATTAGTTTTTGTACTTTTATCATTACACCAGATGGTATCTGCGAGTTTGCTTTCATATGTTGCTAAATTATTTTTATACCATGTTTCTAAGTTTTGTAAAATGGTACTCTTATTTGTATTCGCATGAGTTTCGGCATATGTACTTGATCCTGATGTTCCATACATAAATCCGACATATGCATTATCATTGTATTGTTCATTATATTGAGTTTCATATGTTGTTCCATCGTAATTTGCAAAAGCTGCATCATCACTATTATTTGATGAAGCACATGGACTTGCTACATTATTTACATTATCGTTGTGAAGTACTAATTTTATAGATCCATCCCCAGTTACACGTACAATTCTCCAGCACTTATTTGCAAACTGGACATAATTATTCGTTACATTTCCTCTAAAGTAATAACTCATCCCATAGTCATCAACTGCACCCGCTAATACTGCTTCCCTTACAGTTGATCCTTCTTTTCCTGGATTGGTTAACGGCTGCATTATAGTTGGATAATTTTCTTTTATTCCTGCTAGTAATGTTCCACTTCCGGCTTCATCCCATCCTTTTGGTGATGACTCTACCGCTTTATCTCCTGCCTCTATTTCTATATGGGCAGCAAATTTGGCTCCTTGTAAATAGTTTTGATCTTCTCCATTTTCTTTTAAATATATTTTTAATGTATATTTATGTTCTTTTGGTGTTGTTCCTGTATTTATAAAATATCCTTGACCTAAATTAATATCATCTTTTCCTATGTATTCTTTACTTATACTTGGAATTATATTTCCATTATTTCCAGTGTTTTCACTTTCTAAACTGTAACTTAAACCTAAGCCTTCAAACTCATTATTATCTAAAACTATTTTTATTTTATAAAATAATACTAAATTTGTTGTATTTGTCCCAGTTACTTTAAATTCTTTGGTTACCCAAGCATCTTCCTTAGGATATACTTTTGATACACTTATTACATTTGATAAATCTGTATATTCTATAGATAAACTTCCTGCTTCCATTACTATTGTTGATTCACTTTCTGTTCCACTTATCCTAGCTGAAAAGAATGCATATGATAAACTCACTCCAATTATCATTGTTAATATCACAATTAATACTACTACTGTTACGTTATTTTCCTTTACACCTTTCATACACAACATCACCCTATATTTTCTATATAATTGTACTAATAATCCCCCACCAACGTCAAGTTAATATTGCATGCGTAAAAAGTCTATGGCATTAAAATATTTTGTGAGAATTATTTAATGAGTATTTATGTTAATGTTGCACTTGATTTGACAAATTATCGTATTAAAAAGAATTACATTCGGTTTTAGATCATTTAGAAGATTTAAATCCAAAATTATTATTTGCAAGGGTTTAATTAAAATCAATAAAAAAAAGCCACACACATTATTTGACAATTAACCTTTTAAAAAAGCAAAAATCCACACGTGCTGTGTGGATTATATTACATTTTTATTGGTTTATTTGTTTCAGAATTTATTCGTTCTAAATCACTATAATCTTTAGCTTCAGTTGGTAGCTTCTTTTCTTTTAATCTTGTGGTAACTTTATTATTTAAATAGCCGTAAATAAGAGCAAAAACAGGAACAGCTACAAGCATACCAACAATACCAAATATATTACCAAATAATAAAATGGAAGCAAGAACCCAAAATGATTTTAAACCAGTACGAGAACCACATAATCTTGGTTCAATAATGTAACTATCAACTTGCTGCAAAGCAATGATAAATAAGATAAATACTAAGCATTTAGTTGGATTATCCATAAGTATTAATAAAGCACTAGGAATAGTTCCAATGTAAGGTCCAAAGTAAGGAATCATATTAGTTATACCAATTAATACACCAATTAGTAAAGCATAGGGATAACCAAAAATAGTTAAAAAGATAAAGGTAATAAATCCGACAGTGAAACCATCAAGAAGTTTGCCAATACAGAAATTACCAAATATATCATTAGTATGTCTAGCATTATCTAATATATGATTAGCAGTTTTAACTTTAAAAATACTATAAGTTATTTTTTTAATACCAGAAATAAATCCTTCTTTATCACTTAAATAGTAAATAGAAATAACAAAACCCATCGCGATGTTAAAAACTACTTTTACTGCGCCAAAGACACCATTTGATAATGATACTAACCATTTTTCCACCTGAGGCATTAAAGTATTATTGGTAAAATTAGTTAAATAGTCATTAATTGCTTCATAATTATTTAAAATTATCGTTTTTATTTCATCGTGATTACTTAATTTTTCTAATAAATAATTTTTAGTATCATTAAAATATGTAGGTAAATTAACAGCAAGAGTTTCAACACTTTTTAATAATTCTGGTAATATATAACTTATTAATAGTAAAATTAATCCTACAAATAAAACAAAGGTTAAAGTAATACTTAAAGTGTTAGATACTTTTTCTTTTTTAATCTTACAAACTTTTTTAAATAATTTTTCGTTAAAAAATTTAACAATAGGATTTAATAAGAAAGCGAAGACAAAGCCAATAATAAATGGCGTAAAAAAGGAAATAATTAATTTTAAGTAGGTATATAATAAACCAATATTAGTTATTACTAAATAAAATGTAATGGATGCGATTACAACTAAAAATAATGTTAAACCAATTTGATAATATTTATTTTCTTTTACTTTTTCTTTCATTTTTGTTTCTCCTTACAATCCCCTAGTCTTTTTAAAATGGGTTCATTTAAAGTGCTTAAATAATAATCTTCATCGAATAAGGCATAGATTAAATCTTTTCCTTTTTTTAATTTAATTTTCTTAGCATCTAAACCGTTTTCTTTAGCTTCTATTACATCTCTTTTTACTCTAGCACGGTAATCATAAGCAACAATTATATCTGCTCCGACACAAATAAATGATAAACTATTGATAATGGCAGTTGGATGGTCTATCATTTGATTAAAAATATTGATTAAATATGTGCCAGCTTCAGTACTATCATTAAGTAGTAAAACAAAATCTTTGGCATAAATAGTTAAAAAAGCAAGAACAATTGAAATGCCCATTAACCAAGTTTTTAATTTTCCAAGATTTGAGCTTTCAATGCTAGAACCTTTGGTAGCACCACCGGTATTTATAAGAGTTATTATGGCTTCAGTTATAATGGGAAGAAGCATGATTGGATAACTCATTGATAAAAGGGCAAGTGTAGAAATACCAAACAATTTATCTGCAAGAGCATCAAGTAAAGCTCCAAACAAAGTAGGAACTTTTAATCGCCTTGCCATTATTCCATCGATACTGTCAGTTAATAATAGAATAATTAAATAAAAAATAATCTCTTTAGGATTCATATTAATGCAAATAATTGGCATTAAAAATGTTCCTATTAATCTTAGCATAGTAATGGAATTTACAAATATTTTAGCGCCCATTTTTCTCATATTCTACCTCTTTTTATATTTTAACATTAACTAAGTAGTTGTGCAATAAAAAAGCTTTACAATAATCTGTAAAGCAGATATTAATTACTGGGATATTTCATATTTTAAATCATAAGAAATATCATTATCATAAATTTTTATATTGTCTATTTCAGTATTATTATAGTGAACTATATATTTTATATTTTCATAATCATATGTATATGTTTTATTTGTTTCGTCTTTGATGGCAGTGTTATCAGTTTTGTTTAAAATATCTATTATATAATTAGGAAGTAAATAATTAATATTTATGTTATTTATAAGATCGGGATTTTGAATTTCACTATCTTTTTTTATTTGGTATAAATTTAGAGAATCGTACTTTATACGATAGATTTGATCATTAATTTCTAGGGTACCATTTAAAATATGATTATTAATATTACCTGAAATATAGTAGTCATTTATATAATATTTTACTTTCAGATCATTATTTATTAAATTATTTTTCATTTTAATATAATTAATTACTGCTGTTGTAGTAGTATTATTTTTCTCGTTATCATCAGGTGTGGTTTTATTAAAAGCTGTACTAATAAAGGCAAACAAATAAATAATACCAAAGAAAATGGCCCAAAGTTTAAATTTTATAATTATTTTGCCATCTGGGGTAGCCCATTTTTCTTTTAATGTTTTCTTTTCTTTTTTCATGATACCTCCTTATTTAATAAGATTTTTTGATAACCGTTTTTAAAGTCTTTAACGGACATTAAAGTCTTCCCTTTTGGTTTTATTTGAGTGATTTTAATGGCATCATCGATAGCTTTTATTACAAATGATTCTTTGTCTTCTTTAATTATTGTTCCGACATTTCCTTCACCTTTTACAATTTCGCATTTGCCAATTTTGTATTCAACATCATCCATTATAAAATACGCAAGTGGTGATGGAGATAACGCTCTTACTTTATTATATATATTAATGGCGGTGTCGTTAAAGTTTAAGTGTTCATCTTCTCTTTTGATAATTTTAGCAAAGGTGGCTTCTTCGTTATTTTGTTTTTCACGATGGTTGGTATGATTAATAATACTTGGTAAATTTTCGATAATCATAGCACTTCCTAAATTACTAAGTTTGTTTGATAAAGTTTCTAAATTATCATCATTTGTTATTTCTACTTTACTACTTGTAATTATGTCTCCAGTATCCATGCCTTTATCCATGTACATAAGCGTAATACCAGTCCATTTTTCATTATTCATTATGGCATGATGAATTGGAGCTCCACCACGATATTTAGGAAGTAATGAGGCATGGATATTGATGCATCCTAATTTTGGGATATTTAAAACTTCTTCAGGCACGATTTGTCCATAGGCACAAGTTATTATTATATCCGGATTTAGCTTTAATAAAAAATCATAGTCGCTTCTTATTTTTTCAGGTGAAAATACAGGAATGTTGTTTTCTTGGGCTAGCATTTTGACAGGACAGGGAGTTAGAATTTTTTTTCTTCCAACAAAAGCATCAGGACTTGTTACTACTCCAATAACATTGGTGTTTTTTATTAAATTTTCTAGTATAGGGACACTAAAATAAGGGGTTCCCATAAATACTACTTTTAAATCTTTCATCTTAATCATCTCTTCTAATTTATATTAACATAAATTAGAGAAAATAAAAAGCAGACTTTCTAGTCTACTGTGTTTTAACACTTTCTACTACGATATGAGCAGCAAATTTAGCGCCCATGTCTTCACTTTGATCAGTATTAGTTTCAGGGTAAAATAATTTCAAGACATAAGTATGCGCTACGTTAGAAGCATTTAAGAAATATCCTATTTGAGTGGTGCCACCTAAAACTTGGGATGCACCTACGGCAGCAGTAATATCAGTAGCAGTTGTAACACTAGTAATTACGGCACCATTATTTCCGGTATTAGTGCTTGTAAGAGTATATTGCATATTAGCTTTTTTAAATTCGTTATTATCAACAACTAATTTTATTTTATAAGACATAGATTTTTCAGTTGTGTTAGTTCCTGTTAAAGTAATAGTTTTTGTTCCCCATGGATTATCATTATCGGGCATAATATTTTCAGTTGTGACATTATTGCCACCAGAAACAGCTATTTGCATAATACCAGCTTCTGCTATAATAGTTGAACCACTTTCTGAACCACTTATATTTGCACTAAAAAAAGCATAAGTTACACCTAAACTTACAATGGCTATGGTTAAAATAGTTCCAATAATACTAACTATTACAGTTTTAGGTTTATCCTCCATGCGTCACACTATCCTTACTTTTTTATTATATTATATTTTATTTACAAAAACAACTATTAATTATAAGAGGATTCAATTTGCAAAGTATATTTTTAAACTCTAACTAACATAATGGCTCAAAAGATAATATTTCTTTATTTAATGAACGAGCATATTCTATTTCATTCTTTGTAGATGCCCCGATATATCCATTTACATTTACAACATAAATAGCATCACTTATCTCAATCTTTTTATAATGGAGTTTACTTAACATTTCTAACTCAAAATCAGATAATTTTTTATTATGAGGAAAATATACACATTGAATAGCAACATCCCCATTTAATTCTAGTTCAGCAGCTATGTTCATCATTTCGTTTTCGAATCGCATACTTCCACATAGTGTTATTATTTTCATTATATTTCCTCCAATAATATTATTCTAGCATATATTTAACTACTTTGTGAATTGAAGTTTAAGTGAATTTAAATAAAAAAAGCAATCAAAGTTAATCGATATATGCTTTTTTATTGTTTGTTTCTTTAGAAGGTTTATAATCTCTATTACAAAATTCTTTGATGGTTATTCCCTTGGCCGTAGCAATGATTTTTGCAATGTATTTTTGACGGTCTTCTCCAGTTAAAGATAAAAGTTTTGATAAGGTTTCATAAGATGTTAAATCTTTTACTTTAATATTTTCAATCAATCTCGGATTTTTAATAATCTTATCACCTTTTAATTGATATATTTTTGGTGGCTCATCACTAGTTATAGGTAGTCCTATAGATTCAGCTAATTTATAAGCATCTTCAGTTTGTAGTTGCGATTTAAGATAACTTAGAAAAGATTCATCTAAATAGTCTTCAGGACAAATTATATCGGGTTTTTTATTTATTACGTTTGGACATCTTAAATGAAGATCATAAATTAAACTGTATATGTCTCTTTGCATATTTAGAACACCCGCCCAGTATCTAAAGTTTTGCATGCCAATATATTTATTCAAAACTTTTATAGAAATACTAACACTATCTTCGTATCTATATGCTAAAATGGTTACACCATTTAAATAATAAAGAGAGAAATCATCACTGATGGGACGATAAAAATATTGATGTTTATTATAAAATTCAAGCATTTCATCATTAAAATATTTACTAATTGTTTCACAAAGAAGTGAATAAATATGAAAATCCAAATCATCAGTCAAACCTAAATATCTCATATCAGGATATTTTTTTCTTTTCATGCGATCATTGTGACCGGGTAATGAATTATTATCAGTTATGCAAAATAGCTTTTTTAGCTCAGTTATTTTTTCTTCTTTAGACATATCTTCAGGTATGCCTTCTAGTAAAAGAAAGCGGTCAATATTAGCAAAATCTTTTAAAGCGGCAAAATATTTTTTAGTCGCTATATTCTGGTCTAATGATAAAACATATTTAATCATTCTTTTAAGAACAGAAAAAATGCCGGATTCAAATTCTTTTTCAGATAGAAATGACTGATTTGTTTTTAATTCTTCTAGAATATCTTTGACATAAAATACCATTTCATTTTCGGAAACAAGAGTTTTAAAGCAGATGCTTTTTACTACAATAATTAATGCTTTTTGAATATTTTCACTACTTAGCCCTATTTTTTTGCCATCATTATAGGCGGCAACTAATTTTAAATGTAAATCGTGCTCTCTTGCATTATCCATTTCTAAATCAGTTGGAATTATTTTTTCCATTAATTGTACATAGGGAAAGTCATAATATTTAGCATAATTTCTTAAATAATTTAATGTTTTCATCTTTGCATACCTCAGAACATAATCTAATGTTTTTCTTAGTTATAGATTAACATAAATATAAACTATTATCTATAATTTTGCAGCAAATAAAAAAAGAATTAATTAATTATATTTAATTAAGCCTTTTTCTAATTCTTCTAATGCTCTGCCTAATTCTTTTTTATTTTTATATTCTTTTTCAGGCAATTGGTAATGTTTAGTTTCTTCCATTTGTTTAGCTCTTTGAGCAATGATATGGACTAAACGATATTTAGAATCCACTGTATTTAATATTTTGTCTATTGATGGATATAACATTGTATCACACTCCTACAATATTAATATACAACTAAATTATAAAACTAAACATACTTTAATTAAAATATGGACAATTAATTTACATTAATTATTTATTACAGCAAGGATTTTGATCGTATACATTGCATACTTCGTTTTCTTCACAGCAAGTATAGCATGGTTCATATGAATGGCGGTATACATGATGATTAATTATACGAGTATTAATTGGTTGAATATGTCTTACCATATGATTTATTTCACGATGACATACTCTTTCACATGGGCATTCGTAAATAGGTGCACATTCTATTCCGGGATAAGGCATTTGTCCGTAGCCATAAGCCATGTCTCCTGCTTTATAATTTTTCTGATCCATCATGTCTTTATCCATACAGCGATTATCTCTAAACATAATAATACACTTTCCTTTCTAGTGTATATTATGTGAAATAGGATTTTTTGGTTAGGACATTTATCTAGTTAAATATTTTTTTATTTTAGCTATATTTAGGGTGGTATCTTGGTAACCTAAATTATAAATATCTTCTAGTTTATTTAAGTTTTTTTCTAGTCTATGAACATGTAAATCCTTAGTTGGTCTAATTACAACTATTTTGTTTTGGGATTCTTCTTTTTCGATATATTTAATTGTGTCATTGTATTTTTGATATCTACTATTTATAGTGTTTATTAAATGAGGATATTTACGATATTTGATTTTGGTTAAATGAGATAATTTTTGTTTTTTGACATATCCTGATGGTCTTGTTAAAACAACTACAATTTTATTGTATCCTAATTCTTCCATCTTTTTTATAGGAATAGAATCAGCAAGAGCGCCATCTAAATAGTAATTATCATTAATTTTAACTGGCTTAGATAAAAATGGCATAGATCCGGATGCTCTTAGAAAATCCATGTCATTGTTTTTGGCTAAATCAGTTAGTAAAGGATACTCAGCTTTGCCAGTTTTTATATTAGTAACAGTAGCATAAAATAAAGTTTTATTATTTTGATAGGTTTTAAAATCAAATGGATCATAAATATTTACTAATTTATCAAAACAAAATTCTTTATTCATAACATTACCGGTACGAATAAATGATGAAAACCCAATGTAATCTTTATTTTTAGCATATTTTAAATTATATCTAAGAGCGCGCCCTGGTTGTTTTGATTTGTAATTAATGCCAAAAAGAGCTCCAGCAGAGACGCCAATTACTGCATCAAACTTTATATTTTCTTCTAAAAATTTATCTAAGACGCCAGCAGTATATAAACCACGCATAGCGCCACCTTCTAAAACTAGTGCTGTTTTCATAAAAGATTCCTTTCATTATTGTTATTTTTTTCATTTTCATTATTGTATCATATTTATAGAAAAAGAAAAAAGCAAGTTAATACTTACTTTAAAACTTAGTATCGTAGTAATCGATTTTAATTGGCTCTTTTTCTAAATAAGAAAGTTCAGTTTCGGTTAGATATTTTTTATTGATAACAACTTTAAAAACATATTTACGTAACCAGTCATCAGTTGCAACCCAGTAACCTTGATTTCCAAGAGTTCCTCCCCAACTGTTTTCTATTTTCCATTTTGTTGGTTTACCATTAACTAAATTAACACCCGTAATAATCATAGCATGGCAGCCAGTTACTCCTATAGATTTTAATATGTCATTGTTATCTAAAGTTAAATCAATATCAAATAAATCACCATAACTTTTCATAGTATCAACCCATACTCCATCGATTCGTTTAGCGGTGGTAGATGAATAAAAGTAAACAGGCTCTTTTGCTTTAATTTGTTTTAGTACTGCTTTATACATAGCATCATATTTTAAATTTAAACAAGATGAAGATGGACTTTCTGATATTTTTAATAATTCTTCAAATGAATATACATGATTATAAGAATATAGTTTATCTTGATAACTTGATAATTCAACATAATCATTTTGTAAATCGATATTGATATATTTTTTATAAAATTCTAATGGAGTTAAGTTAGAGTCAATATGATATTTGCCTTTAGAATCAGTGTATTCAAAGTCAAAATTTTTAGGTGGAATACCATAAATAGTTGAAACCACATTATAAACATATTCTAAATATTTTTCTTTTAACGTTTTATCTTTGACTTTTATATATTCTAAATAAAATTTGCGAATGATTCTATTTAGGATTTGATTTACTTCATAAGTATTTGAAGCAGCGTAAGAATCTGGATATACACTCATTGGAATGACACCATATTTATTTACTAAATTAGCAAAATAAGCGAAGTTACCACCATCACTTAATCCGCTTAATATTTGAGAAAGCATGCGGTCATAATCGTCTTTACCTTCATCAACTAATTTAATGATATTATCAAAAATAGTATTTAATCTTTCTATCTTATCGTAATAGGCAATAAAACTACCAGATAACTCAAAACTACTTAAGTTACACTTTTCTATTACTTTTTCACGTAAAATGTTTAAAGCAGCAAATGCCCAGCAGCGACCAGTAGCTTTTTGATCAGTAATACCATGAGTTTTAATATTAATACTAAATTCAGCATTTTTTGTTGTTGTTTCATCAGTAACTAAATCAATTAAAGGAACTTTGTTAACAATCTTTCTCTTTATTTTATTACGGCTGTCTTTTTGATATTCTTTTTCTAATTTTTCTAAATATTCTGGTGTAATCATATTTACCTTCTTTCTTCTCTAGTATTATATCATCTATTAATAATAAAAAGAAAGGAAATTGCTTTCCTTCCGGCAACATAATTAATAATTATGTTTATCTATTTAAACACTAAATAGTGTACATTATATAATATGGATTTTTTTCGATTTAAGTATAGTAATTTTGCCTACTTTATATTTTTATTATATTTTATAATCAGTAAGCACCGTTTTTTCACTACTTTTAATAAAAGGATATCTTAATACTTTTTTATTGGCATCAAAAATTACAGCATGGGGAAATAGCGCGCTAATTTCATCTAATTCTTCTTTAGTATAGTTATTATTTTTTATACATATACCATTAATAAATGCAGATGGTATTCCTCCAGGGATAGCAGACCAATAATTAGTTTTAAAATCGTAATCTTTTCGCATATCTTTACCAGATGGTGATAGAGGCTCAATAAGTTCTTCTAATATTTCTAATTCGTCTTTGCTATATAATTCACGGTAATTAGGGTTTACTCGTTTTTGATGAGCAAACTCAAAATAATCTAAATGAAGCAAACATTTAAACAGATAATTATCATCATCAAAAAATAAATTAACATTTTTTCCTATATTTAAAGCACTTCGATCATCTTCACCAAGTGCACCTTTAAAAGGAAAGTTTGCTCCTTTCATTCTGGTAATAAATGCACAAAAGCAGCCTTCTCTTTCACTTTCTAAAGTGCCAAACCATTCACTTGCTAAAATACCATGCTCAGAAATTGTTTTTAGGGATTCTAAAGAATTTGAACATCTATGATATACAGCATGTTCTTTTAAAATTACATTCCCATCTGAGTCAATTGATAATGGATTAATAGGATAATTCTTTGACTGCGATTGACTATTTAAATATAAGTTTTCTATCTTTTTTATTATTTGCTTTAATCTTTCATCATCTGTCCAAGAATAATCGGATAGATTTTTTAGTTCAGCAGATACTTCTCCTAGATTAGCACCTTTAATTATCATTTTAATGTTCCCCTCTACTACTTAATTTTTTTCTTAGTTTAATACTAAATATTTCAAAACCAAACGATTCATATAATTTCATAGCAATTTTATTATTTGCCATTACTTTTATTTCTATAAAATCTTTTTTAATACTATCTATTCTTTTTAATCCTTCACTAATTAATGACTTGGCAATACCTTTATTTCGGTACGCTTCTTCAACAAATAATCCATCTATTAAATAACCTACTCCGTCAATGTTATTTATATATTTAAAAAATATATATCCTACGACGTTTTCATCTATTTTATAGCAAAGGAGAATATTATTATCATCATTTATGACATTTTTAAAATAATCCACGACAATAAAGAATTCATTTATTTTATTATTGTACTTTCTTTCATCTTCTATTAATTTTGTAAGTAATTCATCACATTTTTCTGCTAAATTATCATCTTTTACTTGTACAATCATATTATCTCCTTTTTTAGATAGTTCTTATTTTCACTTTGTTGTCTTTACGCTTCTTACATACATTTTAGCATAATATTGGGGATTTTCTGATTTTTACTTAATAACTTTACATTTAGTTTCTTTTTCTATTTCTTTTAAACTTTTTTCTGGAGTTGGTAAATCTTCCGGCATTGTTCCACCTAATCTTTTAATACTATTTCTAATCTCTCTACCTACTTCATAATGAACAGAGTTTGCAGTATATTCATTATCAACATTATCTCTTTTTAATTTGGCATCTGTTTGAGCAATCCTAAATATATTATCTGCAAGTTCTTCACTTCCCATATTATCTAATATATCTTCTCTATATCTTAATTTTTTCCTTTTAAATATATCATCTGCTGTTTCACCATTATATAATCCTTTATATCCAGCATTATGAAATCTAGATAAATCTTTTACTCCACTATTAACTGCTGTTTTATTTAAATTATAATTACCTTTTCTTGCTTGATTTCTTCTATATAATCTTTTCTCATCTTCGGATAGTTTATTATACTCTTTTTCAGATAGTTCCTGTTTTCTTGTTTGAATTGCAAAGTAAGTTTTAGCCAAAGAAATTACTTTTTTCCTTGGATCACAATTAAGTACTATTAAATAGCAGGCATATCTAGATAGTTTATAATCCAAAACTTTTCTTTTTGTATTTGATCCAATATCAACCATTTTATTAACGTCAATAAAATGGTCTGAAATGTCAAAATTACTATTTATACAATTTTCCATTGCTACTTTTATTTTTCTATGAAAATTTTGCCATAATGTATATTCAAGTAATGGCATTAATTCTCTTGATAACCAATATTCATTTTTATTTTCATCTATATGTTTAATATCTTCAAATACTTTTTCATTATATTCTTTTATTTCATTCATTTTAATTATCCTTTCCTACAAAATATAAGCGCTAAAATATGGTTTTATGTACTCTTGCAGACGGCTTAATAATCACTCATTTGAACAACTACATTAATAGATCTTTTTGACAATTTGCCAACGTTGGAAATTGTTCACGAACATTTACATTTGAATTTTTACATGAAATTATAGATTTATTTATTACATTTTCAAAGTTTTCTATTATATCATACTAATTCATATTCTCTAATAGCAATTCTATCATCTGAACAATATTCTATAACAAATTTATTCTCTCTTTTGCATATTAATATTCCCATTGTATTATTGTTACTTATTTCTTTTATGTTTTTATCTATATAATTCATATACTTTTGAACCTGTGAAATATATTCAACTTTAAATTGGGTAACTTTTAATTCAATTACTACATAGCAATTAAACTTTATATTAAATAATAACAAATCTATATAATGATTTCTATCACCTATTTTTATTTTATATTCACTACCTATAAAACTAAATGAATTACCAATTTCTCTCATAAATGATTCTATATCTTCCAATATTAAATTATGTAATACTTTCTCTGTAACTATTTCAATATTATTTATATTTCTAATTATTATAGGATTAGGGACTAAATCTTTCACTTCAATTTCATCAGCAAGTATTAATTTGTTTTTAGTTTCATTAGGTAATCTTTCATATTCCTTGTTTCTAATTATTTCTCTTAATTCTCTTTTAGATAAATTTCTTTCATATGCAATATTAATATAATATATCAATTCATTTTCATCTTTAATAGATAATAATTCAGAATAATGGCTCCAAGACAATTTGGTCGCCAGTGGCGACCGTTTTTCATCTTTAAATATTCTATAATATTGTCTAATACGTCTCAATGTTCTCTCATTATACTTTTTCCCAAACTCAACAGCCAGTCTATTTGAATAATCATTTAAAATATTATCTCCATACTTACTACCCGCTTCGTCCAACAATTTACCAACCTCAAAATATGTAATAACTTTATGTCTTTCCTTTGAATAATCTTTTACTTTTGAATATATTTCATTATCAATTAATTTGTTTTTTATCTCATTGTAATAATTCATATCTACTCCTTTCTACGGGCTACATGTCTCAATTTTTAATTTATTATTTTTAATCTTAAACATAACACTACCATCTTGATCTGTCCTATATATTTTTGAATCACTCAAATTATTTAATACTTCTTTATTGGGATGACCATATCTGTTGTTTTTGCCAACACTAATAATGGAATAATTTGGATTTATTTCATTTATAAATTCTTTACTACTACTTGTTTTACTTCCATGGTGTCCAACTTTTAATACATCAATACCAGATATATTATATTTATTTAATATGTCTTTCTCTTTTTCTACTCCAGCGTCTCCCATAAACATAAATTTGTATCCATTTAATTCAGTATAAATAACATTTGAATTATCATTTTCATTATCATATTCTTTTGTCTGTAAAAAATATAATTTGTTATTATCTATATTCAATTCTTTAATACAAGAATAATATTTAATATGTTTCTTATTTAATACTTTTATTAATTCTTTTTCTAAATCATTAAATTCTCCACAATTAAATATAACTTTCTCTACTTTAAAATTATTTATTAAATTAATGGCATCGCCCATATGATCAAAATCACCATGTGTTAGAACTAAATAAGATAATTTACTAATTCCTTTACTTTTTAAAAATACCATTGTATTGTTACTAACATTATAGTTTCTTTGGCCACCAGTATCGATTAATACAGCTTTATTTTTAAATGATAATAAGGCACTATCTCCTTGACCAACATCTAAATAATCAACATATAAGGTATGAGAAAATAAAGGTATAATTTTTAATATGGCAATAAATAAAATATTAAATAACAAATATTTGGTTTTATTAGTATTTATAAATAAAATAAGAAATGTGTAATAAATAAGATATAAATATATAGGTATTTTACAAATAATTAAATTAAGATGTATAAAACTTAATAAATTATTTATAAATTCTAAAATACTTATAAAGATAGTTAAAATTACGTCTAAAAAAGGAAAAATAAAAACCAATAATGATAACGGATAAATAATAACACTAACTAAAGGGACGATAATTAAATTACTTACTATAGATAATAGATTTATCTCATAATTGTTTGATAACGTTATTGGCAAACTAAATAAAAAGGCCATGATACTTGTAACAAAAAGATTATATATATAATTATTTTTATAAAATTTTCTACTATAGATAAGTCCAAAAGAAACACTACAAGAATAAATAAAACCTATATCAAAAATAATTAAATAATTACTTAAAATTAAGAAAAACATAGTTAGATATAATACTTTTAAAGTGGATATATTTAAATCTAATTTCTTATTAATTTTTAATAGTATGAAAAGAACTATACTGCGATTTAAACTGGCCGAATAATTAGTTATAAAAGAATAAACTATTAAAAATAAGATTACAATTAAATTAGCTTTACTATTTTTCTTTAAAAGAAAAAGTAAAATTCCAGATAATAAACTAATATGCATTCCACTTAGAGCAAAAAGATGACTTACGCCATTTTTAGTGTAAGTTTTATATGATTCTAATTCATTTTTATCACCAATAATAAATGCTTTGAGATAGCCTTTATTTTTAGAATTATTACTTCTTTTAATTATATAATTTTTTATCTTATATATAAAATTTATTTCATCATTAATAACTTCAAATTTACTATCCGTAAGTGTATAAAAAATATGATGATGATATAAATATTTTTGATAATTAAAACAATTAAAAATGGTGTTTTTACTGGGAATATTTAACTTTCCAGAAACATTAAGTTTCATTCCTAGTTGAAAATTAAAATTTCCATAATCTTTTAGGTATACAATTAAATTTTCTTTACGGTTTATTTTTAAAGTAAGATGCACTTTATCATCTTTAATTTTAATATTGGTAATAGTACCTTTAATATTTTCTTCACTATTTATTTTGCTTTTATTTGGCACTAAGAAATAATTAATTAAAATAAAGCAAATTATAAAAATAAGAAGAAAAAAATAAAAAATATTAGACTGTAATAAATTCTTTAATTTTATTAAAAATGGATTCACCTAAACCACTTACTTTGGTAATATCTTCTATTTGTTTAAAAGGTCCATTTTCATCTCTATATTTGATTATATTTTCAGCTTTAGATGCGCCAATACCTTTAATAGTTGTTAATTCATCTTTAGTAGCCTTATTAATATTTATTTTTTTAGTTTCGTTAGTAGCAGAAGAATTACTATTATTTGAATTGTCATCAGAGGAATTAGTAATTGTGTTAGCATTTTTTTCATCATTAGAAATAGTATTTTCTTCTTTACTAGCACAATTATCAACTACAATAGTTTCGCATTTACATGGCTCACTTGCTACGACATTTGGCTTTTCATTTTTTGTTAGTTCTTTTTTAGTAAATATATAAATAACCATTTCATTAGTTAATTTTTTACTTAGATTAATATTTTCAGTTGTACCAGTATTCTTAATTCCACCTGCTTTGTTAATCGCATCAATAATTTTATCATTAGTAGTAAGTTCATAGACGCCAGGCTTTTTAACGGCACCTTTTACATCGACATAAATGATATTTTCTTTGGTTTCTTGATTTTGCTCTTTAGTCAAATTACTATTATCAGATAATATAAAATCGTCATTTTTAATGGAAGTAACACTTTTTTCTTCTTTAAAATAAAAATAAAAAGCCGCACTAAAAACTAAAAGAATACCTAATCCGCCTATAATATATTTTTTATAATATTTTATAAATTCCATTAACACTCCTTTCATAATTTATATTAACGAAAACTTTTTGATTTCCTTTATTTTTTTGTAAATAAAAAAACCTTTAAATTAATAAAGGCTAATTTTCTTCTTCAGGAACTAAAATATTAACGCTGTAAACATACTTATTCATTTTATCAGAAACTCTTATTAAATCGTCATAATTTAAATGTTTATAGATAGTATAAATATCATTTAAGTATTCACCATTATCAAGTAAATCTTTAGCGATTTCAGCGTTTACAATTTCAATATCATCAAACATCATAATAAGATTACTAATGCATAATTTCTTTTTTCTTTGAAGATCTTCTTCTTTTAAAACAGGATTATCTAAAGTATCTTTTACTCTTTTTATAAAATAATCTGGATAGTATGTAGAAGCCATTATTGTTTCAATAAAGTAATCATCTGTTTGCAATAAAGAAAATGATATATCATCAGTTAAAATACCATTACTGGTTAATTCATCTTTTAAAATAGAAGTGTTTCCAAAATTTAAAAGCATAATTAAGTTAAAGTATAATTTTAAAGTAACATCTGATAATTTCAAAGATTTAAAACTACTTTTGGGATATTTAATTGATATAGCGACTTTAGATTTATCAATATTTGCTTTAATTTTGCTATATTCACTTGTAACTTTAAATGGTTCATCAGGACTTTTTAATTCTGGTTTTTTATATTCAGGGAATTCAAAGTTAGACATAGCATCTTCAACAATAGCGACAGCTTCTTCGGGGTTAAAATTACCGGTAATTATTAAAAACATATTTTCAGGATGATAAAAAGCATTATATACGGTTTCAATATCATCTAAGGTTATTTTTTTAACATCTTCGACAGTGCCACTAATTAAAAATCTTCTTTCATCATTGACTAAAACTGATTTTAAGGAATCATAATATAGGCTTGTTGCAGGCATATCTTCATACATTTTAACTTCTTCAGTGATAATGCCTCGCTCATTATTTACTAGTTCTTTAGTAAAATATGGAGTATAAACATACTTAATTAAATATGATAAGTTTTCTTTAAATTTGTCGTTTGCAAATACTTCATAACAGGTTGTATCAAAAGAAGTAAAGGCATTAACAGGGCTACCTAAGTCACCAAAATAGTCAAAGGCATTACGGTCAGGCATATTAAACATTAGATGTTCTAAATAATGAGCAATTCCTTTAGGCATATCATAATTTTTAGTACCAATTTTAAATTTGTTGTAGATGGAGCCATATTTAACACTTAGAGTTAAATAAAAATTTTTAACATTATTATTAGGAACCATATAAATATCTAAGCCGTTATCTAAATGTTCTTTATATAAGGTTTCTTTGGCACCCAATATTTCAATTTTATTCATTTTTACCTCCATCTAGGGTATAAATTAATCCAAGAGATACTTTTTTAGCTACTTCATGAATATCGTCTAAGGTGATATTTCTAAAGGTTTTTAGTCTTGTTTCATAGTCATCCAAATCACTGATATCTTCAAAGAATTTATTATCTACCATTTTATTAAGGGAATCATTTGACATTATAATACTAGTTTGAATATATGATTTAGCCTGAGCAAGTTCTTTATCAGTTATACTATGAAGCATATCTCTTAATGAGTCTTTTATTAAAGAAATAGCTTTATTTTTAGAGTTTACATCGACTCCGGTAGTTATATATATTAAACCATCATATTTTTGATAATAAGAGTTTACATTGTAGCACAAAGAGTTATCATTTCTTAATCTTTTATATAGTTTAGATTCTAAAGAAAAGCCACCTAAAATAATATTGTATATTACGGCTGAATATTTTTTTTCATAACTAGTTAAATTATTTAAACTTAAGACGGCTACGATAGATGTTTGGATATAGTTATATGGTTTAGAAATAAGGGTTTCTTTAAATTTAGGATTATCAACATATAATGAAATAGGATGAGTCTTTATAACATTAAAGTTTGCATATTTATGAACATATTTACTAACTTCATCCATATCTAAATTACCTACAACATAAATATCTATATAATCATTTTTTAAAAGTTTTTCATAATACTCATATAAATTACTAGGACTAATTTCTTCTATATCTTCTAAATAGCCAATACTACTTAATGATGAAGGAATAACTTTTAAAGCATTTCTGGCTTCACTTAGCGAATGTTTTTTTGCATTTTCTTTAATACTATTTATTTCATCTTTTAATCTAGTTTTTATTAAATTTAAAGTTTTTTCATCGAACTCAGCATTTTTTACTAAAGGATTAAATATTAAATCGAAAATTAGTTTAATTGATTCTTCTAAAATGCTACGTTCTGTATAAGAAGGATTGATAAAGTCCATGCAGAAGTTAGTTATAATGCTTGCTCCTACTCTGTTTGTAGTGTTATAAATACTAGCATTATATAAATCTTCTAATTTTATTTCTAGTTCTCTTCTCGTTGGATAATTTTTAGATACTTCCATTAAATATTCAAATAAAATATTTCTTTTAGTTATTTCTTCTTTTTTAATATTATTTCTAAAAATAATTTCCACGTGTACTTGTTTAAATTTATCGGTTTTTAAGGTGTGCAGATTATATCCACCCATCATTTGTTTGTTATAAACCATATTTTTCGCCTCTTTACTATTATACCTATTTTTTATCTTTTTATAATGACATTATAACATATTTAAGTTATAATTTTGAAGAAAGGTAGTTGATTATAATGAATCCTATACATATAGTTTGCAATAAAGATAAAATTGCTCCTAGAGTGCTTTTACCGGGAGATCCTTTAAGGGCTAAATATATCGCAGAAAAATATTTAGAAAAAGCTGAGCTTATTAATGATGTAAGAAATATGCTTGGTTATACAGGTATTTATAAAGGTAAGAAAGTTACAGTTATAGGTTCTGGAATGGGTATACCTAGTGCTAGTTTATATGCTTATGAATTATTTAAATTTTATAATGTTAAGAAGTTAATTAGAATTGGTTCGGCGGGAGCATTAAATGAGAATATTAAAGTTAGAGATATTGTTCTTGGGACTTATGCTTTTTCTCATTCTAATTTTAGGTATGCTCTTACGAAAAATAAATCTAAAAAGATTGCCTCATCTAATAATTTAAATCAAATTATTTTGGATAAAGCTGCAAAATTAGGCACGAATGTTATTAAGGGTACTATTTATACTTCAGAAATATTTGATTGCTATGAATCTATTAATCATTTACTTAGAGATGTTCCTAAAAATGTGAATTTGTTAGCATCAGAAATGGAGGCTTTTGGTATTTATACGGTTGCTAATTTTTTAAAGAGGGATGCAACATGTTTGGTATCTATTAGTGATAGTAAGTTTGAACCGGAGAATGATTTAACACCTGAAGAAAGACAGAAAACACTAGATGAAATGATTATTTTAGCACTGGAAAGTATAATTAGATAAATTTTAAAATTTGATTTTATTTAAAAAGAAAAACATAGTTCAATAGTAATTTAATAATAATGAACTATGTTTTTAATTTATTATAAAGGGATTTGATGAGGTGCCATTTCCACTTGATATTGTTACATCACTTTTTAAGGATATTGCAGGTCGAAGGGCACCGTTGACAATGTCCCACGCATGATTCAAATTTCCTCCTACATCTACATTTAATATTACTGCCCCGCTACTATAATAATCAGGTGAAATGGTCCAATACCAAGAACTAGTGGCGTTTTCTCTTAAATAACTATTAATTGATACATCTGTATAATTTAACGCTTGATATCCATACCAATCTAAGCTTCCAGCATATAATACTTCATCTATAGCAAGTAAGCCTATTTTATAATATAATGCTCCATTACCATTGATTGTATCACTTACAGTAAACTTGGATAACTTCCCATCATCATTATCTAACGGACATATTAACGTTGGGCCTGTTCCGACAGTTCCATATACTTTATTCATAATATTCGAATATGTATAATTTGTTCTTCCTCTAGTTCTTCCACTATAAGACGTAAAGTTGTTTGCATAACCTAATCCAGTATATAAAGTTTCATTTTTATTTAATGTGTTCGTTGTTATATTTAAACTTGTATTTATTATTGTTTGATTTACTTGAGTACTTTTATCATTACACCAGATGGTATCTGCTAGTTTATTTTGGTAACTTGCTAAGTTGTTTTTATACCAGGTTTCTAAGTTCTGTAAAATGGTACTTTTATTTGTGTTAGCATGAGTTGCGGCATATGTACTAGCACCTGCTGTTCCATACATAAATCCTACATAAGCATTATCATCTCGTTTGTTATTAAAGGCTGTGGTATATGTTGTTCCACTATATCTTGCAAAGGCGGCGTCTCCACTATTATTTGAAGAAGCACATGGACTAGATACATTATTTACATTGTCATTATGTAGTACTAATTTGATAGAACCATCTCCAGTTACACGCACAATTCTCCAGCACTTATTTGCAAACTGGACATAATTATTCTTTACATTTCCTCTAAAATAATAACTCATACCATAGTCATCTACTGCACCCGCTAATACTGCTTCATTTGCAGTTGATCCTTCTTTTCCTGGATTGGTTAACGGCTGCATTATAGTTGGATAATTTTCTTTTATTCCGGCTAGTAATGTTCCACTTCCTGCTTCATCCCATCCTTTTGGTGATGACTCCACCGCTTTATCTCCTGATTCTATTTCTATATGAGCAGCAAATTTTGCTCCTTGTAAATAGTTTTGATCTTCGCCATTATTTTTAAAATATATTTTTAAAGTATATTTATGTTCTTTTGAAGTGCTTCCTGTATTAACAAAACATCCTTGGCCTAATATAACATCATCTTTGCCTATATATTCTTTACTTATACTAGGAATAATATTTCCATTATTTCCCGTGTTTTCACTTTCTAAACTATAACTTAAACCTAAACCTTCAAATTCATTATTATCTAAAACTATTTTTATTTTATAAAATAATACTAAGTCTGTTGTATTTTTGCCGGTTACTTTAAATTCTTTAGTTATCCAAGCATCTTCCTTAGGATATATTTTTGATACCGTTATAGCATTAGATAAGTCTGCATATTCTATAGATAAACTTCCGGCTTCCATTACAATAGTTGATTCACTTTCTTCTCCACTTATCCTAGCTGAAAAGAATGCATATGATAAACCAACTCCAATTAACATTGTTAAAATTACTATAAACATTACAATAATCACATTATTTTTTTTAACATCTTTCATTCACAATTTCACCCGATATTTTCTATATAATTATACTAATAACCCCCCCCATGTCAAGTTAATATTCTGCATACAAAAAGTCTATGGTATTAACCATAGACTTCGATAATTTTTTGATTATCAAATATTAAAATTAGTCAACTAATTCTAATCTAATTTGCATAGCATCGTCGCCTTTACGTTCATTTAATTTAATTAAACGAGTGTAACCACCATTACGGTTTTCATAACGTTTGCTAAGTTCATTAAATAATTTATTTACAGCAACAGTGTCATTTTGTAAGAAAGCTAAAGCTTTTCTTCTAGATACTAAAGATCCATCTTTACCATAAGTAATCATTTTATCAACGAATTTTCTAACTTCTTTTGCTCTTGCATCAGTTGTTACAACATATTCATTTTTAATTACATCTTTAGTAAGTCCAGCTAATATACTTCTTCTGATGCGTGTTTCTCTACCTAATTTACGATATAACATAATACTTACCTCTTTCTAATCGCGGAACTTTAGTCCCATTTCTTTAACTTTGTCTAATACTTCTTTAAGTGATTTTTTACCTAGATTTCTAATCTTAGTAACATCAACTTCTCTTTTATCGATTAAATCTTGCATTGTATGAATGCCAGCTCTTTTTAAGCAATTATATGCTCTTACAGAGAATTCGATTTCTTCGATAGGAGTTTCTAGAGTTTTAGTTATTTGATCTACTTTCTTTTCAGCAATAATGCCAGTTACATCAGCAATATTATTTAAATCAGCAATAATATTTAAATGTTCAATTAAGATTCTTGATGCTAAAGCCATTGCTTCTTCCGGACTCATTGATCCATTAGTATAAACTTCCATGATTAATTTATCATAGTTTTCATTATGTCCAACACGAGCACTTTCAACTTCATATGCTACTCTTTCGATAGGACTATATAATGAATCAATAGGTATTAATCCTTGAATGCTATCTCCTAATAGTTTTTTATTTTCTTTAGAATCTACATATCCACGACCATTTCCCACAGTCATTTCCATATAAATTTTTCCGCCCTTAACTAAGTTACAAATTACTAAATCAGGATTTACTATTTCGATATCGGCATCGGCTTCAATATCGCCAGCAGTAACTACCCCTTCTTTATCAGCACTTAATCTAATAGTTTTATTAGTATTTGCATGATTTTTAATAACTACACTTTTAAGATTTAAGATAATTGAAGTAACATCTTCTACAACTCCATCAATCTTTTGAAATTCGTGCATTACTCCATCTATTCTAACACTTGTAATGGCAGAACCAGGCATAGATGAAAGCATTACTCTTCTTAGTGCATTTCCGATAGTTGTACCAAAGCCTCTTTCTAAAGGTTCTAGTTCAAATTTTCCATAATTATTTTTTTCAATATATTCTGTAATTTTGTATTCTGGTTTTTCAAAATTCATAATATCCTCAAATCCCCTTTCTTAGTTTCTAGGACGTTTTGGTGGTCTACAACCATTGTGTGGTACTGGTGTTTCATCATTGATAGCAGTAATTTCTAATCCTGCAGCTTGAAGTGAACGAATAGCGTTTTCTCTTCCGCCACCAAGACCTTTAACAAAAACTTCTACCTTTTTTACACCTGAATCCATGGCAACTTTTGCAGCTGCTTCTGCAGATTGACCAGCGGCAAATGGAGTCTTTTTCTTTGAACCCTTATAACCGATAGTTCCAGCAGATGCCCAACTTATTACATTACCATTTGCATCAGTAATTGATACAACAGTATTATTGTATGTTGAATGAATATGTGCTTGTCCTTCAGGAATATTCTTTTTTACTTTTCTTTTTCTTCTATTATAAGCCATACTTTACCTCCTATTTACCTACTTTTTTCTTATTAGCAACTACTTTACCTTTACCCTTACGAGTTTTAGCATTACGACTAGTTCTTTGACCATGAACTGGTAAACCTTTTTTATGTCTAACGCCTTGATAAGAGTTGATTTCCATTTTATTTTTGATATTCATTTGAACTTCACGGCGTAGATCTCCTTCAGTTAAATAATTATCAATTTCTTTTCTTAATGCTGCTTCTTCATCAGTAGTTAAATCTTTTACTCTTTTTGATGGATCAACTTTTGCGGCAGCACATACTTTTTCAGAAGTGCTTCTACCAATACCATAAATATAAGTTAATCCGATTACTGTTCTTTTTTCTTTTGGTAATTCTACATTTTTAATACGAGCCATTTAAATATTCCTCCTAACCTTGTCTTTGTTTATGTTTAGGGTTATCACAAATAACCATAACTTTACCTTTTCTTCTAATTATTCTACATTTAGCACACATTTTTTTTACAGATGGTCTAACTTTCATAATTCCTCCTATTTTCTATAAATAATACGCCCACGTGTTACGTCGTATGGTGTAAATTCTATAGTAACTTTATCACCCGGTAAAATGCGAATCATGTTCATTCGTATTTTACCAGAAACGTGAGCTGTTACTATATGACCATTTTCTAATTCCACTTTATATTCGTCTTTGATAACATCTATAACTTTACCATCAACTTCAATTTTAGCTTCTTTAGCCATTTTTCACTCTCCCGTTAAAATTTCATATCCATCCTTGGTAACGGCAACTGTATGTTCGAAGTGAGCACTAGGTCTTCCATCTTCAGTTACAATTGTCCAGTCATCATCAAGAATGCAAACATGTCTGGTACCAGCAGTAATCATAGGTTCAACCGCTATGACCATACCGGCTTTTAATTTTGGTCCAGTTCCGTATTTTCCATAATTGGGAACGTCTGGATCCTCATGTAATTCTTTTCCAACTCCATGACCAACTAACTCTCTTACTACACCAAGCTTTTGTTTATGACAGTATTCAGAAATGCGGGCACCTATATTATATAAATGCGCACCTTCTTTAACTTCGGCTAAGCCGATAAATAAAGCCTTTTTAGTATGATGCATTAGTCTTTCTTTTTCTTTATTAATATTTCCCACGGCATAAGTCCATGCAGAATCAGAATGATATCCTTTATAAAGAGTACAAATATCTAAAGTTACAATATCTCCTTCTTTTAGTTTTCGGTCGGAACCGATACCATGAACTACTTCATCATTAACAGAAACACAAATATTTCCGGGGTAACCTTCATAGTTTAAACAACTAGGAATGCCGCCCATGCTTCTTATAAATCTTCCTGCTTCTTCATCTATAAATTTAGTAGTAGTTCCCGGAGTTAAGAACTTTTGTAAATGCTGATGACACATATAAGTAATATGTCCGGACTCTTTAATTAAAGCAATTTCTTCTGGAGTTTTTATAGTAATCATTTAATCACTTTCTCTATTTCTTCAAAAGTTTCTTCTTTGGTATTTGCTTTATCAATTACATGTAAATTTCCTTTATCTTTATAATAATCTAATAAAGGTTTGGTATTTTCTATATATGAGTTATATCTTACTTTGAATGTTTCTTCATTATCATCTACTCTACTTATTAAAGTTTCTCCGCAATTATCACATATTCCATCATTTAGTGGTTTATTAAAATATTTATGGAAAGTATGAGCACATTTAGGACAAGTAAGTCTTCCAGTAGCTCTTTTTAAAAGTAAATCATAAGGAACATCTAAGTAAATTATCGCATCTACCTTTTTGTTTGCCTTAGATAAAATATCATCTAAGAAAGGTACTTGCGTCATATTTCTTGGATATCCATCTAAAATAAATGGTTTATCACTATCACTTAGAGCCTTAGTAAGCAATGAATTTACAATATCATCACTTACTAATTTTCCAGTTTTCATTAATTCATCAATTTGTTTACCTAAATCACTACCACTTTTAATTTCTTCTCTTAATAAGTCCCCAGTGGAAATATGATTATATCCATATTTAGATACTAATAAATCACTTTGAGTTCCCTTGCCAGAAGCAGGTGGAGCGATAAAAACAATATTTTTCATTTTCTTCTTCTTCTCTTTCTTACACCATTGTAACTACGAGAAACAACACTACTTTCTAATTGTTTGTATGTTTCAAGTGCTACACCAACAACGATTAATAATCCGGTTCCACCAATGGTAACATTACTTGGAAGATCAGTTACTTTACTAAAGATAATTGGTAAAGCAGCAATAACCATTAAACCAAGAGTACCAAAAACGGTTAAACGAGTAATTACATATTTTAGATATTTACTTGTTTGTTCACCTGGAGTAATACCAGGAATATAACTACGAGATTTATCTAAGTTTTCCGCAATTTCATCGGGATTAAGTTGTAATAAAGTGTAAAAATAGCCAAATAGGAAGATTAATACCATATATAGTAGGAAGCCTGTATAACTTGTATAAACAATATAATTATTTACAAAATTAGTAAATGCTTCTTTTTTGATAACTTCAGCAATTAAACTGGGAATTCCAACGATTGCAGAGGCAAAGATAACAGGAACTACACTTGCTGAGTTTAGTTTTACAGGGATGAATGATTTTTCTCCTCCATATGATGAGGCTGTACGGTTAGAGTATTGAATAGGCACTCTTCTTTCGGCTATTTGCATGCATATTACACCAATTATGATGGCTAAATATACGATGACAAATAGAGCAAATAAGATAATACCTGTCCATTTACTACTACTAGCATTTAAAACTAAGGAATTAAATGCTGTAATAAATGTTTGAGGTAAGGTATTTACAATACCAGCCATAATTATTAAAGATACGCCATTACCAATACCCTTTTTAGTAATTTCATCACCTAACCATAGTAGGAAGGCTGTACCGGCTGTTAAATAAATAGTTGATTTAATAACACCCATGGTTCCAGCATTTCCTAAAAAAGCGATAGAAAATATATATCCTTGGATAAGAGCAAAGATAATACCAAGATAACGATTAATTTTATTTAATTTTTGTCTTCCGGTAGCACCTTGTTCTTTTAATTCTTTAAAGTAAGGAATAATATCCATTTGGAATAACTGCGTTATGATTGTTGCGGTAATATAAGGCATAACTCCTAACGCAAAGATTGAAAAGGATTTTAAACTTCCACCACTCATTAAGTTAAGTAATTCTAAAAATCCTAAATTTTTGGTAATTTCTTTAGCTCCTGGAACCATAATATTAGTTCCTAGAGCAAATATTGCTAAACACCCTAAGGTGAACAATATTCTTTTGCGTAAATCTTTATTATTAGGGCTAAATAGTCCTTTTAGATTTGCAAACATTAGATCACCTCAGCGGTCCCGCCAGCACTTTCAATTTTACTTACTGCAATAGATGAGAATCTATTTGCTTTAATAGTTAATTTCTTTTCTAAATTACCATTTCCTAAAACTTTAAGTCCTGATAATTCTTTTTTAATAATTCCTTTTTCTTTTAATAGTTCTAATGTGATTACATCACCATCATTAAATCTATTTAAATCGCTTAGATTAATAATTGCATATCTTGTTGTGAAGGCTGCATTATTAAATCCTCTTTTAGGAATTCTACGATAAATTGGACTTTGTCCACCTTGGAACCAAGGTTTAATTGATACGCCACTTCTAGCTTTTTGTCCTTTTTCACCACGAGTAGATGTTTTGCCCATTCCTGATCCGGGTCCACGACCTACTCTTTTGATTTTTTTACTTTCCGGAAGTGAGTTTAATTCATGTAATTTCATATTATAACTCCTCCACTTTCTTGCCACGAAGTTCAGCAATATGTTCTGCACTTCTTTGTGATTTTAGAGCTTCTAAAGTTGCTTTAGCAACATTTACTTGAGTATTTGATCCTAAAGATTTAGATACGATATCTTTAATACCAGCAATTTCTAATACGGCACGAACAGCACCACCAGCGATAATACCAGTACCTTCTTTAGCAGGTTTAATTAATACTTTAGCTCTACCACATTTACCGATTTGTTCATGAGAAACTGTTCTTCCATCAACAATATCAATTTTAACTAAATTTTTATTAGCGGCTTGAATACCTTTTTTAATTGCTTCTGGTACTTCCATTGATTTACCAGTTCCAATTCCTACTAAGCCTTTGCCATCTCCTACAACCATAGTTGCAGCAAAACGGAAATGACGTCCACCTTTAGTAACTTTTGTTACACGAGTGATAGAAATAACTTTTTCTTCTAAAAGCTTCTTTTTAGGTTCGAAATTCTTTTTAAATTCTTTTCTTGGTTTTCTATCCTTAAAGTTTTTATTATTTTTATTTTCTTTAACAGTTTCAGTAGTAACTTCTACTGTTTCATTAATTTTATTTGCTTCTTCCATTATTTCCCTCCCTCTAGAACTCTAAGCCGTTTTCACGTGCAGCTTCTGCTAAAGCGCTTACACGTCCATGATATTGGTATCCACCTCTATCAAAAACAACCTTTTTGATATTTAATTCAAGAGCCTTTTTAGCGATGTCAGCACCAACTGCTTTTGCACCTTCGATATTGCCACCATTGTCTAATTTTAAGGCTACACTAGAAGAGCTAGCTAAAGTTTTAGCAGTTTCATCATTAATAATTTGAGCATAAATTTCATTATTTGATCTAAATACATTTAATCTTGGCATACTTTCAGTTCCGAAAACATTTTTACGAACACGAGCATGTCTTCTTTGTCTAGATACATTTTTTGATTCTTTTTTTATCATAACTTACCTCCTACTTAGCCGCTTTCTTTCCTTCTTTACGTCTAATTACTTCGCCTTTATAACGGATACCTTTTCCTTTGTATGGTTCAGGTTTTCTTATTTTACGAATATTAGCCGCAAATTCAGATACTTCTTGTTTATCGATACCAGATATTTTTAGTTCAGTGTTTGATGGAGATTCAACAGTTAAACCTGATGGAATTTCCACTACTACTGGATGAGAATATCCAGCACTTACAGTAATTTTATTACCTGAAACAGCAAATCTATAACCTACACCTACTGTTTCTAATTCTTTAACAAATCCAGCAGATACTCCTTCAAGCATATTAGCAATTAATGCATTAGTAGTACCATGAATACTTTTTGTAAATAAAGCTTCATTTGCTCTTTTTGTTTTAACTTTACCATCTTCAACTTCGATAGTAATTAATTTATTAAATTCTTTTGATAATTCTCCTTTAGGACCTTTTACAAGTAATTTATTTGTATCTTTTTCTAAAGTTACTGTAACTCCTTCAGGAATATTTAATACTCTATTTCCAATTCTACTCATAACTTAGTTTTCCTTACCAAATATAGGCAAGTACTTCTCCTCCTAGATTATTTTCTCTAGCCTTTTTGTCAGTCATGATACCTTTTGAAGTAGAGATGATAGCGATTCCTAAACCATTTAGTACTTTTGGAAGTTCATCATGTTTAACATATACTCTAAGTCCAGGTTTACTAATTCTTTTTAGACCAATAATAACTCTTTCTTTTTTATTATCGCTATATTTTAATGTTAATGTAAGCATTTTGTTTTCACTATTTTCAGTGAAATCACTAATATATCCTTCTTCTTTTAAGATAGAAGCGATTGCTTTAGTCATTTTTGTGCTTATTACATCAACTGTATTATATTTCATTTGATTTGCATTACGAATTCTTGTAAGCATATCTGCAATAACATCATTTACAAACATTTCCGATCTTCCTTTCTACCAACTTGATTTTTTTACGCCAGGGATTTTTCCTTCATTTGCTAATGTTCTAAAGCAAATACGGCATAATCCGAATTTACGTAAAACTCCGTGAGGTCTTCCACATCTTGAGCAACGAGTATATGCTCTAACCTTAAATTTTGGAGTTCTTGCATTTTTAACTTTTAAACTTGTTTTAGCCATAATATTCGTGCCTACTTTCTAAATGGAATTCCAAAGCCTTTTAATAATTCTAAAGCTTCTTCATTTGTTTTTGCAGTTGTTACAAAAACAATATCCATACCTCTTAATTTTACAACGTTATCATATTCAATTTCTGGGAAAATTAATTGATCTTTAATACCTAAAGTATAATTTCCTTTTCCATCGAATGCTTTAGGAGAAACTCCTCTAAAGTCTCTTACACGAGGAAGAGCAACACTAATTAACTTTTCCATGAAAATGTACATATTTTCACCACGTAATGTTACTTTAGTTCCAATAGTTTGTCCTTCTCTTAATTTGAAACCAGCAATTGATTTTTTAGCTTTAGTAACTACTGGATGTTGTCCAGTGATTGTTTCTAAATCTTTTACTGCGGCTTCAATCATTTTTTCATCATGAGAACCATCACCAACACCAATGTTTATAACAATTTTTTCAAGTTTAGGAATTTCCATAACTGAAGAATAATTGAATTTTTTCATTAGTTCTGGTTTAATTGTTTTATTATATAATTCTTTTAAACTATTCATTAGCTTCACCTACTTTTTTTGTAGTTTTTTTGGTTTTAGTTGTTTCTTTTTTAGCTGTTTCTTTTACAGTTTTTTTAGATTCTTTCTTTTTTGCAGTTTCTTCAACTACTCTAACATTAGATACATGAATTGGATTTTCTGTTTCTAATATACCGCCTGTTTCATTAGTTCTTGATGGTTTCATATGTTTTTTAACAATATTAATTCCTTCAACAACTACACGGTCTTTTTTCTTTAGAGTAAGAATTACTCTACCTTCCTTACCTTTATCTTTACCGGTAAGTACTTTTACTTTATCTCCAACTTTTACTTTCATATATCCTCCTATAAAACCTCAGGAGCAAGTGATACGATCTTAGTAAATTCTTTATCACGTAATTCTCTTGCAACTGGTCCAAGAACACGAGTTCCGATTGGTGATTTATCTTCTTTAATTAAAACGCATGCATTATCATTAAATTTGATATAACTTCCATCGCTTCTTCTTAGTCCTTCAACACTTCTAACAATAACAGCTTTAACAACTTTACCTTCTTTAACGTTTCCGTTTGGAATAGCCTTTTTAACAGTTCCAACTACTACGTCTCCAATATTTCCATATTTAACTTTGCTGCCACCAAGTACTCTAATTACCATAAGTTCACGAGCACCAGAATTGTCGGCAACTTTTAATTTTGATTGTTGCATTACCATAATTCTAATCCTCCTATAAAACTACAGCTTCTTTGATTACTTCAACTAATTCATATCTCTTAGTTTTAGATAATGGTCTAGTTGATACTAATCTAACTGTGTCTCCTACTTTTGCAATATTTTTTTCATCATGAGCAGCATACTTTTTAGAGTATTTTACTCTTTTCTTATATAATGGGTGATTACGATATGTTTCTACTAAAACAGTAATTGTTTTATCGTTTGCACAAGAAACAACTTTACCAATTAATTCAGATTTTTTAGTTTCCATTAATTTTCACTCCCATCTAATTCATTTAAAACAGTCTTAATTCTAGCTACATCTTTTCTTAAAGCGTTAATTCTATGAGGCTTATCAAGATTACCAGTTGATTGTTTCATTCTTAAATCAAATAATTCTTTTTTGATGTCAACTAATTTTTTGTTTAATTCTTCTTTAGACATTTTACGAATTTCGCTAGTTTTCATAATTATGCCTCCTCTTTCTTAACAAATTTTGTTTTAACGCAAAGTTTGTGAGAAGCTAGTCTTAATGCTTCACGAGCGATTTCTTCAGAAACGCCACCAATTTCAAACATAATTTTTCCTTCTTTAACAACTGCAACCCATTCTTTTACAGAACCTTTTCCTGTACCTTGACGAGTTTCTAAAGGTTTTTGAGTTCTTGCAAGTTGTGGGAAAATGTTAATCCAAACTTTACCACCACGTTTCATATAACGTGTCATAGCGATACGAGCTGCTTCGATTTGTCTTGCACTTACGTATCCGCCTTCTTTAGCCATTAATCCGAATTCACCAAAATGTAATTCAGTGTTTCCTTTTGAATGGCCTTCATAACTAACTCTTTGAGGTTTATTGTATTTAACCCTTTTAGGCATTAACATTTGAATCGCCTCCTACACTTTTCTTAGTAGGAAGAATTTCTCCCTTATAAATCCAAACTTTAACTCCAATTTTACCATATGTAGTAGGAGCTGTTGCTGTTGCATAATCAATATCTGCTCTAATAGTGTGTAGTGGAACAGTACCTTCAGTATAACCTTCAGTACGAGCCATTTCAGCACCGCCTAAACGACCAGATACAGCAGTTTTAACTCCAACTGCTCCAGCTTTCATTACGTCTTTGATAGCTTTCTTTTGAACAGTACGGAAGTTTGCTCTGTTTTCAATTTGTTTAGCAATTTGATCAGCAACAATTTGAGCGTTAAGATTAGGGTTTTTAACTTCAACTATTGTTACATAAACATCTTCGCCTACTAATTTTTTAATTTTCTTTCTTAATTTTTCAATATCTTCACCACCACGGCCGATTACAACGCCTGGTTTAGCAGTATTGATTTTAACTTCGATGCGTTTGCTTGTTCTTTCAATAATTACTTCACTTACAGCAGCATCTTTTAATTCTTCTTTTAAGAAATCTCTGATTTTTAAATCATTATTTAGGAATTTAGCATAATCTTTTTTAGCATACCATTTTGATTGCCAATCTTTGTTTACACCAAGTCTTAGTCCGTTAGGATTTACTTTTTGTCCCATAAATTATGCCTCCTTCTTTCCGTCACTAACTTTTACAGTTATATGACTTGTTCTTTTATCTCTTCTGTCAACTTTAGTACGAGAACCAAATTTAACTCTCTTTAGAACTGGTCCCGGATTAATAAAGCATTCAGATACAAATAAATCTTCTTCTTTTAAGTTTAGATTATTAACAGCATTTGCAGCAGCAGAATCTAAAACTTTAATTATTAATCTACTTGATTTTGTATTAGTATTTTTTAAAATAGCTCTAGCGTCACTAACTTTTTTACCTCTGATTAAATCAAGAGTCATTCTTGCTTTACGAGGAGCAACGATAGCCATTTTATGTATTGCGTAAGCTTCCATTTAACCTCCTACTTATTTCCGGCATGGCCCGTAAATTTACGAGTAAGTGCAAATTCACCTAATTTGTGACCAACCATTTCTTCAGTTATATAAACTGGTATAAATTCACGTCCATTATGTACAGCAATTGTATGACCAACAAAGTCTGGGAAGATAGTTGAACGACGAGACCAAGTTTTAACAACTTCTTTTTTATTATTTTCATTTAATTTTTTAATTTTTTTCATTAAACTTTCGGCTACATAAGGGCCTTTTTTAATACTTCTTGCCATAAACTCTCCTCCTATTTCTTCTTACGACTAACAATTAATTTGCTAGAAGCTTTCTTTGGTTTACGTGTTTTATATCCAAGTGCTGGTTTACCCCATGGAGTAACAGGACCTTTCTTTCTACCGATAGGAGCGCGTCCTTCACCACCACCGTGTGGATGGTCATTAGGGTTCATAACAGAACCACGGTTAGTAGGTCTTATACCCATATGTCTTTTACGTCCAGCTTTTCCTAAGTTTACTAATTCGTAATCTTCATTACCAACTACACCGATAGTTGCTAAGCATTCACCTAGTACTTTTCTAGTTTCACCTGATTGTAAACGAAGTAAAATATATTTTCCTTCTCTACCAAGGATTTGAGCAGATGCTCCAGCACTACGTGCCATTTCTGCGCCTTTGCCAGGTTTAAGTTCGATATTATGAACAACTGTACCTACTGGGATATTTTTAAGTGGTAATGTATTACCAACTTTAATATCTACGTTTTCTCCAGATACAACAATTGTGCCAACTTTTAAATCTTTTGGAGCGATAATATATCTTTTTTCGCCGTCTTTATAAGTTAAAAGGGCAATATTTGCAGTTCTATTTGGATCATACTCAATAGTAGTTACTCTTGCTGGAATATCAAATTTATTTCTCTTGTAATCGATAACACGATATTTTCTTTTAGCACCGCCACCAATGTGTCTTACAGTCATACGACCTTGATTGTTTCTACCACCAGTTTTGCTAATACTTACAAGCAAGCTCTTTTCTGGAGTTGTACTAGTAATTTCTGTATTAGTTAAGGTACTCATTCCTCTACGACCATTAGTTGTTGGTTTATATTTTTTAATTCCCATAAGTACACCTACATTTCTATAGCACTACCATCGCATAATGTAATGATAGCTTTCTTATAAGTTTTTCTTGTTCCAGTGTATCTTCCTACTCTTTTCTTTTTAGGTTTTGTATTAAGAGTATTTACACTTTTTACTTTAACACCAAATGTTTCTTCAATAGCTTGTTTGATTTGAATTTTGTTTGCACTTTTTGCTACTTTAAAAACATAAGTGTTATTTTGTGCTAATGCACTAGTTTTTTCAGTTATAACTGGTGAATAAATAATATCTGATTTCATTATTTAAGCACCTCCTCAATATATTTCATTGCTTCTTCATCAACTACTACGTTATCAGCATTAATGATGTCATAAACATTTAATTCATTAGATAAGATAACTAGAATATTAGAAAGATTTCTTGATGCCATATATAATTTTTCAGCATCAGATGAACATATAAATAATGTTTTTCCTTCTAATTTTAATGTATTTAGCATTTGTTTTAAATCTTTAGTTTTTAAACTATTTAGTTCTAATGATTCAACTACAAATAGTTTCTTTTCGTTTGCTTTAATAGATAATGCACTTCTTAAAGCAAGAACTCTTTCTTTCTTATTCATTTTGAAAGTATAGCTTCTTGGACTTACTCCAAAGGCAATTCCACCGCCTCTATAATGAGGTGCACGAATTGATCCTTGACGAGCATTACCTGTACCTTTTTGTTTGTAAGGTTTTCTGCCGCCACCGCTTACTTCAGCACGAGTTTTAGTTTTGTGAGTTCCTTGTCTTAAAGATGCTAATTGTAAATCGATAGCTTTCTTTAATACTATTTCATTTGGTTCTTTAATAAATACAGTTTCATTTAGTTTTAAATCTTTAACTTTTTCGCCGTTTAGGTTAATAATATCAACTTTTCCCATTATTTACCTCCTAGTTTTCTTCTTGTGCTGAAGTTTCTTCTGGTTTAACTTCTTCTTCAGCAGCATTTGCTAAATTTGTTTCAGTAGTTGTTTCTTCACTAGTAACTTCAACTACTTCTTCAGGCATTTCTGGTTCATAGTTAACTAATTCAAATGTTCCTTTTTTGCCACCTTTAACAGCTTCTTTAATTAAAACTAATGAATTTTTAGCTCCTGGAATATTTCCACTTACTAAAATATAATTATCTACTGTATTTACATCAACAATTTGTAAATTTTGGATAGTTACAGTATCAACACCCATATGTCCTGATAGTACTTTTCCTTTTAAAACTCTCATTGGTCTCATAGTACCCATTGAACCAGGTCTTCTATGATATCTTGAACCGTGAGTTTTAGGTCCTTCAGATTGATTATTTCTTACAATAACACCTGTAAAACCATGTCCTTTTGTAGTTCCGGTAACGTCTACCTTTTCTCCTACTTCAAATATGTCTGCTTTAATTGTGCTTCCTAGTTCATAAACAGATGCATCTTGAACTTTGATTTCCTTTAAGAAGCGCTTAGGTGAGACACCAGCCTTTTTAGCATGTCCCATTTCTGCTTTAGTTGCACGTTTTTCTTTTTTATCAGTAATTCCTAATTGAATTGCTTCATAACCATCTGTTTTTGTAGTTTTAACTTGCATTACAACATTTGGTTCAACGCTTACAACTGTAACAGGAATGATTTTTCCATCTTTCGTAAATACTTCGGTCATCCCGATTTTACGTCCTAAGATTCCTTTCATCTTTTTACCTCCATCTAATTATTTGTTTTGATTTCGATGTCAACGCCACTTGGAATATCTAAGTGTGTTAAAGCATCCATTGTTTCCTTGCTAGGATTTTTAATATCAATAAGTCTTTTATGTGTGCGCATTTCGAATTGTTCACGAGCATCTTTGTATTTATGTACAGCTCTTAAAACAGTTATTTTTTGAATTTCTGTTGGAAGAGGTACAGGTCCAGAGATTTCCCCGCCTGTTCTTTTAACAGTATCAACGATTTTTGCAGCAGCAACATCAAGTACTCTATGATCGTATGCTTTTAGTTTGATTCTTACTTTTGACATTTTCATGTCCTCCTTTCGTTTACATCCAGTATAAACATAGCTCCGTAACGAATATACCTGATTTTTAAGATTTGGTTTAACAACCTCTCCTAGTGTATCAGCAACCTCGCACATCTAAGCCAGTCAAACCAAGGTAAATTATACCATAAAATCGGATTTTTGCAAGCACTTTTACGGATTTTTTTCCCTATTTATGGCACTTTTTAGAATTCTACCTTACATAATAAAAAAACATCTATTTACATATTAGATGTCTTTCCTTATATATTATATTATTTTACTACGATGCTTACTATGCGTTTTGGAATCACAATAAATTTAATTATTTCATGGTCTTTAGTGTATTTTTGAATATTTTCTTCATTTAAAGCAAGATTTCTGATTTCTTCTTCGCTCATTTCATCAGTAACTTTAATACTGGCACGTAGTTTTCCATTTACTTGAACACCGATGGTGTAAGTATCATCGGTAGTTTTATTTTCATCATAAGTAGGCCATGAACTTTTAGCAAACATTGCTCCTAAGTTTAGATTTTGATTTAATTCTTCAGTAATATGAGGCGCAATAGGATTTAGCAGTTGCAATAAAGTGCGGTAGTCTTTACTAGTGATACTAGTTTCTTTTTCATAATTATTTAATAGAATCATTAATGAAGAAACGGCAGTATTATAATTCATAGTTAATAAATCATTAGTAACTTTTTTGATAGTCTTATGAATTAAGGCTTCTAAAGATTTAGTATATTCATCTTTAGTAACTACTTTATCTTTTAATCTTACAACTTTGTCTAAGAATTTTTTGCAGCCTTTTAAACCATTTTCACTCCATACAGCGTCTTTAGAATAATCTCCTATAAACATTTCATAAGTTCTTAAAGCATCAGCACCATAATTGTTTACCATATCATCTGGGTTTACTACGTTGCCTTTACTCTTACTCATTTTTTCATTGCCTTCGCCTAGAATCATACCATGAGCAACACGTTTTTTAAATGGTTCACGATAAGGAACAATTCCTTGATCATACAAGAATTCATTCCAAAATCTAGCATATAGTAAATGTCTAGTAGCGTGCTCCATACCACCATTATAGTAGTCAACTTGGCCCCAGTATTTCATAGCGTCCATTGAAGCTAATTCTTGGTCATTATTAGCATCCATATATCTTATCCAGTACCATGAAGAACCAGCCCAGTTTGGCATTGTATCAGTTTCTCTTTTAGCATCTTCCCCACAACATGGACATTTAACATTGACCCAGTCTTCGACAGTTGACAAAGGGCTTTCACCATTATCAGTTGGTTCATAACTTTCAACATCAGGTAAAATTACGGGTAGTTCATTTTCAGGAACTGGTACCCATCCACATTTTGGACAATTAATCATAGGAATTGGTTCTCCCCAGAATCTTTGACGAGAGAAAATCCAATCTTGCAAACGATAATTAGTTGTTTTCTTACCTATATTATTGTCTTCTAAGAACTTAAGCATTTCATTTATGGCAGTGTCTTTATCTAAGTTATTTAAAAATTCTGAATTTATATGAATTCCATCACCAGTATACGCTTCTTTAGTTATATCCCCGCCTTCAATAACAGGAATTATATCTATATTAAATTTCTTAGCAAATTCGTAGTCTCTTTGATCATGAGCAGGAACGGCCATAATAGCACCGGTACCATAATTTGCTAAAACATAATCAGAAACATAAATTGGAATTTCTCTACCATTTACAGGATTTATAGCAACTAAGCCATCTAATTTAACTCCAGTCTTTTCTTTAGAAGCATCAGTTCTTTCAATTTCGGATTTTTGTTTAGCCGCTTCTTGATAAGCTTTTAATTCAGAAAGATTTTTAATCTTATTTTCATATTTACTTAAAAAACTATGTTCAGGGCTCATTACCATAAAGGTTACACCATATAATGTATCGCATCTAGTGGTAAAGACTTTAAGTTCATCTTCAGTATCTTTTAATTTAAAGTTTACTTCAGCACCAATACTTTTACCAATCCAGTTAATTTGAGCAGTCTTAATTTTGTCCATAAAATCGGTATCTTTAAGTCCTTCAATTAAACTATCAGCATAAGCAGTCATTTTTAGCATCCACTGATTTTTTAGTTTCTTAGTAGTTGGGGTGCCACATCTTTCACAAATACCGCCGGCAGCATCTTCGTTAGATAATCCGGTTTTACAATTTGGGCACCAGTTAATTTCTTTTTCAGCTTTATAAGCCATACCAGCTTTAAAGAATTGTAAAAATTGCCACTGAGTCCATTTATAATATTTAGGATCTGTAGTGTTTATTTCTCTTGTCCAATCAAAAGAGATTCCTAATGATTTAATTTGTTTTTTAAATACTTCAATACATTCTTTAACCATTTTAGTTGGATATACATGATTCTTTATTGCATACTGCTCAGCAGGAGCACCAAAAGCATCCCATCCAATAGGATATAATACATTATAGCCTTGGGCTCTTTTTACTCTAGCCATAGCATCTAAAGCAGTATAAGAACGTACATGTCCTACATGAAGACCAGCACCTGATGGATAAGGAAACTCAATTAATAAATAATATTTTTCTTTATCTCCCCCATTTTTAGCAACAAAGCATTTTTCTTCTTCCCAAATTTTTTGCCATTTTTTTTCAATTTCATTAAAATTCATAATTATTTTCCTTCCTTCTTATATTTCTTTTCTAAAATTTTGCCTAATAATGTATAAAAAATAATAATCAGAGCCATCAGCATAACAAAGCCAATTGCCATCTGCCAAATATACTTTAAATCAAACATTGTGCATACAGTTCCAGTAAAAGATATTATAAATGTATTGATTAAATAAATAATGATACTTACACCTTTATAATTAATCTTATCTTTATCTATTTTAAATTTAGTACATAATAATTCATATTCTTTAATATTTGGTAATTCTTTTTTAAATAACTTAATAAAATAAATTACTAAATACACTAAAAAAATAAAAGTAAAACTAATTAAAAAAACAAATAAATCTTCCATATAAATCCTTTCTAAAATAAAAAACACGATTTTTCAAAGGACGAAAAACCGTGGTACCACCTTAATTAAACTCTAAAGTTATAAAGGACTTCTCCTAACACATCCAAAAGCAAGTTCGAAATATTCTTTTATTAGTTTTCATCGGCCACTAACTTTCTTTAAAAAGAATTATTACTACTACTCTTTTTTCATCTGCTTAATTCGTATTATAGCTTTTTTATCGGGAAGTTGCAAGTAGTTATTTATAAAATGTGGTATATTAAATTATTTTAAAAATGTTATTTTAACGTAGCCATTACCAGTATTTCCTGTTTGAGTGGCAGTACTAGTTGGAGATGGCATCTTAGTTACTGTTGATGCTTTAGTATTTGTCCAAGCATAACCATTACCATCAATCATAACAGTATTAGTGAATTTTTTACCACTATAATGAATGCTACATGAGTTATCACTAGTTCCAGAAGTACATCCAGATTTAGCGGCAGTGCTAGTTGCTGAGGTAATTGCGACACAACCGGTATGACCACTAATATATGATGATCCACCAGATCCGGTGGTGCCATAGCCATTTGAGCCACCCCAGTAGCCACCACCACCACCGCCGCCCCAGCCGCCAGTATAAGACTGAATAGCGTAACCGAATAATCCTTGTCTAGCGGTTGTTCCATAAGCAAAGCCTGCACCTGTTTGAGTGGCACCGATAGGCAGATAAGCAGACGTATTATAAGTGGAACTACTTGACGTACCACTATAGCCCGTTAAACCGCCACCAGAACCAGCAACGGTAGTAAGATTACTTGTTGTTCCAGCCCCGCCAGCAGCGACCATGATTCTTGAATTTAAAGATGTAGCATTATTCCACGCTCCAGATACTAGTCTAATATCCGAAGCACCACCGCCAGAATAACTTTTAGCACCTTGATGGTTACCACTATAACCGCCACCGTTAAAACCTCCTACGTTGGTAGTTGTAGATGCCGCTTTACCAACACCTCCGGGGATAATATATAATGTATCGCTAGTGGTTAGAGATATTTCTCCTTTGGTATAAGCACCTTTGCCACCATTGGTGCCACCACCTGATGCACCCCAAGCCTCAATTTGATAAGTACCTGCCTTAGGAACTTTAAATGTATATCTTCCTTTTACATAATTAAATTTATAAGAAATATTGGTTTTAGCAACTGAATGAATGATTATTTTACCTGTTAGCCTTTGCCCTTGAACACCTTCATCTAAGGTAACGCTTTCGTTCAACCACATTTTAAATTCGTAAGTTTTACTAGCGCCAGCAAATAGAGCATCATCTTTTAATTTATATGCAGTGTTCCCGCTTGTTGTTGCAGTCATTGTTGATAATGAAGACAGCGTATAAGTATAATTACCATAATCATTTTTAAAGTTGGTTCTTACTTTGGATGCGGATAAAGTCGAAGATTTATTTGTTTCAAAGCCAATATCGATTTCCACATTGGATCCACAGTTGTTAGTTACAGTAAAAGAATATGGTGTATTTTGTTTTCCTCTTGTATCGCTCATTGGATAGGTATTTTCTAAGTTAATAATATTTTTTTGATTAGAAAATGTAAGACTTAAGCATTTTAAAGCATTTACTGAATTGGTTCCAGTTTGTGATGTTGTTACGGTAAATATAGCGTAGGTTGCCCCAGCACATGATAATATTAAAACTGTTATAACTGCTATATATACAAAGCATCTATTTAGAGCGAATTTTTTCATTTTTCTCACCTACCATAAAAAAGTATATAATAATAATTTTATATTTTCAATAAAAATGCAAAGTTAAAAGTTAACAATCTTTATCGTAGAATTCTTTAGCATATTCCTTTAACGTCTTTTTTTCAATAATTTTAGGAGTGCCAAAGTTACCATTGGAATACTCTATTTCTTGTTTAAGATAAACTATTGTATCAAGGGGCGCAAATGTGCAAATAGTATCTTCAACATTATCTAAAGAATACTCATATTTTATTGTTAATTTGTTATTAGTGTAATTCATTAAGGCATTGCCACTACAAACATCAATATCACATTCAAATTCTATTTTATTGCCATAATAATCAAACATCTCGTCTTTTTCAGAAACAACACCAACATCTACTATAATGTATTTATTATCTATAATTTCTTTTATTTCTAAATTGGCAAAATTTCCCACATATTTTTCATTAATAAAATATGATTTTGTTTCTTTATTATTTGGAGCTTTAACAACGCTAAAGCCATTATTATTATAATAAATGCATTTAATATCTTCATTTATATCACAACTCGTTAGATTTTCGTCAGACTTTTTACTAGTTAATATTTCTTTAGTAGTTGTTTTATTTTGATTATTTAAATCAGAATTGTTTTGGTGATGCTTTTCAATTAGAAAATAAGAACCGGCAAAAGTAAGTAAAACAATTGTAATTATTATAACTATTAAAACTTTTTTATTCATTATATTACCTTATCATTAACATTCTTTATCATAATCTTTAAGTGCTTCTTTCAAAGTCTTAATTTCTATATTCTTTAAAGACCCGAATGTTCCATTGGAATACTCTACTTCTTGTTTTAGATAAACTATGCTATCTAATGGCTTATCTGTACAAATATTAAAATCGTCATTATAGCTAGCGTAATTATCTAGTACTGTATAATATTCAATAGTCAATTTATTATCAGAAAATTTCATTTCTCGTTCTTCCGTCCACATATTATCAGGATGAGCAAAAGTTACAACTTGACCATTTAAATCATACACATTTTCATAAAAATTTTCTTCTCCGGTATTAATAATAATATATTTATTATCTATAATTTGCTTTATAGTGGGCGCAGATATTCCTTGGCCATTAGAAGAATATAGGGTTTTACCATTAATTTCATAATCTTGATATCTACCTAATTTTTTTACTATTTTGAAACCATTTTCTTCATAATAAATGCAGTTAATATCACTACTTGACTGACATTTTGTTTCCTCTTTAGTTTTTACTTCTTGTTCTTTATTAGAATCAGAAGCATTTAGTTTATTAAGTTTAAATAGTAAATAACATATTACAAGACTTAATAAGACAATTGTAATTATTAAAATTGTTATTGCTTTTTTATTATTATTCATTTTTATTTTTCTCTTTCTATATTATAATTCAGCAAGATACTCAAGTAGTTTCATAAACATATTAACATATTTACCATGTAAACCTTTTCTTTTTAATTTACGAATTTCAATACGTTTACGTTTTATTTCTTTATCACTAAATAATATACTACTAATAGTTTCTTTTAAACTGGTATTAATTTGTAAATCACTTAAAATTGAATCTATATCTTCATTTACAATTCTTTCAGCAGCAATTTCAATGTCTTTACCTTTACAGTTTAAAGATACCTGTTTTGAAGGATTAACATCTAGAATTTCTACGACAAAGTCATTACCATCTATATATGATTTAAAAGTAGTAATTTTTTCTTCACCAATATAGAGAATAACATCTTCTGGTTTTCTGGTATTTCTAAATCTAATTTTAAAATCTCTTTTGCTCGGTACTATTTCGGTTTTACCTTCAACAGGTCTTATAATAACCGTAAAGTTATTGCTTTGATAATTGTAATCAATGTCAGTAATTAAATAGTAACCTTCTTCAAACATAGAACTAATGCCATCATCTTCATACAGTTTATAAGTATTACTTCTACCAGGGAAAATAACAATCTCCATTTTTTTAGGAGCATCAGTATCATTAATATTATCTTCCTCTAAAATAGCTTTAGGGATAATAGTTCCGCGTTTAGCAAAAACAGGATAATCTTCATCTTTGTAAAAAGTTACATAGCGTTTACCACCCATAAATTTCTTACCTGTTTTAAAGTCATACCAAACACCATCAGGTAAAAAGATTCTTTGAACCGTACGATTCATTAATATATCTTTTTTGGTCGTTATGGGTGCAATAAATAGTTCCGTACCAAAATAATATTCATTTTTATAAGTTGGTTCATCATATATTTCGGGATATTTATAGTAAATTGGCTGCACTAAAGGTAAGCCCGTTTGATGATACTTATAACTTTCAGTATATATATAAGGAATTAATTCATGACGAAGATGTAAATATTCTTTAACAACTGAAAAGGTTTTAACATCCCAAAGCCAAGGCTCTCTTTTATAGTAGTGTGATGCATCGGATGATAATCTTAAGATAGGAGAATAAACACCAAACTCTATAAATCTCATGTATAATTCGGGGTCTTCAATTCCCTCTTTGTAGCCACCAATGTCATGGCTCCAGAAGCTAATACCCATATTAGAGCTCTTAGAGTTAAACTCTGGTAACATATCTAAATTTTCCCAACCAACGATAGTTCTGCCACTATATAAAATAGGATATTTATGGGCTGCGATTAAACCGTTACGACTTAGAATAATGCCACGTTTTTCTCTAAATTTTTTAAAATCATTAAAATGGTAGTAGTTCAAGGCTCTTAATGTATATAAATCTTTAATATTATTATAATCTATCCAGAAAAAGTCAGCCCCTATTTCATATAAAGGATTTATTAATTCGGTAAAGTAAGCATTTATAGTTTCTTTATCAAATACATTAAAAGGAATTACACCTTCTTTAGGATAATTTACTCTTTCTTTAAATCTTTTATAAGCAATTTCTTCAGGATAAATACCGTCGACTGGATTAACAGAAAGCCCTACTCTAATCTTTTTTTCATGTAAATTATTAATTAATTCGCGAGGGTTTTCAATTAATTTATAATTAAAGGTAAAACCGGAATCAGTATTTTTATTTTGAACATGCCAAGTTTTACCAAATAGGAAAACTGACAAAGGAATATTATCTTTGTTAAAATTCCAAATTAAATTTTCAATTGATTTCGCACTATAAGAAATATTTTTATGCCACCAGTTTCCTAAAGCATAGCGAGGAATTAATGATGGTTTTCCCGTTAGTTTAAAATAGTCTCTTAAACAAAAGCCAAAATCTTTACGGTACATAAATAAGTAAGTATCAATTCTAGCGTCACTTCTTTTACCAAAAGAACCATCTTGATTAAATAAGAGTGATTTACTATCATCAATGGAAACAAAACCATCAGTTGAATACAAACCATTTAAATACTTAGCGTGTCCAAGTTCATTATCTAGAGAATATGTTGTTCCTTTAAAGTTTCTAGCTTCAGCAGCACCAAAATACCAAAATTTATCAGTATTATTTAAAGTCACTTTTAAGTTTTGATCAGGCGCTAACTTAGAACCATAAAAAGGCTTATTTTTTTCATATTCCAGTTTAAAATATTTGGTGGTAACTATTAAAAATCTATCATCTTCTTTTTTATTAAATCTAGGTGCCGGAAAAGCTCTAAAGGAAGCAAGCTCAGTTGGTCTATCTTCAAACTGCCCAGTCGGAGAAAATTCAAAACGAATTAAAACTTCACTTAAAATGGTAATACGATAGTTCTTACCTATAAACATAGCATCTTTATTAGATGCTGCTAAATGATAATTAGGATAATAAAAATGTTCTTGTAAACTAGCCATAAAATAAACCCTTCCTATTATCTATATAATAGCATATATTTTTAGGTGTGACTAGTTTAAAATAAAAAAAATAATACCGGATGATCCGATATTATCTATTGTAGAATTCAACAATTAATGATTCATTAATATCTGCATTTAATTCACTTCTTTCAGGAAGTCTTACGTAAGTTCCTGCCATTTTTTTAGCATCAAATTCAACATATGCAGGTCTATTTAGAGTATTTTCTAAAGCAGCCTTCATAGCTGGATGATTAAGTGATTTTTCTTTTACAGAAATTGTACTACCTGGTTTAACAGTATATGAAGGAATATTAACACATTCTCCATTTACTAAAATATGACCATGGTTTACTAATTGTCTAGCACCTCTTCTTGTATTTGCTAAGCCCATACGATAAACAACATTATCTAATCTACTTTCAAGAAGTTTAAGTAAATTTTCACCAGCAATACCTTTCATTTTAGAAGCTCTTTCAAATGTTCTATGGAATTGTTTTTCAGTTAAACCATACATAAATCTAACTTTTTGTTTTTCTTCTAACTGAATACCATATTCACTTAATTTTTTTCTTCTACTTGTTCCATGAATACCAGGAGCATAAGGTTTTTTAGCTAATTCTTTACCATTTTCTAAAATAGAAAAGTTTAATCTACGAGCCTTTTTATACATAGGTCCAGTATATTTTGCCATAAAGTTTTCTCCTTTCTTTTGTAATAGAAAGAATATCTAAAATTATTAAGAGTGTTTATTATCTTTTTCCCTTAGGCAGATAAGTTACTAAAGTTATTTCAAATAAACACTTAATTTAATAATATTTAGAAATCTGCCTAAATACGTGAGTATTATATATTAAATATATGCATTTTGTCAATGAATTTTGTACAATTTAACCTTTACCGAATAGTACTTTTATGATAGTATAGGTTTTAACATTTTTACTTAGGGGGATAAATTTTATGGTAAATATAAAATTGTTAGACAGTATTTGTAAAACAGAAATTCATTTATATGATTTGTATCAAGAATTAATTGCGCTTAAAAAGACAGGTAAAAGAAATTTTAATGCACATAAAAAAGAGATAATTACACAAATAAATGGCGTTATAGCTACTGAAGAAGAACTATTTACTCCTTTTAGAAATAATCCAGCACTTGCTAAAGAAACATACTTATACTTGAAGAAAGCTGCAAAAGAAGATATTATAGATGAAATTCAAATTCTTTTTAGTGAAAATAGCGATACATATATTATTAGTAGAATTCTTCATATATTAAAGTTTTTCTATTTATTAGATACTGGTTATTTTAAAGCATGGATTGATCCAGATTTTATTAATATAGTGTCTGGTGATGATATAGAAAATGGAATTAATTATTTAAAACATGAAATACCTTTTTTAGAGCTATCTTTTGCTAAAAGTTTATATTATTTAATAGGATTTTATGGAAGTGATAAGGATACTATTGATAATCTCATAATTGCTTATTTAAATCCCTCGTTGGAAAGTGAATTATTGGAAAATGATTTTAATGATTTACCACTAGCATTAAGAGCTGATTTAATTATAAATAATCATGTTCCTAAAAATATTAAGCAAGTTTTTTATAATCAATATTTCGGTGATAAAGTAGATAATATTTTAGATTATATGATTACTAATGATGAAAATAGTGTTATCGCAGTATTATATTTTAAAGCTGCCCTACTATATCAAGATCCTGTTGGACTACGGGACATAAGAGATTCTATTCCAACTATGTTTGAAGATAATGACATATTAATTAATGATTTACTGGAGTTTATAGATGATAATGCGCAGGAAAAGAAAAGATTAAATGCGGATTATAAGGTAAGTTTAGCAAATATAAAAGAATATAATTTATGTGAAGAAGATTTAGAGATTTATGAAGATATTTTAAATGTTACGAAGCAAATTGCAAGAATTTACAAAAAATTAGCCGATTTAGAAAAACAAGGTTTAAAAAATAGCGTAAAATTTGAAAAGTTATTAAACACGCTTAGAGAATTATTAGAGGAAGAAAATGCTTATTATGAATACTTTAGATGCAATACGGAAACGGCATATTATTTGGCTGTGTTCTTATCAGATAATAGTGAATATGAATTAGAAACTGCTTTTACAGCTATTATTGATTATAATGATGATGAAGATGCATTTACTCTATACAGAATAATAAATAAATTATTTAATATTTCCTACGAAGATGAGAGTATTTTTTATGATACTCTTTATGAAAAAACAAGGAATGCTGCTAAGAAAGATAATTTATCTAAAGAAAGTGTTAGAGATATAATCGTAAATTATGATGAAAGTATTTATTTTTGGATATTAAAATTTTTAAGTGAAGAAGTTGATGAAGATATTGATACTACACGGATGAGATATTCTTTAGCTTTTATGTCTATAGATCTTGAAAGAAGTATGATTAATAACAGTTTTGGATGGGAAAGCATTAGAAAGAATTTTGCAGAAGTAACTAAGAGACCATTAAAACAAGATGAATCTTCAGAAAACGTCAGAAATGTTTTTGGTCAAACAATTATTATGGCGGCAACTGAAGAATTAATGAATTATATAAATTTAGAGGATATAAAAAACAAAAATGATATTGCTTTATTATTGGCCGTTTTAAAAGCCGGATTGTTATATATTCCTTTAGATAAAATTGAAAATATAAAAATGCAAGTTCAAAAACTTTTAGATTCTTATAATAGTGAATGTGAAGAATATGATAATGCAGATGATGATGAAATAAAAATGGTAATAGGCGATGTTTTGGATAGCGCTTATGGAAACTACGCTAGAATGAATGAAGACTGCAAAGTTAATAACCTATTATTGTAGATTTTATAATATTTTCCTATTGAATTAATAAAAAAATTGTGTTAGTATATACGCTTATAAAAAAGGGGGTTATTTTTATGAGCATTGAAGTAGGACAAACTTTAGATAATATTAGCAGACTTTCTTTTCAAATCATGGATATTTATAAAAAACTAATAGAATTAGAAAAAAATAAAAATAAAGACAGTGATTATCATAGTAAAAAGAAAGCTTTATTAGAACAGCTAAGTTATTATAAATCTTTGGAAGATGATGAATATAGTTTTTTTAACGACCGAGTAATAGATTTATTGGATGCAATGATGTTATTTAACAAAACAATTACACCTAATTATGTTGATACGGTTAGTCATAAAGTTGAAGAATTAATTAAACGTCGTATTATTGATCGATTAGAAAACTTAATGATTGATGTTATGGATTTTGCTAATGAATTAGCTAAAAGAAGTATAAATGCCGTGGAGTTTGAAGCAAAACTAAAAAACTCAATTGCTTTTCGTAAAGCGGATTATGAACTGGAAGAAATTAGTAATAGTGATAATGACACAAGAAGAAATATATTTATAGAAAAATTTCATTATGAAGCCTTTATCAATGCAGCGTTAGAAAACTGTTTAATAAGAAGAAATTTTTCTAGTGTGCCTCATAATCTTAATGAAGAGATTATGGGCTTAAAGAAAGCTACAAACCAAGAAGAATTATCTCAATCTGTAATTGATAATAGAATTTCAAATATTATTGTTCAGTCTTTAATACCGGAATTAATAATTGCCAAACCTTCTATAAAAACAACAGAACTTTTAATTGCTTTTAAAATATTAATTCTTTATTTATCAGAAAATATATTAAAGACTTTAGCTGATTCGCTGGCATCATTACAATTTCAAGATATAACAATAGAATTAAAAATAAAACAAATAATAGATTCTAATACTAAAGAAAAAAATAAACAAAACAGCGATTTAAAAATAAGTTTTTATTAAAAAAAGGAAATGATTTTTTATTCATTTCCTTTTAGTATGTTTGCACATCTAGGACAAATGTCCCCTTCTAAAGCATCAACGTAGTTCCAACATCTATTACATTTGTGGCCTTCGCTTTTAGTTACTAATACTTTAACAAATTCACCTGATGGTAAATCTTCATCAGTAATAATTACTTTAGATACAATTAATAATTGATGTAAAACATCTCCTAATTTAGTAACAACGTCCTTATATTTATCACCTAAATTTAACTTTACTTCTGCTTCAAGTGAAGAACCAATAATTTTCTCATTACGAGCTTCTTCTAAAGCCTTAAAGACATCAGATTTAATATTAAAGAATAATGACCATAAGTTTTCATCTACCGGAATATCTTTTACTTCTGGCATATCTAGTAAATGAACACTTTCTTTTTTATCTCCAGGGATAAAGCGATAAACTTCTTCAGAAGTATATGGTAAAATTGGAGCAAGTAATACTACTAAGTTATTTATAATGTTATAAAGAACAGTTTGAACGCTTCTTCTTACAAGAGAGTCTTCTTTTTCAATATATAAGATATCTTTAGTAAAGTCTAAATAGAAGTTTGATAAAGTAAAGGCGATAAAGTTATTGGTTATTTTATAAACATTTTGATATTCATAATTATTGTATGCTTCTAAAACACCTTTAGTATATTTGTTTAGTTCACTTAACATATATTTATCATATAATGGCATTTCATCTAAAGAAACCATATCTTTTTTTGGATCAAAATTATTTAAGTTACCTAACATAAATTTATATGTGTTTCTTATTTTACGATAACTTTCTTGAACTTGTTTTAATATTTCATCACCGATACGAACATCTTCCGTATAGTCAGTTGATGCTACCCAAAGTCTTAAGACATCGGCGCCACGTTTGTTTATTTCTTCTAATGGATCGATACCATTTCCTAAACTTTTAGACATTTTATTGCCTTTACCATCTAAAGTAAAGCCATGAGATACACATTCTTTATAAGGTGATGAGCCATGCATTGCTACACCACAAATTAGTGATGAGTTAAACCAACCACGGTATTGATCAGATCCTTCTAAATACATATCAGCAGGATAACCTAATCCTCTTGCGCAAAGAACGCCGGTATGAGTAGTTCCTGAATCAAACCAAACATCCATAATATCTTGTTCTTTAGTAAATTTACCATTAGGACTTGCGGGGTTAGTATAGCCTTCAGGTAGTAAATCTTTAGCATCTTTTTCAAACCAATAGTTAGAGCCGTGCTCTCTAAATAATTTTGCAACATGCATCATTACATCATAATCTAAAATTGGACTTCCGTCTTCATTATAGAAAATTGGTAGTGGTACTCCCCATACTCTTTGACGAGAAATACACCAGTCGCCACGACCTTCAATCATATTTTTAAGTCTTATTTTGCCCCACTCTGGATGCCATTTGATATTATTTTCAATTTCGTTAATAATATCTTTTTTTATTGGTTCGATAGAACAGAACCACTGAGCGGTTGCTCTAAATACAACTGGTTTTTTAGTACGCCAATCATGAGGATATGAGTGAGTTATATTTTTAACGCTTAATAATACGCCTAATTCATTTAATTTTGTTATAACTGCTTTATTAGCATCTTCAAAATATAAACCAGCAAATTCGCCAGATTCTTTATTTAGTTTACCATCATCATCGATACCAAAAACCATTTCTAAATTATATTTTTTCCCTAAAATAAAGTCGGCATCACCATAACTTGGAGCAGTATGAACTAAACCAGTTCCGGCATCTAATGTTACTTCTTCACCCATAACAACAGGACTAATACGATCCATAAAGACATGATGATAAGTTACACCTTCTAAGTTACTTCCTAAGAAGACACTTAGTTCTTTAACATTTTCCCATTTAAATTCAGTTTTTAAATTTTGTAATAAATCAGTGGCAACAACATAATTTTTACCATTTACTTCGACTTTAGAATATTCAAAATCTGGTCCGACAGCAATAGCAGTGTTTCCTGGTAAAGTCCAAGGAGTTGTTGTCCAAATAACTAGGTTGTCTCCTTTTTCTACGAATTCGTTACCTTTTTCAACTTCGAACGCAACAAAGATTGATGCATCAGTTCTATCTTTATATTCAATCTCGGCTTCGGCTAAAGCAGATTCTGATGATGGTGACCAGTAAACAGGTTTCATTCCTTTAAAAATTAAACCTTTTTTGGCCATTGTAGCGAATACTTCAATTTGTTTAGCTTCTAGTTCATGCTGAAATGTAGCATAATAATGATCCCAGTCGGCTAAAACATTAAGAGATTTGAAACCCTCCATTTGAGTAGTAATTTGTTTTTTAGCATATTCTTCACAAATATTTCTAAATTCAGCTTTGCTTAAAGCTTTACGATCTACTCCACTATTAGTTACGGCTTGCTCGATTGGTAAACCATGAGTATCCCATCCAGGAATATAAATCATATCTCTACCACTCATAGCGGCATATCTATTAACAAAATCTTTTAATATTTTATTCATAGCATGGCCAATATGAATAGAACCATTAGCGTAGGGAGGTCCATCATGTAGTACAAAAGGTTTTCTTCCTTTATTTTTTTCTCTAACCTTATTGTAAAGATCCATTTCTTCCCATTTTTGTCTTTGTAGTTTTTCGTTTTCTGGTAAATTGCCTTTCATTTGAAATTCAGTTTTAGGCATTAAAAGTGTTTCTTTGTAATCCATTTTATTTCCTCCTTTAAATAAAAAAAGTTCACAATCTAAGGGTGACGTATGGCCACGGTACCACCTTAGTTTATGAACTTATTCATACACTTAAATCTTTAACGCAGATATACGTACTATCTTCATAGTAGCATCAGAAGTGATACATAATATTTCTAGCATACTTACTTTCACCAATTTGTAAGCTCTCTAAATGCCTTTCATATTAACGTCTTCATCAATTGCTTTATGACTTAAATTATAATAACTTGTTCTTTATTTGTCAAATGTTTTTTTAGGATATGTAAGTTATTCTCGCATATCCATTTCCGGCGTTACCTACGCCACTTTCATAAGTGCCCGTGTCCGATGAATAATCAGGCATTGGTTCAAGATTCCCTTTTATCGTTTCCCACTTATAACCAGCACCATCTATTATTATTGTATTAATAAAATATTTACCACTATAATGAATACTACATTCGTTAAAACCGGCTTGCGTATAAATATTACAGGTTCTTGCTTCAGTACTATATTCTGATTCCACAGCATAGCAGCCAGTATGACCACTTATAAATGAGGAACCACCACCAGCAGAGCCGCCGCAGTTTCCTTCACAGGCTTCGCCACTGCCACCACCCCAGTAGCCACCACCACCACCAGCGCCTCCAGATAATGTTGGAGTTTTTTTTGATGGTTTTCCGCTGCCGCCAAGGCCAAAACTTCCGGCAAATCCAGGTGTTCTACCACTGGAACCAGAAGCGCCACCTACAGTTGTACCCGCGCCTTTTCCCGACATTGCGTCTATTGTTGAAACTCCAGGATAACCAATGGAACCGCCTCCGGCGCCCCCGGTTTTACCGTTGCCAGCGGTGTTTGTTCCATTAGCATTCGCTCCACCACCGCCAGCTGCAACCATAATTCGAGAATTTAATGATATCGCATCATTCCAAGTGCCGCCAACAAGTCTTATATCAGTGGCTCCGCCGCCTCCGTCATTCTTAGCAGCCAAAACTCCAGCATCGCCGCCACCATTATATCCGCCTTTACCACTAGAATTTCCGGCACCACCAACATATATATAAAATTTTTCACCTTTTTTTAGATTGATTTCTCCTGAAGTATATCCACCTTTACCGCCAGTGGCTCCCCCACCTTGAGCTCCCCATAGTTCAACTTTATAAAATCCTTGTCTAGGAGATCTAAAAACCTTACTTCCTCCACTATAAGCAAAGGTCCACTCAGTAGTTCCATCATCAGGGACTTCGGGTTCATCACCATTATTATCACTTTTTGAAAAATTTATTTTATTTAACTTGTCAATTAGATTTAAATTAAAGTTATAATTTCTTAATGTATTTAAAAGAAGTGCACAAAATAGTAAGAAAAAAGTAAGTATTAAAGATGTGGCAATAAAGCCTTTGTTATTTCTCACGTCTAGCCTCCTTTACTTTCTTATATTGTATTACAAATTAGAAAAGAAAAAAAGACTAAAATTAGTCTTCTAAAAAAAATTAGCAATTAATCCATAAGATACTAACATCATAATTATACTAGCCATAATAACACCTAGAATAGCGGCTAAAAACGCTTTTTTCTTATCCATACGAAGCAAAGTTGCAATTAAACATCCCGTCCAAGCACCCGTTCCAGGAAGAGGAACTCCAATAAATAATACTAAGCCCCAAAAGCCATATTTTTCAATACTTCCTTGTTTTTCTTTGCCTTTTCTTTCACAGAATAAAACAAATTTTTTCATAATATTATGCTTTTTCATAAAATCAAATACGTAATCTAAAAACCATAGTATTAAGGGTATGGGAATTAAATTACCAATAATGCAAACGATATAAGCAGGAAGCGGTTTAATATCTAGCAAGGCAGCGGCAATAAGTCCACCACGAAGTTCTAAAATAGGCATTAAAGATATTAAAAACACGATAACATATTTCATTACAAGAGAAGAACTTGCTCCACCAAAGATGCCAATAATCCATTTTACTAATTTATTTGCCATTTATTTTCACCTTTTTCATTTTAACATATGCTCTATTGCTCTAGCAATAATTATCTTTCCATACTCATAGGTTAAAGATCCTTGCTGATAAGCAATGTATGGCTCTCTTATTGGAGCATCACATGATAATTCTATGCTAGAACCGTCTGTAAATGAACCACTTGCCATTATTATTTGATTATCATAGCCAGGCATATCGGTTTTTTCAGGTGTAAAGGAAGAGTCAATTGGACTATTACTTTGAATTGCGCTTACATATTTAATTAATTTTTCTTCGTTATTAAAAATAATTCCTAAAACAATATCATCTAAATTGTTATTTACTAATTTATATCCTAAAAAAGCAAATAATTCTTTAGTAAGAACTTTTATTTTTAAAGCATTTTTTACGACATTTGGCGCTAAGTATAATCCTAATAAAAAGGATTTATTTTGGTTTAAGGTTGGACCTACTTCAAAGCCTAGACCAGGAGCAGTTAATCTTTCAGATGCTAGTTTTACATATTTTTCTTTGCCAACAATATATGCTCCATTACTAGCAATACCGGCACCTAGATTTTTTATTAAAGAACCTATAACGATATCAGCTCCTACTTCAGTAGGTTCTTTTTTAGAACACATCTCACAGTAGCAATTATCAACAAGAATAATGATGCTAGGGTTTATATTTTTAATAAAGCTTATTACTTTTTCCAGTTTTTGAATGCTTATGGTGTCTCTATTACCGTAGCCTAAACTTCTTTGAATATGAATAACTTTAATTCCATCTAAATTATTTTTTATTTCATCATAATTAAAATCATTATTTATTAAATCGATATATTTAAAATTAATGTTAAAGGCTTTTAGAGAACTTTCATTGGGAGTAATGCCAATTACTTCATGAAGAGAATCATATGGTTTGCCGGTTATTGATAACATAGTATCACCGGGTCTTAAAACCGCAAAAAAGGCAACAGTTAAAGCGTGGGTTCCAGAAATAAACTGAGTTCTTACTAAAGCACTTTCACATTTAAAAACGTCTTTATAAACTTTTTCGATTTTATCCCTTCCAGCATCGCCAATTCCATAACCAGTTGTGCTGGCAAAGTCACTTACACTTACTTTATTTTTGATAAAAGCATCTAAAACTTTCTTACTATTATAAAAGCAGATATCATCAATTTCTTTAAAAACAGAGGCATTTTGGCTTTCAATTTCTTCGATTTTAGTTTCTAACATCTTCAGCACCAACCTTTATTATTTGATTATTTATATTTTTATTAGTAGCAATTTTAAAAATTAATTTGGCTAAATCTTCTTTTTTGATAAAATCAATTTTTTGACGGTAGTCTTCAGCCATTTCTTGATTCATTTCGGTGTCAATCCAGTCTGGACATATACAGTTTACTCGAATATCGGTTAAATATTTAGAAAAATTATGCGTCAAGGAAATAATACCAGCCTTAGATGCATCATAGTCAATACTTTCGGGGTAGTAAGTATCTAAAGCATTAGTTGAAGAAATATTTAGAATACTTCCCTCTTTCATCTTTTCGATAGCATATTTAGTTACTAAAAATGTGCCGGTTAAATTGGTGTGAATCACTTTATTAAAGTCAGCACCAGTTTTTTCTAAGGGATCTTTATCTAAAGCAATAGCGGCATTATTGATTAATATATCTAAGGAAGAAATTTCGTCAAACATTTTTTTAACTTCTTCTTCATTAGAAATATCTGCTTTAATTACTTTTACATTTACAGAATATTTTTGTAATTCTTCTTTTAAAGATAAGGCTTTATCTTTACTTTTATTATAATTAATGATGACATCATAATGATTTTTAGCGAATTCTAAAATAATGGCTCTACCTAACCCTCTAGAAGAGCCAGTTACTAATACATTCATGAAAACACTTCCTTACCAGTAATTAATTTTACTATAAATGTTTTAAAAAGCCAAATATATTATAAAAGTCTATGAACGATTATTCATAGACTAAGTTATTTTACAAATTTAATTAATTATAAATGGATCAGATGAAGTGCCTGTTCCGCCAGATATAGTAATTGTTGATATAAGAGAAACAGCTGGTCGAACACCACCGAAACCACCTGAAGAAATAAAATTTACTTCACCGTCAGTACGAACGCCAACCATGCTCAATGAACCGCCATATCTAAAAATATGCGGTGTCATAGTTAGCCAATATCCTGTAGCATTCTTATATAAATAATAGGAAGTATTCTTCGTATTCCATGAACCTCCAGCAAACACTATCTCATCAGCAGTTAGTAATCCGATTTTATATCCTTTTAATGCTCCATTTCCATTTACGGTATCGCTTGCTGTAAATTTAGAAATTTTAACACCTAAATCGTCACTAGGACATACTAATGTTGGTGCATTTGTTCTAATTGATGCACTATATTGAGTACTTTCAATTCCACAGCCATTTCCATATACGCTTGTAGAAACAATACTTTTATCATTACACCATATTGTATCCGCTAATTTATTTTTTTGTTGTTCATTAAACGATAAATCATACCATTGTTTTAAATTTTTTAACATTGTACTATCATTTGTATTTGCATGTTCAGTTGCGTATGGACAAGTTCCTGCCTTACCATACATAAATCCGATATGAGCGTTTCTCGAAGCAGGGGAATTGAAATAACTTTCATATTTTGTTCCATCATATTTTGCAAAAGCCGCAGTTGAAGAATCATTTGATGCATTACATGGATTTGCTACTTTATTTTCATTATCATTATAAAGAACTATTTTTATCGCATTATTGCCAGTTATTCTTACGATACGCCAGCATTTATTAGCAAACTCAACATAATTATTTTCTACAGCACCTCTAAAATAAAGTGATGTACCATAATCATCGTCGGTGCTGGCAAGTAGTGCTTCTGTTGTTGTAGACACTTTAGATCCTGGAGTTGTTTTTGGTGTTTCTATGGTAGGATAATTTTTTCTTATCGCTTCTGCTAAAGTCGGAGCAGTTTCAAAATTTACATCGCATATTGTATTTGATTTTGATATGTTATTAACATTTATTATCCATTTGTCATTTGTATAATCCCAGTATCCATTTACTTTAATATTATTGTCTGGTGTACCATTAACTTTACATTCTGAAGAAGATATTACATATCCAATTGTATTTGGAAATTCTTTTACTTCTACTCCGTCAACATAGGCAACAACTGTAATGTCATTATCGTAATAAGTTAGATTTATTTGGTTAGATAATGTTAATTCATTATGAATATATCCAGCATTTAAATCTATTTTTATATAGTAATCTGTTGTGGTACTACTATTTATTCCAACAATTGTTATAGAATTAAAACCATTTTTATCTATATTATCTTGAATATCGCTTGATGTAGAAGATGATTTTCTTATATCTAAATCATTAGGCATATCTATATAAGAAGAACATTTTTCATCATTACATACATGATATATTAATTCATACTTTGTGTCAAATTTATTTAAAGATGTTAATCCTATAGTATACAATCTTGTGCTATTTTTAGATATTCTAAGAATTCTATCTTCTAATTCACCATTATTTATCTGCATATTATATTTTAACTGTCCTATAGTAATGTTTGCACCAATAGTTTTAGTATGTGTATACTTAGCAAATGTTATATTTAAAGTAAAGCAAAATAACAGTAAAACTATACAAAAACTAAAATATAAAAACGCTTTATTTTTTATTAATTTATTCCAATAATTTATTACTTTTTCTTTATTAATTTTCACTTTGTACTCACCTACTATTATCTATTTAATTTTACTATTATCATAAATCTTAGTCAAGTTAATTATAGGCATTTAAAAAGTCCATGATATTAACCATAGACAATTATATATTTATTTTTTTATTCATTTCTTCTTTGTCAGTAATTTTAATTTTTTCTTTTAATTTAAACTTTTTATTACCAACTTCATAGATTAAAATTTCATTACTATTATATTCTTTTAGTTTAGTATAACTATTTAATTTTTCTAAATTAGTTTCATTTAATTTGTCTATAAATAATAATTGATATTTTTGTTCAGACTTTTTTATCATTGTAGTTAAAACATTCATATTAAAAACATTATTATAGTTAATAGTTTCATTTACTAAAGCAATATTTACATTTTTCTTTCCCTTATAAATACTATTTAATTCTTTCATAGATATAGAACTATATTCTGATAAATCAATAGCAACTAAAGATTTATATTCATCATCGGTTAACTCATTTTGTTTTTTAAAGTTTTCTTCATAAGCTAAATCTTCTGATGAATAATAGGTACTTTCTTTGTTATCTATTGTCATGGTTAAAGTATTTTCATTAAAAGAGGCAATGTAGGCTTTTTTATTATTACAGCCTAATTTAACTACATTAGTACTATTATTAAAATGATAATTTTTGCAATCTTCAAAATCAACAATTTTTTTATTATTTTTTAAATAAACAAAATTATTATCTTTAAAAGATATTTCATATAAATCATTATCTTCTACTAAAAACCAATTTTTGTTAGTTATTTCTTTATCTAGATTATCACTAAAATCATATATAAGTAACCCAAAGACAAATAAGAGAATTAAAAGTGATATTAATATGATGTTTTTTTTCATTTACTACTACACGACCTGTTCTATTTTATTATAAAGTATAATAATACTATTATGCCTAAAATTATACGATAATAGCCAAAGGCTTTGAAATCATTATTTTTAATATATTTAAGTAAGAATTTTATAGAAATTATGGAAACTATAAAAGCAGTTAACATACCTACTAAAAGAATGGTAAGTTCACTAGTGGTAAAGTTAAAACCAAATTTAATAAGTTTTAATAAAGAGGCACCAGCCATAACGGGAATGGATAGATAAAAAGTAAAATTTGTAGCAACTTTTCGATCTAAGCCAATTTCTAAACCACCAATGATAGTTGAACCACTTCTACTAGTTCCAGGAATAATTGATAAAACCTGAAATAATCCAACTTTTAAGGCATCTAAATAACTTAATTTATTAATATCTGTTACTTTTGGTTTTTTCTTTTTATTTTCAACAATTATGAACCAAATACCATAAATAATAAGAGTTATAGCAACAGTCCAGGGATTATAAAATTTAGCATTAATATAATCATCAAATAATAAACCGATGATGGCGCATGGAATGCAGCCGATGATTATTTTAAACCATAAATTAAAAGTCTTTTGGGTATCTTCTTTTGTTTTATTAAAACCCCAAGGAAATAAATCTTTAAAAACGGTAACTACCACGGCAAATATAGCACCTAACTGAATTACAACTTCAAACATTTCCCAAAATTTATCAGTTACATCTAATTTTATAAATTCATTTGCTAATATCATGTGACCAGTACTACTAATAGGAAGCCATTCGGTCACTCCTTCTATTATACCAATAATAATTGTTTTTACAATATTTATTAACATTATCTTTCCTCTTTCCGCCCTATTTTATTTTATAAATGCAATATAATAAATATACATCTATTTATTATTAAAATCTACTTATTTTGTTTTATTTTTTTGAATTTTGTAAAGTATTTTAAGCTGCAAACGATATGGAAGAAATCGTGAGAAAAAAACACCTAATTGCATTTTTAAGGATGGAATTATAATCATTTTGCCTTTTAAAACATTATCAATACCATATTTGGCAACATACGAGCTTGTTAAGGCTTTCGTGTTAAAATGGCCTCCCGCTACATTATTAAAATTAGTGTCTACTGGGCCGGGACATAAAGCGCCTATTTTGACTTTACTATTTAACATTTTAAGTTCTTCATTTATAGCCATAGTAAGTTTTAAAACATAATTTTTAGTGGCGTAATAAGTGCTTAGATAAGGGCCAGCAAAAAAGCCCGCAGAAGATGCAACATTTAAAATAGTACCTGAATTTTTGTTAGTCATATCTTTTAGAAATAATTTAGTTAAAGTATGAAGAGCGGTTATATTTACATTTATCATATTTAATTCTTTATCTAAAGAAGTTTCATTAAAATAACCAAATAAACCAAAACCGGCGTCATTTATTAAAAAATCTATATTTTCATCTTTAGTTTCCTCATATAGTTTTTGAACATTTTCTAACTTAGATAAATCTAAAGCGATTATTTTAGCATTTTGACAGTGAGATTCAACTTCCTTTAAGGCTTTTTCATCTCTTGCTACTAATATTAGTTCATAGTTTAATTTATCAAGATAGTAAGCCATTTCTTTACCTATACCACTACTTGCTCCTGTAATTAATGCTTTCATTTTAAATATCCTTTCTTAGTTAAAAATTCAATTGAACTTATTAATATTATATATCCTAGTAAAAAGCCGCCAATAATATCAGATGGATAGTGAACACCAACGTAAATACGACTAATTCCAATTAAAAATATTGTTAGGCCTATAATAACGCTTAAAAATATTTTTAGATTTTTATTAATTTTGCTCTTTGATAATAAGAAGATGATAAAACCATAAAAAGCAATACTTCCCATGGCATGACCTGAGGGAAAACTATATCCCGTTTCTTCAATTAATCTTAAATGATCGGGTCTAGTTCTTAAAACAATATTTTTAGTTAAAAAATTAAATACCGTAGAAATAATGGTAATAATAATTAAATATATAGATGCTTTATATTTCCATATAAATGACAGTAGTGATGCTAAACATAGACTTACAATTGTTAAGGGATTGGCAAAACTAGTGATAACTTTCATAATGTTAGTTAAAGTGTCATTTTGAAAACTGATAATAAACTGATATATTTTATCATCAAATAAAGTAAGACTATTAGTAATTACTAAAATAGTCCATATGATAAAAATACATGATAATATAATTATTTTTTGTTTAAATTTATTTTTCATAAGTTAATTATAATAAATAATAAAAAAATTTACTAGTTAATTAGTAAATCTCTTGACAGACATTTGGCTTTGGTTTATAGAAGCAATGATTTTTATAACTACCGGCGTAAGGCTGATCATACCATGATGTTTTACAGGTGTTTTTACCAGGCGCGTAGAACCATAAAGAATGAGTAGCCGGAAAATAATACTCTCCTTTTAAACATCTTTTGGCTAAATCTTTTTCTTTAGTAGTACTGCTACCATTAAATAAAGAACTATTGGTTCCAGAAAAACCACCAGGGCTTTGATATATTACATCATATATAGAGCGAATATTTTTAAAAGTATAACATGACGCTAGAGCGCGGTTTACGATAACATTACCAACCATAAGCATACCTAAATTACCTTCTGCTAAAGCCTCAGCACGCATTAGTCTTGCCATTAAATCTAATTCTTTAGTTGTATAGTTTATAATCATAATTTGTCACCTATACTATAATATGTAATTTTTTATGGTTGTTTGCACAATCGGTGATTATTTTCTTGAAAAGTAAAAGATAATTATGGTATAATTAGTGATGTCCACAGGGGTGTGGTATAATGGTAGCATAGGAGTCTCCAAAACTTTTGATGGGAGTTCGATTCTCTCCACCCCTGCCATAAAAAAATTACTCTCAAATTTTGAGAGTTTTTATTTTGATAAATTATCTAAATAAAGGTTAATATATTCTTTTAATTTAGGAATAGAATCTTTATCAATTATAAAGCCAGCGGCATTTTTATGGCCGCCACCATTAGGATGAAATTCCATACCAATTTTATTTAAATCAACAGTTTCTTTAATGCTTCTTAAAGAAACAGAATTACGATTAAAATTTATCATCATGACAAAATCTAGTTCTGGTCTTAACTTACATATTTTATTTCCTACAATACTTCTATATTGTTCTTTAATAGTTATGCCAATTTTATATTCTTTATAACTAGTTATAAGAAGATCTTTATTGGCTGTATTAACATAGCTTTCTTGTTTTTCTAAATCAGACTGATATAAGTCACTATAAAGTTTAGGTACTTTAAAATCTTCAGCATCATTTAATGAACAAATCATATCTATGTAAGCAAGTGGTCCAACTAATTCTAGAATAAATGCAAGCATTTTAGCATTTTTTTCTTCTTTCGTAAAACTATAATTATCCTGTTCTCTGGTTGCTTCTACATAAGTTTTATAAAAATGATGATTAAATTTATCATCTAATGTAACTAAATAATTATAAAATAATTCGGTTCCACACGTAGGAATGCCATTTATTTCGATGCATGAGTTTACGTAACTAGGAACATTTATTTCACATTTTTCATGATGATCAAAATGTTTTAGTTTTGTCGTTATTTCTGGATGATTATTTAAAAACTCAAGGGCACTTTTTGTTATAGCTAAATCACATAAATATATTATTTCATAAGGAGAAAAATCTATGGTAGTTAAAACTTCTTGGAGTTCTCCAATTTCGCATAATACATAATCAAGATTTTCATAATGTTTGTGGGCTAAAACTAATGATCCTACCCCATCAATATCAGCAATATGAGTAATCATCATTATTTTGTTATTAGCAATTTTCTTTATCATATTCATCACCAATAATATTGTAATATATTCTTAACAAGGTGTAAATATGGTTTTCATTGTTTAAGTAAAAGAAAATTGGTACAATAGTAAAGTGTTTATCAGGTGGTGATAAAATTGAAGTTAGGTAAAGCATTTGATTTGTTTTGGCAATTATATAATAGTGATATGGAGTTTCAAAACAAAGTTTTAGAAGGAATGAAACAAGGAAAAATTAGATTTTTTAGCGAAATAGAATGGGAAAAGATAAGAAGCCAGAACTATTTATCTAGAATTCCTGGAGTTATTGAGTTTATTGATTTATTTATTCAAGGATATAACATTGGTAACTGTGTAAATATGGCTAGAGAACTTAGTTATTCTTATAATGATGTTGATATTGTATCTGGTATTTTGCCTATTTTAAAGGGAACAAAAAATGCGGAAGAAGTTGGTGGCCATGTGTGGCTAGAAAACGATAATGCAATTATAGATACTTCTTTGATGCTGGTAATTGATAGAAGTTTAAAAGACACAATAGGATATATTGAAGAACAAAGAATAACTAAAAAGGCACTAAGAGCAAATCTAAGATATCAAACTAGAAAAGGGTTTGTAAATGATACCAATTTAAGAAAGCCTACTTCTTTATGATGTTTAGACTTTTTTAGTTATAATTTAAATGAGGTTATAATATGAATATTCAAAATTTATTTATGTCGTTTGGAACGCAAGAAATATTTAAGAACGTAACAGTTTCTTTTAACGATAATGATAAGGTAGGAATTACAGGAGTTAATGGGGCTGGCAAGTCTACTCTTTTTAATTTGATTTTAGGCAAAATTAGTCCGGATAGTGGCAAAATTGTAATTAAAAATAATAAGGTTATAGGTTTTCTTCCTCAGGTTATTACTGATGAGATTCCAAGTGATGATATTACTGTATTTGATTATTTATTAACGGGAAGACCTATTAAAGAAATTAAAGAAAAGCAAAAGTTAATGTATGAAGAAATAGCAAATGAAACAGATATAAAAAAAGTAAATTATAAACTTAAAGAAATTGCTAAATTAGAAGATAAACTTACATATTATGATGAATATAATGCCGAAAATGCTCTACTTAAAATTATCAGTGGTATGAATATTGATGATAAACTACTCGATTTAAAGTTAACTAGTCTTTCAGGCGGACAAAAATCTAAAATTGCTTTTGCAAGATTACTCTATTCAAAGCCAGAAATAATGCTTTTGGATGAACCAACTAATCATTTAGATTTAGATACAAAGGAATATATTGCTGATTTTTTAAAAAAGTATCATGGTCTTATTTTAGTAATTTCACATGATATTGAATTTTTAAATGAGGTAACAAATAAAACTTTATATGTTGATAAAATTAATAAAACAGCAACGTTATTTAATGGAAATTATGAAAAATATTTGAAAGTAAAAAAAGAAAATGACTTAGCAAAAAAAAGACTATATGATAAGCAAGTTAAGGAAGAAGAAAAATTAAAGGCGATAATAAGTAAATATATTAGAGGTAATGAAAAAAAGGCTAATATTGCAAAAGACCGTATTAAAAAGTTAGAAAAACTACAAAGTGAAAAAGTTATTTTAGAAAAAAAGAATAAATATACGAGATTTAAAATGAAAATAAACTATCCTAGTTACACTACCCCAATTGCGGTAAAAAATGTAAGTTTTGGTTATAATGAAGAGGAATTATTATATGAAAATTTAAATTTTGATTTAACTAGAGGGGAAAAACTTTTAGTGGTCGGCGAAAATGGAATGGGAAAAACAACTCTACTTAAGTTAATCATGGGATATTTAACACCTCTTAGTGGCAGCATTTTGATAAGTGAGAAAACTCAAATTGGTTATTATGCACAGGAACATGAAATTCTAAATAATAACGAAACAATTGTAAATAACTTTAAGGAGTTTAATTTACCAGTTTATGAATTAAGAAAAGTGCTGGGAAGTTTCTTATTTTCTGGTGATGATATTTATAAAAAAGTAGAAGTATTATCGCCTGGTGAAAGAAGCCGCGTGGCACTTGCTAAGATTTCTTTGAGCGGAGCCAATACTTTAATATTAGATGAACCTACAAACCATTTAGATCCAATGACACAATCGATAATTGCAGATACTTTTAGTGATTATGAGGGAACAATGCTTGTAGTATCACATAATTTAGATTTTGTAGATAATTTAAAGATTGATAGAATGTTACTTCTTCCTAGTGGGAAAATTGTTTATTATGATAGAGAAATTGTAATGCATTATGAGATGATAAATGAGGAAACCAGTAAATGATTGCTATTTAATAGCAATTTTTTTATGGAGTAAATAATATCAAAAATAATGCTCATAATAAAATGTGATTATATGAAAACGATAAATAAAGTATTATCTAATTTTAAAGATACACCCGATTTAATTGTAAGAAAGATAAAGTATAAACTTGGGTATGTATATATTTATTATATTGAAACTATTAGTAGTAGTGATAGAGTTAATAGTTTTATTTTAGATAATTTAACTAATCCAGTAAATAAACCTAGTATTGATAATATTTTAGCGGGACCCAATTTAAAAAAGATTAAAATTACAGAATTTGAAAAATATATTTTTAATGGCTACTCAATAATTGTTTACTTTAATAAATTATATGCTTTAGAAACAAGAGCAGATTTAGATAGAGCGATTTCTTCACCGGAAATTGAACAAGATTTATATGGTGCTAAGGATGCATTTGTTGAAAACTATCAAAAAAATATTGGTCTTATTAAAAGAAGAATTAAATCGAACAATTTAAAAATAAAAGAATATAAAATAGGAAGATATACTAGTACTAATACGGGTATGGTGTATATAGATAATATTTGTAAAAATAAACTAGTTATTGAGTGTGATAAACTTTTAAGAAAAATAGATACTGAGGCAATTATTGATGCAGGTGAACTTAAGCAATTTTTAATTAAGGAAGGTAAAAGTTTTTTTCCATCAGTAAAACTTACCGAAAGACCAGATGCCATTGTGAGGGCTCTTTTGGAAGGCAAAATTGTAATAATTGTTGATACATGCCCTTTTGCAATTATTTTACCAGTAGTTCTAGTTGATTTTATTAACCCTATTTCTGATAATTATCTGACGAGTTTTAACGCTAATATTTTAAAAGCGTTACGTTTTATTTGCCTTTTTATAACTATTTTTACACCCGCAATTTATATAGCGGTGGTTAATTTTAATCAGGAAACAATACCGGCAACGTTACTTACATCATTTATAACGCAAAGTGCAGGTGTCCCCTTTCCGGCTACGATTGAAGCATTTTTTATGTTATTTATTTGTGAAATGTTAAGAGAAAGTGATTTACGATTTCCTTCATCCTTTTCTGCATCTATCTCTATTTTAGGAGCACTTATTTTAGGTGATGCTGCAGTAAGTGCTAATATTGTAAGCCCCATTATGATAATAATAATATCGTTAACATTTATATCATCAATGATATTTAGTAATGTTGAGTTAACCGGAGCGTTTAGATGCTGGAGATTTATTGCTCTATTATTTGCATCATTTTACGGATTATACGGAGTATCTATTTCCTTTATTTTATTAATTGTTAGTATATCATCTTATTATTCATTTACTCTTCCCTATACATTCCCTGTCGCACCATTTGATTTATCTTATTTAAAAGATACACTTATAAAAAGTAAGAAGAAAAACGATTTAACAAGAAGTAAATATTTAACAAATAATATAAGAAAGCAAAGGTGATATTTATAAAAAAGATATTATTAATTATAATGTGTTTATTTTTATCAGGCTGTTATAATCATATGGAACTAAATAAAATGGCAATGGTTTCACTAATTGGGGTTGATTATAGTGATGATAAATATAATGTAATTGTAGAAATTAGAGAAAATAAAAAGGAAAATGAAAATGCTTCTTTAATATATAAAGGAAGTGGTGACTCTTTAATTGGTGCTTTAAAGAATATATCTTTTTCGGTAAATAAGGCCTTATATTTTATTGATTTAGATACAGTTGTTTTAAGCGAAGTGGCTGCTAATAGTAAATTAGACTTTATAATGGACTATTTAACGAGAGAAAATAATGTGGGTGTTAATTTTAATATTGTAATAGATAATGATATTGAAAAAACTATAGAAATAGTAAAAAAGAAGGAAAAAATTGTAGGTAATTATATTAAAGATATTATAGAAAGTAAATTTAATAATACGATAAATATAAAATTTAATGATTTTCTGGAAAATTATATATCGGGATATTATAATATTATTTTACCGAAGATAAGCGATGATAAAACTGATATTAAAGTAAGTGAAGCGGTTATTTTTTCTAAAGAAAAGATGGTAAATGAAATTAATATTCAAATGATTCAAATTTATAATATGATTAATGGTGATAATAAACTTACTTTATTTCCTGTAAATTATGAAGATAAAGAATTTGTTTTTAAAGTGATTAATTCTAGCAGTGACATTACTTATGAAGATGATAAATTTAAAATTAACTTAAAAATTTTAGGAATATTTAATGAAACAGAAGCGCTTAATTTAAATAATAAGGAAAATGTTAAAAAAATTATTAGTTTAGTTAAAGATAAGATAAAAGAAGATACGAAAGAATTTATAACGATTTTAATAGATAATAATGCCGATGTACTTGGTTTTAAAAAGAAATATTACAACGCAAAAAGAGATAAGATTAATGATATTAAAGATATTAATTATGAAGTAAATGTTCAAGTTAAATTGGATAGAAAGGGTCTAATTTTTGGACCAATTGGTGAAGAACATGAAAAAAATAACTAAGTTAGAAAGCGTTAGTTTAATTTATTTATTAACATTTCCCCTATTTATGGGAGTTGGTTTTTCGAAGATTATTAAAAATGTAGGTTCAGATGCTTGGATATCAATTTTAATAGGAACAATTATGGGACTGGGAATAAATTTTATTATTAAATCGATACCGAGGGAAGATAATAAATTTTTTAAACTTCTTTATAGTATCTGCTTTTTAGTAATTGGAACGATGCTAATTGGAAAACTAGTTTCTTCAATATATTTATCTAGAACACCTACTTATATTGTACTTATTCCTGGTGGCTATCTAATTTATTATACAGCTTTAAAAGGACGAGAAACTTTATATAAAAGTGCGGGCATATTAGTTTATTTACATATCTTTTTGTATCTATGTGCGGCTTTTACATTAGTTCCAACAATTAAAGTTGATTTCTTTTTGCCAGTTATGACTAGTAGCATTAGTAAGATATTATGGTCGGCTTTAGATTTTGCATTAATTAGTACGAGCCCTATGATATTAGTTGATGATTTTAAAGAAAAATATGATTATAAAGTTTATCTTGCTTCAGCCTTTTTATTATTAATTATATTACTTTGTACAATTGGTAACTTAGGAATTGAAGTATCTAAACTTTATAGATATCCTGAATATATGGTGTTTAAAAGAATTTCTATTTTAAATTTTATTGAAAATATCGAAAATATATTATTTACCTTATGGATTATTAATATTTTTGTTCTTACGGGATTATCATGTGTTAATATTAAAGAAATTACTTGTAGTAAGTTTTTACTTATTATTATAATTGTTATGATTTGGGCATTAAATAAATATGCACTTAATACTTATAAAGTTACCGATTTTTATTTGAAATATTATACATATATGCTTTTAGGAGTTATGGTATTGTTTATTCTTAGTAAGTTATTTAGAAAAAGAAAAAAAACATAGTTTATTTTATAATGAACTATGTTTTTAATTAATTACAAACGGATTTGATGAGGTGCCATTTCCTCCAGATATCGTCGTTGTGCTCGTAAGAGAAACTGCCGGACGAAGACCGAGCGTGCTCTTCACCCAATTATTGCCGACACTGCCACTGCCCCCCACGTTAAGCACGCGGGCATCACCATCGAAGTAACTAGGCGAAATGGTCCAATACCCATCGCTTGCATTTTCTTTTAAATAACTATTTATTGATGAGTCAGAATAATTTAATGCTTGATATCCAGACCAATCAATACTTCCAGCATATAACACTTCGTCCACTGTAAGTAACCCAACTTTATAATCTAATGTTCCATTACCATTAATTGTATCTGAAACTGTTAACTTGGATAACTTTCCGCCAGCATTATCTAATGGACATATTAATGTTGGTCCCGTTCCTACTGGTCCATATTGTTTGCCTGAAGTATTTATAGAATGATAGTTTGCTCCTGTTCTTTGTACTCCACTATATAATGTGTTATTTGTTCCATATCCGAGTCCTGGATAATTGCTTCTACCTTTACTTAATTTATTAGTTTTGGTATTTAAAATTGTATATATTATAGTTTGATTAGTTTTTGTACTTTTATCATTACACCAGATGGTATCTGCTAGTTTGCTTTCATATGTTGCTAAATTATTTTTATACCATGTTTCTAAGTTTTGTAAAATGGTACTTTTATTTATATTTGCATGAGTTTCGGCATATTTACTTGATCCGGCTGTTCCATACATAAATCCTACATATGTATTATCATTTTTTTGTTCATTATATTTAGTTTCATATGTTGTTCCACTATATCTTGCAAAGGCTGCTGACGTACTATTATTTGATGATGCACATGGACTTGCTACATTATTTACATTGTCATTATGAAGTACTAATTTAATTGAGCCATCGCCAGTTACACGCACAATTCTCCAGCATTTGTTTGCAAACTGGACATAGTTATTGGTTACATTTCCTCTAAAGTAATAACTCATCCCATAGTCATCAACTGCACCCGCTAATACTGCTTCATTATCTGCTGATCCTTCTTTTCCTGGATTGGTTAACGGCTGCATTACTGTGGGATAATTTGCTTTTATTCCGGCTAGTAAGGTGCCACTTCCTGCTTCATCCCATCCTTTTGGTGTTACTTCTACCGCTTTATCTCCTGCCTCTATTTCTATATGAGCAGCAAATTTGGCTCCTTGTAAATAGTTTTGATCTTCTCCATTTTCTTTTAAATATATTTTTAATGTATATTTATGTTCTTTTGGTGTTGTTCCTGTATTTATAAAATATCCTTGACCTAAATTAATATCATCTTTTCCTATGTATTCTTTACTTATACTTGGAATTATATTTCCATTATTTCCAGTGTTTTCACTTTCTAAACTGTAACTTAAACCTAAGCCTTCAAACTCATTATTATCTAAAACTATTTTTAATTTATAAAATAATACTAAATTTGTTGTATTTGTCCCAGTTACTTTAAATTCTTTGGTTACCCAAGCTTCTTCTCTTGGATATACTTTTGATACACTTATTACATTTGATAAATCTGTATATTCTATAGATAAACTTCCTGCTTCCATTACTATTGTTGATTCACTTTCTGTTCCACTTATTCTAGCAGAAAAGAATGCATACGATAAACTCATTCCAATTATCATTGTTAATATCACAATTAATACTACTACTGTTACGTTATTTTTCTTTACATCTTTCATACCTAACATCACCTGTTATTTTCTATATAATTGTACTAATAATCCCCCACCCACGTCAAGTTAATATTGCATACGTAAAAAGTCTATGGTATTAACCATAGACTCTATTATATTATAATTTGGCTTTTTTAAAAATTATCTCTATCTCTTAAAAATGGTGGAATATCAAAGTCACTATCATCTTGGGTCATTTTGTTTGATGGGTTATCTTGTTTTGTTTCTGATGCTCTTTGTTCATCTTCAAATCCAGTTGCGATAACAGTTACGATTACTTCATCATTTAAGTTCTCGTTAATTACCGCACCGAAGATAATATTAATATCATTATTAGATGATTGTCTTACTACTTCAGCAGCATCTTCTGCTTCAAATAAGGTTAAGCTTGTACCACCAGTTACATTAATAATAGCATCAGTTGCGCCATCAATACTTGTTTCAAGAAGTGGGCTTGATACTGCTTGTTTAGCAGCTTCAATGGCTCTATTTTCACCAACGCCTAGACCGATACCGATTAGAGCAGAGCCTCTTTTTTCCATAACAGTTTTTACGTCAGCAAAATCTAAGTTTACTAAACCAGATACAGCTATAAGATCACTGATTGATTGAACACCACGATGTAATACATTATCAACTTCTTTAAAGGCATCAATCATTGGTGTAGATTTATCAATAATATCTCTTAGTCGATCATTTGGAATAACAATTAAAGTATCTACATGTTTCTTTAATTCTTCAATACCTAAAATTGCTTGCTCCATACGACGTTTACCTTCGAATCTAAATGGTTTTGTTACAATGCCAACAGTAAGGGCACCTAAATCAGCAGCAATTTCGGCAATAACAGGAGCAGCACCAGTTCCAGTTCCACCACCCATACCGCAAGTTACAAATATCATATCGGCACCTTTTAGGGCTTCTTTTATTTCTTCTTTACTTTCTAAGGCAGCAGCGCGACCAACCTCTGGGTTAGCACCAGCTCCTAGACCATTAGTAATATTAGCACCAATTTGAAGTTTATTAGATGCTTTAGATACGTTTAATACTTGTAAATCGGTATTAGCAACAATAAATTCAACACCTTTAACTCCTGATTCAATCATTCTATTTACAGCGTTGCAGCCTCCGCCGCCACAACCAATTACTTTTATTTTTGCAATTTGATCCATCTCTAGTCCAAACATAAAATCTCCTCTTTCTTAATTGTCAAAAAAGTAACTTACTACTTTTCCTAATATAGAGTCTTCCGCAATAACATTCTTTTTACCTGTCTGCATCATAGCTTCAACTTCTTCACCCGTAATTGCACTAAAATCTCTATTTCTAAGACTTAACTTTTCATTAAAATAAATGAGCATACCAACTGCTACACTATAAGAATTATCCCTCGCGCCAATATTATTAATATTACCTACTTTGGCGGTTTTGCCAAAAACCATATTAACGGCATGAGGAAAATCTCTAATTTCCGCTAGTCCTCCTGTTATAATTATATAACTAATTTCCTTTTTTGTTAAGTGGTTAATAGAATTTTTCACTATTTTTAGCGTTTCTTCTAGTTTTTTACTACTAACTTTAGATAATTCATACTGATTTATCTTTATTACTTCACCATCTTTAGTTTCTACTTCACACTTTTCTTTAACGTCTGCTCTTTGCATAACGGCTAAACTTAAATGTTCTTTTAAATAAGTTGCTTCTTTTTTACGTAAATTAAAAGTTAAAGCAATTTCTCTGTCAATATCGATACCACCAATATCTAAAGTTTGATTATTTATATAAACTCCTTTACTAAAAACACTAATATTAGTACTTGTGTCACCTAGATTTACAACTACTACATTTTTATTGTCAAGTTCGGGCGTTTTAAAATTCAAATAATCTACTAAGCCAGTCGTTGTTATATCTATAATTTCTAATTTTAATCCGCTTAAAAAATTAATTAGTTCATATATTTTTCTTTTATCGGCACTTACAATAACGCTTTTAACGGATAAGGTGTTTCCCTCTTTACCAAAAGGTTTATCGGTTTCCGTGTCCCCGACTTTAAAAATAACCGGAATATTTGCAATCATTTCTTCGTTAGAACTAGCATTATTAATTGTAGATTCTTTTAGAACTTTTAAAATATCATTACTATTAATAATATGATCTTCTCTATCAATGTTAATGCTATAATCAATCATTTTAAAACTATTATAATCAGTAGGTATATTTAAAATCATCTTGGAAGGACGAAAATTAAGTTTACTTTCGGCTTCATCTAAAAGTAAATTTATACATGTTTTTAAACTTTCTTTATCGGTTATAGTATTATGTTTAAAACCGAAGGATGTCTTTTTTAAAGCAAGTAAAATATGAATTTTATTTTTAATAAATTCAGCTACAACTAATTTGATACTACTAGAACCAATGTCTAAAGCACTAAATATTTTTCTCATACAATCAACCTTTACTTTAAGGAAATTATACTATAATACATATATTTTTTCAAATAAAAGATAAGACTTGATTTTTTACGTTATTATACATATTATAAATAAGACGATTTTAGTTAAGGAGGGGTTATAATGGAATTAAATAGTATTATGACAATTTATCTAGAAATTATTAATAAGCATGAAGTTTCTTTTAGAGATTTAAAAGAAAAGAAAATTGATAAAAAAATTGTTAAAGAGATGTTAAATTTACATATGATAGATATATCAAGTAATAGTAGAGTTATAAATCCGATTTACATTATGGGAGATTTAAATAAATTATACGAAACATGTTTAAAGATAGATGATTATAAGATTAAAGAAATAATAAATCGATACTTATTTTTAAATGGTTTTATTACCTTACCTCTTTGTTTAGAACTTCTGATGATGGCTTTTAAAAAGAGAGATTATGATTTTCTTTTTGAGGTATTATTTAAAATTAAAGATATGTATAAAGAAAATGCAGAAATAAAAGAAGAAATTACTACTTTATTATATGAACTTTCTTTTATTACAAAAATTCCTCCCCTTTTAAATGAACAAATTGCTAATTATAAAAAGGAGAAAAAAACTTGCATTTTGCTAAGTGATATTAATGATAAGGTAAGAGATGCAAAAAAATTATTATTTAGTAAGAGAGATAAAGATATAAGTAGGCTTTTAAATAATAATGATTTTTTACTGCTTAAAAATTATTTAGAAAATGAGGAAAGTAAATGTGGGAATTTACGAAAAAGTGATAAATTAATTTTATATATAACAACACAAATTATTAAATTTTTAAAAACTAAAAAATTGGAAACTTCAGTAAGTAGTTCAAACTCATTAGAAAGTTTAATATATAGTAATAATTTTAAAAAGGCCTATAAAATGGTAAAAAGAAAATTAGGTAGAAAAAGTTTTGAAATAGATAATAATCTTTATGAAATATTAGAAAGAATAAATTATTTTCTAGACAATAGAGATATTTTAGAAGCTGAAAATAATGATGCTTTACTGCAAATTATCGGAAAGTCTTATGGCAAATTAGTGTAAGACTTTTTTAATTTAAAGAGTACTTTATGTTTAATCCATGGTATACTATTTTTAGGTGATAGAATTTGAAAACAACATTTTTAATATTATTAAATAAAGCGGTAACTGCTGTTTGTAATTTATTTGGAAGAGATGGTAGTGTTTTTCCAGCTAGTTTGGTTAGACCGCTAGATAAAGATATTTTAGAAAAGGTTAAATATCCTAAATATGTTATTGGGGTAACAGGTTCTTCAGGGAAAGGAAGTACAACTTCTATGATAGCCCATATATTAGAAGATAATGGGATAAAAGTAGTATGGAACAAAACGGGCTCAAATGTTGTTAATGGTACTACTACTCTTATTTTAAATAATACGAAAACTTTTTCCCATCAAATGGACTGTGATGTTTTACTTTTGGAGATGGATGAATCTTATATTAAAGAAACTTTTAAAGGAAATACTTTAACTCATTTAGTTTTAACTAATATTACTAGAGATCAGCCTTCTCGTAATGGAGAACCAGAAATTATATTACAAAAGATTATGAATAGTATGGGTAATGCTCATTTAATATATAATGCTGATGATCCTTTTGTTAATAGAGTAAGTCTATCTAATAATGAAAAAACTAGTTATGGAATTGATAAAAATAAATATAGTCTAAAAAAGCCGTATAGTATGAATGTTGATGCGGCTTACTGCCCTATTTGTAAAAATAAGTTAAAGTATAGTTTTTATCATTATGGACATTTAGGTGGTTATAGTTGTGTAAATAAGGATTTTAAAAGGGAGATTCAATATTTAGCAACAGATGTAGATTTAGAAAATTTAAGTTTTAAAATAAATGATCAAGTTATTCATTTAAATAAGGATGCATTTTTTGCTGTATATTATACTCTAGCTGCTTATACTTTATGCAAAGTAATAGGAATATCTGATGAGGGAATAATTAAAGCGTTAAATGAAGATGTTATGGAATCTAAGAGACTAAAAGTTCTTCATTTGGATAATCGCGATGTGGAAATGTTAGAATCTAAAAATGAAAATAATCTTAGTTATTTACAATCACTTAATTATATAAATAATTATAAGGGTAAGAAAACTATTATTTTAGGATTTGATAATGTTTCTAGAAGATATAAATTTAATGATATTTCATGGCTTTATGATGTAGATTTTGAAATATTAGATATGGATAATATTGATAAGATATTTTGTATTGGCAGATTTAGATATGATGTTTATAACAGACTTATTTTAGCGGGAATTAAAGAGGATAAATTAATTTTAGTTGATGATATTAAATCGATTATTTCTTTAGTTAAGGAAAAATCTACGGGAATGATATTTACAATGGTTTGTTTTGATATGACAGCGGTATTAAAGAAATTAATTATGGAGGATAACAATGATTAAGATTGCTCATTTGTATTATGATTTATTAAATTTGTATGGTGAACAAGGAAATATACTTGCTTTAAAAAATGCTTTTAAAAATCAAAATGTGGAAGTAAGTGTAGATTTATATTCAGTGGGCGATGAAGTTGATTTTAAGAATTATGATATTGTTTATATAGGTTCTGGATCACTAGAGAGTCTAAAAATTGCGGCGAAAGATATTAAGAGATTTGCCCGTAAAATTAAAAACTATATTGAAAGTGATAAATATTTAATCGCCACGGGATCTTCTTATTTATTATTTGGTAAATCTATTACTTATGATAATGGTGAGGTTATTCCCGGATTAAATATATTTGATTACTATGCAAAAAAAGCAAATAAAAGAATTGTATGTCATTCGTTTGTCAAAATGAAGGAAGAAAATAATCCCGTTATAGGGTTTCAAAATCGTGCTTTCTTAGTACAAAATAATGATAATCACCTATTTTCTGTCTTAGGGGGAAGTGCAGATAATGAAAAATCTAGTTTTGAAGGATTTAATTATAAACATTTTTATGGTACACATTTAATTGGCCCATTATTAATTAGAAACCCCTTTCTTACTGATAAGTTTGTAAAAGATATCTTGGATAAGAAGGGTCTTAAGTTTCATGAGGATAATGTTACCCCAGCATATAAAGCATATAATGAATATTTAAAAAACTTTTATGAAGAACCATAAAAGTTTTTTATTATCTTAAAGTTTTTGTATTGTAGTACAAAAACTTGCTATTTTTTGATAGTTTTTGTACTGTAATGATATTAATGATATTTATTATATATTTTTATTGGATTATAAATTATTATATTTATAATATAAAGTATTATATTTGCAAGTAATAATATATAACTATTCATGGTGGTTATATCTACTACTACTGTTTTATAAATAATGTATATATTAAATAATATTAAGATATACATGTATTTACTCCGAGTTGTTAAATTAATCATAAAAATAGTTGTTTGTGATATAAAAAGATAAATTAATAAACTATATTTATAAAAGCTAATATAATTAAGTAGATTAAAATCTAAATCAAAAAGCAATTTAAAAATAATAGATATTAAAAATGGAAATACGCTTAACATTATAATTATAAAAGTAATTACCAAATTATTAATTAAAACAAATTTACTCTTTTTTATTCTAAGTAAGACATTTTGAATATTATAAAAAGTACTTGTTAAATATAAATAAACTGTATAATATATTATTATCACATATATGGATAATAAAATTAAATTATTTATATATAACCCACTTTCATATTTTCCAACTCCTAGTACACATTTAAAAAAGTTAATATCAAGAAAAGGAATTACTTTTAAATTTATAAGAAAGTAGATAAACACTACAAAAAGAAACAATAAATAAAAATATGACTTTTTAAATGCTTGATTAATAATATTTTTAGATAAAAATTTCATATTAAACCTTTACTTTCCTAAATTTTAATAATAAATATGACATAATATTAAATATTAAATAATAAATAATACTTACTATTATAAAATTGTTTATTTCATTTATTAAACTTGTATACTCTAAAGGACTTAAATATGTATAAAATAATAAATCCTTAATTGAAAAACCATTAATTATATTTGTATTTAAGGAACTATTATAGTAAATAATAATCAAAATAATATAATAAATATAAGAAACTATTTTAAAATTACTTTTATATATAAGTATTCCAAAAATTGATAAATAATTAATAATAACAAAGTACTTAATTAATAAAATTATATTGTATAAATAAAGTGGTATTTTATATGTTTCTATATAATTAAAGCTATTAAAACTTCCACTTTTTAGTATTACAAAGGAAACACTTATTAAAATATAAATAACAAAAAAGATTAAATTTGATAGAGTAGAAAATTTGACTATTTCTTTAATATATTTATTTTTGTTACTTAGTCTAATAGAAAATGAATAATTTTTTTCAAAATAATTAATAATCTGATTTGTACTAAAAAACATAAAAAGCATTAAAATAATTACATAAAATCTTGTTGTTATAAATAAAGAAAATGCTTTATCAAAACTTAGTGAAGATCCTAAATTATAAGAGTTTAAGAAAGTAGTTAATATTACTATAATTATATATAGTCCATAATTATTTGCATCTGTTATTATTTTAAAATATTTACTTTTCTTTTTTAATACTTCCATTATCAAAGTTATAGATTTCATCGCATAATTCCTTAAGATCATTTTTTATATGGCTGCTTATTATAATAAGTTTGTTTTGTTTTTTTAAGTTTAATATATATTTTTTTATTTTGTTTACACTACTTTCATCGACGCCGTTAAATGGTTCGTCTAAAATGATTATATCTGGGTTTTCCATTAATACTTGAATAATACCTAATTTTTGTTTCATTCCTACGGAATATTCACTGTACTTTTTATCTTTTTGATCATATAATGAAAATTTTTTTAGAAAATCTATTATTACATCATCATTTATTTTTCCTTGTATTGATGCAAGTAGTTTAAGATTCTCAAAACCAGTAATATCAGATATAAAATCAGGATTTTCTATTAATGCTCTTGCATTTGGCAAAAAATCATTATTGCTTATATAATTATATCCATCTAGTAAAATTTCCCCTTCGTCAGGAATATAAAAAGAACAAATAAGTTTTAAAAAAACACTTTTTCCAGAGCCATTTCTACCAGACAGACCATAAATTTTTCCTGATTCAAATGTTATTGAAATGTTGTTAATTACTTTATTTTTTTTAAAACTTTTTTGCAAATTTTTAACTTCTAGTTTCATTTCATTTTCACTTCCTTGCTATTTTTCACACATTATTATAAACTTTTCTTTATTTTTATAAGATAAGTAACTAATTAAACCTGTAATAACAAATAATATAAAATTATATGATAAATAAATGTATTTATTTGTTACTCCAGCCCAATCATATATATTTAAAATATTAAAATTACCACTATTAATATTTAATAAATTATTAAACATTAAGCCGATTATTATTTCACTAAATGCCCATACCAAAAATATGCAAATTACACTTTCAATAAGAGATATTATAAATTTTTTATTATGATTTAATATAAATAAACCAATATTAATATAAATTCCTGCATTTAGAGTTATTACTAACAAAAAGAAAAATAAACTTAATAAATTAGGCTTCAATAAGGATATGTTTGGTAAAAGGGAATTTAAATTTTCATCTACAACAGGATTTAAATTTCCTTTAGAAATTAAGAAGCAAATTATTAATGTAATAACTATAAATAAGGGAATAATATAAATGTTTTTATATGCATTTTTATAAATATGTTTAATATAATTACTATATTTACTTCTTAAACAAAATTGTTTTACTATTTTACCATTATATTCTTTTGATAAAGCATACATAAAAGGAATAAGTACCAGTAAAGGCATGAAAAAAGGTATAATAAATTTTTCAGAACTTAAAAATCCCTGATAGATAGAATAAATACTATTTGGCTTTTCTCCTTCTATGACTAAATCTTTACAATTTTCGTCTACAATAAATTTATCTTTATATTTTTCATAAATTTCTTTTTGAGTTTCTGAACCTACTTTAATATATTTCTCACACTCATTATATTGCATATTTAAAAGATAATTATTTTCTTTGCCATTTTCTAAGATTCTATAATTATACCAGCAAAAAACGTAGTACAAAATTATAATTAAGTAAAAAAATATAATTGGTTTGGTTTTTATTTTTTTCATAAACAATTCCTTTAAATTAGAATAAATACTACATATAAATTATATATTATTTTTTTAGTTTTGTAAATTCTAACAAAAAAAGAACCATGTTTGGCCCTTTATAAATAAAGTAATTTTAATTAGTAAAAATTATTATTTATTTAACATACACAATCTACATAACAATCATTTAAGCATCTTACAATGCAGCAGCAATCTAAATTCATTGTGAAGAAACTATTAGTAGATATATATGGCACATTATTGCAACATGTTTGATCTGGATTTAAAGCAAGTACTCTAAATGTACAACAATTACCTTCTATTTTTTCAACTCTAAAGACATTTGAGCAGCCTTCACATGAACTATCTACTGATGGTGTTGAACATGTAGCACTTGAATCTTTGCTAGTTGGCATACTTAGAGGAACGCCATTACCACAGCAAGTGTATAGCATAACTGGTCTTGTATTACAAATTAAGCAATTGTTTCCACCACCAAGCATTGGTCTATCACAAGAGTCTAAACAATTTTCAGGACAAGCATTTTGTTGCAATATGCAGATAACTTTTAAAGTTTCACTGATACAATTACCTTCGTTTTGATTATTACACATTTTATTCACCCTTTCATTTACTCAATATATTTTATGTGGAATATAAAAAATAGTGTATTTTTTTTAAAAATTTGATAAAATGTTTGTGGGTGATAAATTATGTGGTGGCAATATTTAATTATATTTTTTGTATTATTTTTAATTAGTTTGGTAATAGTTAAGTTAAATAAAAAGAACTTTACTTTTGAAATTAATAAGTTAGTTCAGTATTTAGGAGGAAAAGATAATATCTTAGATACGGAAGTTAATGTATCAAGACTTAAAGTTACTTTGAAAGATATTACTTTAGTTGATAAAGAAGCCATTCAAAGATTGGGCGCTAAGGGAATTGTAGAAATTGATAATCAATTAAAAATAATATTTGGGCCTAATGCTAAGGCATTAAAAAAATACATAAGTGAAATGAAATAACTTATGTATTTTTTTTAGTTAAAAACAAATCCTTCACTATCTTTAGTTAAAGCAGGTGCGACTGAGTATACTTTAGTATAAATATTACCATCGTCTCCTACAATATTACAAGTTACAGGAATATCTGAAGGAAGATATCTTAATACTGATAAAGCATAGTTAGAAGTTAATGTTGTGCCATCTTCACCTATAACCTCTTCGTTAAAGGCATCTATCCATTTATAATCAGGTGTATTTGTTAAAAAGGTATCATAATCCATATTATATTCTGAAGCTATGCTGGTTATCTTTTCTCTTGTGGCTGTAGATCCCCAGTTATATGCATAAAGAGCAGCAACTAGATTACCTTTAAATTCACTTAAATATTTATGAAAAATGATATTGCCAGCAAGAATGTTTTCTTCTTCATTATAAATACTTTCATCAAATAAGAAATTTTTCCATCTGTTTTCGGTAAAGTCATAATAGTCTTCACTTATATAATAATTCCCTTGTGAATCTTTTTGTAACCAAATATTAGAATTAATTTGGCAAATACCTATATCACCATTTGCATTTGCACTAGCATCGTGATAACCTTTTTCTTCCGTGGCTAAGGCCATCATTACTGAACTACTATTACCAGTTATGGCAGCATATTTTTCAAAAGTGCTACTATAATTATCTCTTACAAAGGCATATTTATCAGTCCATGATTCATCTTGTAGTCCTGGTAAAGTTATATAAGATATTCCCCCATCTATAACAGGTGGTACATATGGAGGTGGTGTTACAATTTCGGTTGGGGGTTCAGTTGGTGCAGGCGTAGGTTCTGGAGTTGGAGTAACATTTTCGTTGGTACTAGGATCATACGGTTCTGGAGTTGGTTTTACATATTCGTATGGATTATAATCCTCATTACCATCATAATATGGTTTTAAATCTTCAGGAATTTTGATAAGGTCATCAACTGTTGGACTTGGTGTTGGACTAGGCATTATAGATACATATGGTGAAGGAGTTTTGATGATGACTTCTCCTTTGTTATTTTTTTGATTATGCTCTATAATATCCGCTACCACAACTGTAACAAGTCCGACAATAACTAAAATAATGCCAGTGGTAATAAGTTTACCGCTAATTGTTTTGCGGCGATCAACCTTAATAGTAATATTATATTCTGTTATTAATTGATGATTTTTCTTTTTTAAGGCAGTTGTTAATTCTTTAATTTTATTAATGTTTCCAGTTTCTAAAGCCTTTTTTAAATCATCTGAAATAATATCAATCATTTCTAATTCTTCATTTTTTAATGGGGCTTTTTCTTTAGCAGCTGCTACTGTTTTAGGAAGAATAGTTAAAATTCTATAGGCTGCTAAATAACTTTTAAATACTTCTAAAACTTGTTTATTAACAGATATTTCTACATCGTCGACTAAATAATCAACAGTTTCTTCTGTTTCTCTAAGATATTCTTTTGTTTCCGCATATTTTGCTATGTTACCTAGAAATCTATTAATTACTGCTAAATCAGTGGTAGGACCAGTTAAGTTACCACCTGATAAAATAAGTTGATTTTCTTTATTTATATTTAAATAATACTTTGTCATATTCACCTCTTAATATGTATTTTCTAATTCTTTTTCGATTGGTTTTTCTATGGTATAAAAGTCAGTACTCATAGCGCCAGAAAATTTAATTAACCTCATTGATATTATCTGATTCGGAGGCAAGTAACTTGCTACTTTACCAAAATAAGTACTATCAACATCATTAAAAATGGCATTAAACCAGGCATAATTATCTTTGTTTGCTAAAATGTTATCATAATTTAATGTTGTATTACTAGTATAATTTATTAATTTATCTTTAAGTTTATTAAAACTATATGTGCCTAGTCCACTACTTTCAAGAGCCGCAACTAAATTTCCATTGGCATCACGGTAAGCCATTTGCAAGATAGCACAACCAATGCGAATATTTTGATAATCATTTTTTAATTTTTCTTGTTTAACTACTATAGTATCCCAAGTTTTTTGTTTATAATTATAAACGCGAAATACTCTTCCCTCTAATTCGTAATTTGATATGTTCATAGGTCCGATCCGGCCACCAGAATTAACTAACTCCCCTTTATCATTAATATTTGATGCACATATAGCGGTAAGTAAAGAAGCATCAATTCCATAATTTTCTGATAATTCAGAAATTATATCTTTATATTTTTCTTCGGCTAAAAGATAGGCATTAGATTTTTCTTCACTAGTTGTTATGGGAATGTCAATACTATGAATAATAACGTCATCGATGGCTGATTTTGGTTCTTCTTCATTAATCATGACCACTTCAGTCTGATGTTTATTATTTTCAGCATATCTATTAATTTTAGAAATTACTTCTTTGTAACCTAAAAAATATACTGATGCGATTAAGGAAGCCCAAACGATTACGTTTCCCGCAATAGTGGCTGCTCTATTAACTTTTTCTATTTTGCGAAGTCTTAATTGAGCCTTTTTTTCTTTTTGGTTCCTTTTGATAGCATCTTCAAGATCACTTTGTTTTTGATTTTCTTCTTTTGAGGCTTTTTTATTAGATGCTTCGTAATCTTTGATTAGTTTTTTACGAGTGATTTCTTTTTCTCTAATTTCTTCGGCTTCGGATGCGGCTTTTTGCTTTAAAATACGCTCATTTTCTTTATCTTCTTTAGCAAGGGCTTTATTTTTGACCGTTTCTTCTTTTTTTTGTTTAACGGCTAATTTATTTTTAGCATAAGTATAAGATTTAGGAAAATATTTGGTTAGTAATTCATCGTATTTTTCTAAATTATAAAATTCTATAACACCATCGTAAAGTTCCGCTTTAAAGACATCATTAGAGATGTCAGCATTTTTTAGAATTTTATCAAACGAACTTAACTTTTCAATATTATAGGTAAAATCGTCACCGATGGCTTTTTTTATTAATTTATCATCACGATACATTAAAGCATAATAGCCGTTTTCTTCACTATATCTTAATTCAATTTTCGTCATCGCTGTGTAAATACTCTTCTAATTTCTTGTCTACATAGTCCCAATCTTCATCTGATGTAATTTTCTCTAAAGTTAGAGTTCCTTTATTATTTATAATTGAGGCACTTATTTCTCCATCAGGGCATTCATAAACAACGAAGTCTCTTTCTTTGTAATTAAATAAAAATAATACTTCTAATTTTTTTCCGTCTACTTCCAAATAATTATCTAACATATACTAATCACCTATAGTAATTATAACATAATTATATAATTTTATATAGAAAAATTGTGGTTTTATGGAGCCACAATCTATTTTATTATAATTCTAATAATGGTTTTCTTTCCTTTGTGTAATACAAAATCGGTTTTTTCACTTACATAGTTAGGATCAACTATTTTATCTTCATCAATGCTTATTCCGCCTTGAGTAACTAGTCTTCTCGCTTCACTTTTTGATGGTGCTAATTTACTATCAACTAAAATGTCTAAGATGTTATTACTTGTTACTTCCACTTTAGGCATTTCATCAGTTACTTTACCATTAAAGATTTTTTCACTAGTTTCTTTAGCTTTATCGGCTTCTTCTTTACCATGTAAGTCTTTAACAACTTCATAAGCAAGAGTTTTTTGTGCTAATCTTTCTTCAGGATGTTTTTTAAATTCAGCTTCAACTCTTTCAATTTCTTCTTTGGTTAAAAAGGTAAATACTTTTAAGTATTCAATAACTTTTGAATCATCAGAATTAATTAAGTATTGATATATTTTAAATGGTGATGTTTTTTCTTTATCAAGCCATAAAGCATTTCCTTCACTTTTACCAAATTTCTTGCCCGTTGCATCTAAAATTAATGGCATTGTAAATCCATATGCTTCTTTATTTTCAATTTTTCTTATTAATTCGATACCAGTTGTAATGTTTCCCCACTGATCTGATCCAGCGGCTTGAAGAGTGCAGTTATAATTATTAAATAAATGAAGAAAATCAAATCCTTGTAATAAGGTGTATGAAAATTCTGCATAAGTAATACCAGTTTCTAGTCTTCTGGAAATAATATCTTTTCCAAGCATGTAATTAACATTGATATATTTTCCAATATCTCTTAAGAAATCTAAGAAAGTAACATCTTTAGTCCAGTCATAATTATTAACTATTTGAGCTTTGCCTTCTAAAAGCATGTCAACTTGTTTTTTTAATCCTTCAATGTTTTTAGCAACAGTTTCTTTAGAGATTATTTCTCTTTCCGCAGTTGGTCTTGGATCACCGATTAAACCAGTGGCACCACCTACTAAAATAATAGGATGATGTCCATGACGGGCTAATCTTTTGGCAGTAACAAATGATGCATAATGGCCAATATGTAGAGAGTCGGCAGTAGGATCGGTTCCTAGATAGAATGTTAAAGACTCATTGTTAAGTTTATTTTCTAAATCAGGACTACTGATATCTTTTACAACGCCTCTCCATTTTAATTCTTCAAAAAATGTCATATTATTTTCCCTCCTTATTGGTAGAACCTATTCCACCAGTTCTAACACTTGTTATTTCATCTTCGTCATCAACAGTTAAGTATTTCATGAAAATACCTTGAGCAATACGGTCGCCAACTTTTACTTCTAAATCTTTTTCACCATGATTAATTATTTTAACTCTAAAGTGTCCTTCATTATCCTCATTATTATAATAATCTGAATCAATAACGCCGACACTATTGGCAAGAGTGGCACAATATTTATATCCAAAAGAACTTCTAGTATATAAATATAGTACTTCATCAGGATTCATTGCGACTTTTAAACCGGTTCCAAAGGCTTTAGCTTCATGAGGTTTAATAGTATATTCTTCTAAACTACATATATCATAACCGGCTGAGTGTTTAGTACTTCTTTTAGGTAAACTAAAATTTTCATATAAGCTCTTATCATCTTTGACATCTTTTTTAAATTGTTCAAAACTTATTTTTTCAAATTTTCTCATAAATACTCCTTTACAAAATAAAAAAATCATTAATCTAAGGACGACTAATGCCGCGGTACCACCTTATTTCATGATTTTCATGCTCTTTAATATCTTAACGTGATATACGATTTAACTCTGGAAGTTGTAAGTTTCCGTCTTCGTTAACGAGATAAGTATAACAAATGCCTAAAAGATAGTCAAGAAAAAAAAACTAGTTTGCTTTTTTTAAGTTTTTACTAGTTTTTTCTAATGATTTAGCAGTGCTACTTAATAATTCAGCAGCTTTATCTTTTACTTCTTTAGCAGCTTTTTCTAAAACTGGAGAACTTTTTTCAACAGCTAAGTTATATAAATCTTCAGCTTTATCTTTAATTACTAAAGCTTTTTCCTTAGCGATGCTAGCAACTTTTTCTTTGTCTAGATCAGCTAATTCTTTTTTTAATTCTTTAATTTTAACTTCAAGAGTACTTTTTACTTCACCGTAATCTAACTCTTTAACTTTTCCCCATAATTCATCTAATTTTTTAGAAATGTCTTTTCTAGTTTCAGTTCCTTTCTTTGGAGCAAATAGAATTCCTAATCCTGCTCCTACTGCTAAACCAGTAAATAATGCACAACCTTTTTTACTCATAATCTTCCTCTTCTTCCTTTCCTTTTTTATTAAATAGTGGGATTTTCCCAATTAGAGTCATAATCCAATCACTTATTTTTGTTGTAATTAAATTAAATTTATTGTTGGCCATATTGATTATTTTGAAAAATCCATCTAATGACTCAACTTTTTCGGTAATATCATCAACTACATAATTAACTTTATCTATAGTTATTATAAGTTTTATTCCTAAAATAATTCCAATTACTAGTAAAATAATTAATAAAATATAAATAATTATTGGTAATACTTCTGCCATAAATTCCATTTTTTATTCCTCCTCTTCTTTTTCTTCATACATTGAATCTATTAAATTAAATAAATCATCTTCTAAAGTTGTTTCTTTCTTTTCATCAGCATATGGTTCATCGGGAAGACTATCATCTTCTAATTTAATATTTTCAGTTTCGGCTTTAGAAACAAGCATACTTTCTTTTTTAACAATTGGTAATTCTTCTTCTTCTTTTTCTTCTTTTTTTACTTCCACTTTTTTATCTTTAGCAATTAATATTTCATCTAAAGTTTTTAGTGGTGGTTCTTCAAAATTTTCATCGAAGATTTTTTCTTCTTTCTTTTTAATGCCATGAGCCTTTTTTAAAGCATCATCTAAAGTAGGATTTTTAATACCAACATCAGTTTTAATAATAACATCGTCTTTAGTATAATTTTGATCTAATATTCCATAAACTGGTGATATAACGGGTGATGGCTTGAATGCTTCTTTTTTAGTTTCTCTAGTTAGTATTTTTGAATAATCAGGAGCATCTTTTCTTTTAGGTGCTGGTTCATCATATCTTCTTGGTTCTCTATAATCTCTTACAGGTTCTTTGTGTGATGCTGGTTTAACATCAAAATCATCATCAAATAAATAATCTTTTTTAGCAGTTCTAGATGGCACAGGCTCATCAAAATCAATTGGGAAGTTAAAACTTTCTTTCCGTGGCTCTTTTACTTCTGGAGCACTGTAGTCTTCTTTAGGTATCTTTATTTCCTTAATAGGATTTTCTTCTTTGACCTCTTCTTTTTTTGGTGTTTTTTGAATAACAGGTAATTCATCATCTTCGACATCAAATAAGACGTCTTTTAATTTTTTAAATACTCCCATTAAAATCTCTCCTTAATTTACTAAATCATAATCCGGGATATCATCGCCTTCATATGTACCAAATTCTTTTTCTATTTCTAGGAAATTACTTGTATTTGAGTTAGTTTCAAATATATTAAATTCTTCTTCACTAAAACTAAGAACGTTTTTTCCTAGCATATTTTCAATGATATCTTTATTAAATTTGATGGAACTAATAACGATTAATGAATTAGATATAGCTTCATTAATTTTATCTTTATCTACCATCACTTCTATTTTAGCATAATTATACATTATTTCAATTAGATATTTGTCGTTTTTTTGATTTATTTCTAAATATCCAGATGCTTTATCATCTTTTAGATTTAAACTTTTATAGCTAGTCTTATTTTCCTTATAATCAAAACTAGTTTTATTATAAAAACTAATCATATCAGCGTATAAATAGTAATTATAGTTCCCATCAGTTAATACTTCATTGGCTTTATCAGATGATAAAACATTCATATTGACAGGTAAATAATAAGTAAAGCCATTACGGTATTCATTTGTTAAGGATAACTTACTTCGCTTTATAGTACTAATAAGATTTTCTATGCTAGTACTATTTATATTTACACAGCCAGTTAGAGATATTAATAAAATAGTTAATAATATTATTTTTTTCATATTTTCTCCTAGAGTAATTATACCATTTATAAAATTGATTGTAAAATCATTTTATGGCATCTAAATAGTTGATAGTTTCGCCACTATTTCTAAATTTCATTTCGTACTCGGTGGGAACTGACTCAATTAAGGGAAAATCTAAAGAGACACGATTAAAATGAAAACCAGCATTATTTAACGTTTCAAGGGAATACGCAAATAAGCCTTTGTTATCAGTTTTCATAATAATATGAGTTTTACCACTAGAAATTTTATCGTAAAGGTCTAAAAAGATAGGACTAGTAAGTCTTCTTTTAGCGTGTCTAGTTTTAGGCCAAGGATCAGAAAAATTTAAATAAATAGTGTCGACATTTTTAGAAAATATCGCATCTATATTTCCCGCATCAAAACACATAAATCTTAGGTTACTAGGAATGTCCTCTATTTTTTCTAAGGCTCTAATTAAAACTGATTCATATTTTTCAATACCAATAAAATTAATATCAGGGTTTCTTTTGGCCATTTCAATAATAAATGAACCTTTTCCACAGCCAATTTCAATATGTAGTTTTTTAGAATTATCAAATATATTTTCCTTAATTATTAAGGGATGATTCGATACTATTTCTCTCGCATTTTTAACATTTCTTAATCTCATAGTTACTCCTTTATAAACTTTTTTCTTATTTTCACATATATTATGGTAGAGGTGAAATATGAAAAAAGATCGTAATTCTTTCTTTTCTGAATATGGGTTTAATCAGTCGACTGGATACATACCGAATATGAACATGAACCAAATGGGAATGGTTCCAAATCAAACAGTTAGTGCAAATTCCCAATTTTATGCAGGGCCTTCTTTAAATAATAATAATGCTTACATGAATCAAAACATGTATAGTGATATTGATGCTAGAATGGCGAAAATTGAAAGAGAAATTAATAGACTGGAATCGCGCGTATCTAGACTTGAAGAAGGCGGAAAAACATCTGGTGATGAAGTAAATTATAATACAAATATGTATATGGTTTAATTTATTTTTTTTCTTTTAATTGAAACTTACCACGGGTGAGTTTTTTTAATAGTTTATTAATGGCATCTATTCCAAATATATGGTCTAAAATACCTAGTTTATAGCTTATATAGATAAATATAATACCACCAATAATGGCGTTTATAATAATTGTTAGAAGCGCTCCACCTTTTTGATATACATTAAATGGTAATATTTTATTTAGTGGTAAAAGAACGATAACCATGAAAGAAGCTGGCACTAAGGATTTACCTATCCATATAAATGTATCTTTGTAGTTTAAGCTAAATTCATTATTACCAACTAGTTTTAAACCTAGGGTAATAGAAATAATAAAGCCGATGGTTGAAGAAATTATAGCGCCGTAATAAGGGCCGATTCCAATTCTATGACATAAAAGCATTAAAGGAACGTCTAATAAAGCATTAGTAAGAAGGCCAATTATGTTAGTTAGATATACAGCTTTAAAACGGTTACAGCTTTGTAAAGTAGCACTTACAATCATAGAGATATTGCCAATTAAGGCATTAAAGATTATAACTTTTAAGATAGCTCCACCATAAGCATTGGTATTATAAAACATAGTCCAGATAGGTGTTGCCAAGATGGAAATACCAATCGCAAGTGGTAGTGAGGTGTAAGTCACAATTTGGAGGGCTTTATTTAAGTTGTGATTTAAACTTTGATGATCTTTTTTGGTAAATGATTCAACAATAGTTGGTATTAAGGTTACAGTCATCCCCATCGCGATAGAATTTACAACCATGGCAATTTTACCACTCCATGTGGAGATAACACTAGTAATAAATTCGACATCGCTAGCGCTAAAACCTAATTTATTTAAAGTTCTTAAAACTAAAACCATATCGGTAAAACTATAGATGTTATTGACGATATTAATAATAATAAATGGTATGGCATATTTAGCAATTTTTTTAACTATTTCTTTATTGGTAACATTATCTTTTTGGTATTCTTTATCTAGATTTAAATCGCTTTTATATTTATTCATGTTTCTTTTTAAATATAAATAAGCAACAAGGCCGCCAAAAAAGGCACCGGAAACGGCAATCCCAACGGCTAGAGTTAAGCTGGAATTAAAAACTTTATAGGCCAAAAAGGAACCGGCTAAAATCACAAATATTCTTACAACTTGTTCAATTAAATTACTTACTGAAGAAGGAGTAAAATATTTATGTCCTTGAAAGTAGCCTTTGGTAACACTTAAATGAGGGATTATTAAAACGGCAAATGATACACATCTTATAACAAAACAGACATCTTCAATAGTATTACCACCTGTTAAATCGCCAATTATTAAAGTGGCAAATTCTTCGGCAAAAACAAATAATAAAATAAACATAGCGATAGATATATAGCCAATAATCTTTTTTCCTAAAGAAAATACTCTTGTTTTAGCTTCGAGGTAACCTAAGGCATTATATTCACTAATGATTTTACTAATAGCACTAGGAATGCCGGCAGAAGAGATACCTAAAAAGATAAGGTAAACATTGTAAGCGTAACTATATAATGCGCCGCCTTTAGAGCCGACGATATGATAAAAAGGAATAACGTAAAGCATTCCTAAGATTTTTACAAAGATAACTGAGGCGGTAGATATAAATGTACCTACCATAAAACTATTTTTTTTCAATTACTCATCACTTACATTTCTATATATTATCATGGCTGTGAAACAATAGATTTGCTCTTCTCCGCAAGCGGTGATGGCAACACTATATTTGATATCTATTAAATCATCAACAGTCATTAAAAATGAGTTTACACTTCTTTCTAAATCTTTTTCGTGTGATTCATCAAATACTTTAACTAACATATTCCCTCCTTTTTATTTATTTTATACCTTAAAAACTGAGGAAATTGTCGAATTAAAATATATGTATATTATACAGGATATTTACTTATTTAGATAATTTTTAGCATTTACTTAACATTCGGCTGTCAAAAACTCTTTGATTATATGATATATTTCTTCACTTATTTCATTACGATTGCGAATTTTATCTTCTTTAACGCAGTTTATAATAGCAAAGTTATATCTTTCGGCTAAAAGGCCATAAACACTTTCGGTATTTTTTAAATGCTTATTATCATCACACTGATCGGTGCGATATTCATATGGTAAATATAAGCATACTACTTTATCGGGTCTAGGTAAATCTAGCAAGTTAAATTCTAATTGTTCCATCCATAATAGCATGTTGATACGGTCCTTTAAATCATCAAATTTAGCGGCTTGATAAGCCATATTTGATTCGACGTAACGATCTAAAATAACATTGGTACCAGATTCTAATAATTTATTTATTTTTTCAATATTATAAACACGGTCGGCAGCATAGTATAAAGCAGCAACTTTGGGAGGAATTTCATTAATTCCCTCTTTAAAAAATGATGGGCTGTGCTTACCTAAAATGCATTCACCAATGATTTTACCAGTAGGGCTTTCATAATCGGGAAAACGCATTTTGATAGCCGGAATGCCCTTTTCTTTTAATTTAGCGACTAATAAATTACTTTGCGTTTCTTTACCAGAAGAATTGGTTCCTTCAATTACTATTAATTTACCTTTTTTCATTTAATCTTTTCCTTAAACATCTAGGACATAAAGCAAGATAATTATCATTTCCTACTAAAATATCGCCGGTCTTTTTTCCATCGTAATAGGTATAAAAGGCATCACGATTACAGTCGTTACATGATGCGTGCATTATAACAATTTCATCAGCGATAGCAAGTATTTCTGGCATTAAACCAAAGGGTTGCTGCTCACTAGTCATGTTTAAACCGGCTAAAAAGATATCTAAATCTTCATTAATAGATAATTCAGTTAAAATGTTAACGTCGCCTTTTAAAAAGTTTGCTTCATCGATAAAAATGGTTGTTATTTTATCGGTTATATGTTTTTTAATATCTTTAATGTCTTTAATTAAAATCGCTGATATTTCTTTACCATTACGAGTTTTAACTACTCCAAAATCACGAGTATCAATTTGGGGTTTAAATAAAAGTATTTTACTCTTATGATATTTACGATCATATTCCTTTAATAATTCATCTGATTTACCACTAAACATGGGTCCTGTAAAAACTTTTATCATATTACCACCTAATTTAATATTATACTTAATTTTGTTTTTAGTCAATAAGAGGTATCCGTTTAAATAGATACTACCCTACTTTATTATTTTTAATAATTCATTTAAATATGTTTCTTTTAAATATTCATTTTGAGCGTTATTAAGTTCTAAAATACCATTTTCATTAAGGTCTAGACTATTTATTAATTTTTCATCTTTATCATATAAAAATAGTTTTAGTTCATTAGATTTATCACTTTTTTGATTATTATTTAAAGCAGGTATTGTTCTTGCCATTAATGAAGTTATTTTAGTAATAGTTTTTTTATTTTCAATGGTTTTAATTTCCTTATCATTATTATCTTTTACAATGATTTTTTTAGTATTAATAAAATTTTCAATTAATTCGGGTTCAATAAACATTTCGATGCCCCAATCATTGTTAATAGCTCCTAAATCTTTATATTTATAAAATATCACATAGCCATAAGCTATTTTATTTCTATTAAAATGATAAACAATAGATGTTTCATCACCTGCTATTGTGTACCACTTTTCATAATCTTTGACAAATCCTTTTTCTTGCCTATAATGATTAATAAAATAATTATACTTATATAAAATTTCATTTTCATTAAGATCTCTATCTAAATAGGCATAGGCAATTTCGTCTATTACACCATTTTTAATATCAAAAGATATGTACCTATCAGTAGCGATATTATCATTAATATAATAAATAAAAATTATATATCCAAAAGATAAATCTGATGCGGGATAATGAATAATATATTTCCATGAGTCATCAATAGTAATATTAAATTTTTCTTTAATGATAGCAACAATATTTTTAAGTTCTTCATTAGTATTATCATTATTATAAGTAACATATGGAATCGTTTCTTTTAGTTTATTTATATCTACTTTATATTCACAGGTCATCGTTTCATATTTAGCTGATAAATCACCCAGTGTGCTAGTTTCACCATCATGCTCTACTAATTTTAACAAAGTTTTATATTCTTCTTTGCCATGTTCATCTATTATTTCAAATGTAGAGGGATTATTAATTAGAATTGGTTTTTCTTTTTGATGATTAAAAATAATATAAAGAAATAGTAATAAAATAACAAGGCTAATTAAAATAATAATAATGATTTTCTTTTTCATAGAACTCACTTTCTTTCTTTATTTATTATAACACGTCATACTTTTATATGTAAAAAATTTAGACATGAAAAAAACTATGTTTTACCATAGTTATTATTCTAAAATAGTACCACATTTAACACACACTTTATATGAGTATGGGTTATCATGTCCACAGTTAGGGCATTTTTTAGTAGCAGTTATATTTTCATTGATAGCTTCGTTTGCCATTTTAGGAAGCTCTAAGGTGTCTTCTAAGTTAGTTACTTCAGGTGCAGTAAAGTTTTCAGTTTTTACAGGTTCTTCTTCTAAAGTTTCGGTTTCTTTAGGTGCAGATGCAGAATTATTTACTACTTCAGTATTTTGGGCTGGCATAGGAAGATCAAAAGCATTTAAATCTTCTTTTTCTGCCGGTGCATTATTAATAGGATTATTTACTACGACATTAGCACTAGCATCATTATTCATTAAGTTATTATTTAAAACATTATCATCTACTATATTTAAATTTGATGTTTCTTTTATTTCTTCATAAGTAGGTGCCGCACTTGCAACTTCGGGAATTTCTGGTTCTAAAGAAATAGGTTCTGCATTTATAGCACTTGTTTCTTCTGGTACACTAACTGGTGTGGTTTCTAAATTTACAGGGGCTGGTGTTACGGCAGTATTTACATTCATTTCAACTTCTTCAGTTACCGGCATTATGGGAGTTTCTAAATTTTCTTCATTTAAAGACTCAGGGGCATTTACCGGGGCTGGTGCATTTACTTCATCCGTATTTATTATATTAGTACTATTTTCTAAAGACGGATTTACATTCATTAAATCGCCGACATTGTCATTACTAGTACTTTCTATTTCGACAGGTCTTTTCTTTGAAAAGATAATAATTAAAATAATTACAACAACAATTGCTAGAAGTAATCCTATAATCCAAATATTACTCTTGATAAAACTCATAACTGTATTTAGAGTATCATTTTTTAAAATCGTATCCATTTTGCTAACCACCTTTATTATTGTAATTATAACACATTTTTATAAAAGTGCAAAAAAATTTTTTATAATCTTTAAAATATGATTTTTTTTTAGAAATAATATCTCTAATTTACTATCTACCTTTTACATGTTATAATCTATTTGAGGTGCAAAATGAAGTTAAATATAATTATACCTTGCTATAATGAAGAAGGAAATGTATTATTAATGCACGATAAATTAACGGAAGCATTAAGGGATGTAGACTATGAACTTATATTTGTTAATGATGGATCTAAAGATAATACATACTTAAAATTAAGAGAAGTTTATGAAAGTGATAAAAAACATGTTAAAGTGATAAATTTTAGTCGTAATTTTGGAAAAGATGCGGCAATATATGCGGGGCTTTCTCACGCTAAGGCTAAGTACACTTCTATTGTAGATGGTGATTTACAACAAAATCCTAAGTATATTTTAGAAATGATGAATTTTTTAGAAGAAAACGAAGACTATGATGCAGTGGCTATGGTTAATGAAAAAAGACCAAATGAAAGTTTTTTAGCAAGGTTTTTAAAAGGTGCTTTTTATAAATTTATGAATCAATTAAGTGATACTAAATTTCATAATGGTGCTTCTGATTTTAGAATGTTTAGAAAAAATGTTGTTGACGCTATTGTTAGCCTAGGAGAAAATAATCGTTTTTCTAAAGGAATATTTTCTTGGGTAGGTTTTAAAACTAAATATTTAAATTATGAAGTTGAAGATAGACATTCGGGTAAATCTAACTTTAATTTAATAAAATCATTTAAGTATGCGTGGTATGGAATTGTTAATTTTAGTGTTAAGCCATTAAAACTAGCAACTGTTGGAGGAATTTTATCATCGGGATTTGCCTTTATTTATTTATTAGTTATTTTAATTAAAACATTAATTACGGGGGCTGATGTTCCGGGATATCCTTCTTTAATTTGTGTAGTTCTTTTATTTGGTGGCCTTAATCTACTTGCAGTAGGAATACTTGGTGAATATATTTCTAAGATGTATCTAGAAATTAAAAGAAGACCTATTTATGTGGCAAAAAACACTTTAGGTTTTGATGATGATGTATTATAAAAAAGCTGACTTTTGTTGAGTCAACTTTTTTATTTTAAAGTTAATAGTCTTAAAGTACTACATCTTAAAATGTAAGAATAATCATCTTTTGTTTTTAAAATGGTGGCTTCTAAAGAAATAAAACCATTATTAATGTAAGAATCGCCCTTTTGATTTAAACGATAATAATTTAAAGTTTTTAAATACTCGTCTATTATAATAAAATGACTTTCAATTAGACTACTAATTTCTTCTTTTTTTCGAGGATTATTGATAATCATTTTTATTAAATCTTCTATTTCACTACATCTTTTATTTATTAAGCAAATAATAATATCAAAAAAAGTGTGTAAGTATTCTTTACTCTGACCAGTTAATGTAACTTTCTTTCTACTTAAAAGTTCATGATCAATAAAGTATATTATAGGGGTTAATTCTTTGATGGGGGTACTTGCCATAATCTTTTCTAAATTAGAATCTAAAAGAGCATATAATTTAACTAATTCCGAAATGTCTTTTAAAGTCCCATCAGGATTAAAAATAAGTTTTAATTCAGGATATTCATTTAATAAATAAGGATTATTTCTAACTGATGTTACGATATTTTCATAAGGTTTACTAATTCTTTTGATAGGCTCTTTTTTAGATAATTTCTTATTTTCTCTAGATACTTTAGATAACAAATTATTTTGAGCATCATATTTACTAAAGATGGTATCTAGTTTTTCTATGGCAAATTTTTGAGATGCTAAATTATATTCATCATCTGATTCACCAGGCAGTAAAGCATTTAAAGTAGAAAAACTATTAGATGAAAATTCCATGCTTAATGGTACTTTAATGTCGATAGAATGTTTAATTTGAGTTATAAGTTTATATAATACAGTAACAACGTCTTTCTTTAAAAATTCTGGGTTAATACCAATTAAACAAGAACGAGGTAAGAAAAAGTTAATATCACTAGTTGAAAGGGCATCAGTAATGCAAAGATAAGCAGGAGTTTCTAAATTAATCTCCTTTCCTATTGCTTCTAATAAAAAACTCTTTTCTGGAAGCGAACATTCTTTAAAATTATTAATGATATATGTAATAATTTTTTCTTTAGTTTTAGAGTTTTTTCTATCTTTATAAAATAGTAATAGGTAATTAATATCACTTTGAGAAAGATTATCTTTTCGTAAGTATTTCTTGGCATTTTTAGTAGCCGTATTTTTTAAATTTTCAAGTTCATTATAAATGCTTTCTGGCATTTCAGGAAATATTAAATCGGGATATTTATAAAGACTACTTTTAAAAAATATAATTGGATGGGAAATAAATAATTTAAAATAAAATTCTTTAAGAAAATCTAAATGTTCTTGATTTTTAGAATTTAACTTACTTTGTGAAGATAAATACAAAAAATAGTTTTCTAAAATTTTTAATTTTAATTCATTTTTGCCATCGTAAGAACATTTAGCGGTAAGAACACTATAACTTTTTTCGTATAGTGCTTTTATAAAATTTTCGTCACTTAAAAAATTATCTAGGTCTTGACCGAATAAATTGCTAAAATTCAATTTTAAAAGTTTAGGATCATACATGTTATTTTTCTTCTTTCTTAGTTAATAAATGTGATAGGTCTTTATGAGTTGTGTGCAAAAGTTTTTCTCTAATGTCCTTATTGTCTTTTAAATAATCGTCATAAAGAGAAATAATTTCATTGTTTTTATAAGCATACTTTATAGCAGGTTTTTTATCTTGTTTAAATAAACTGTTTTTTCTTTCTTTTTTGATTTCTTGTTTTTCGACAATCGGCATTATAATTTGCCCACCACCACTGATGCATCCTCCATCACAGTTCATAACTTCTATTAAATCATATTCATTTATAATAGGAAGAATGCTTTCTAAATTTTTCATTGTTGATACAGATATGGCTTTAACTATATATTTACTCATTTTGATTTTAATTTCTTTGTAAGTATCTTTTTCTTTAATACTGATTTCTTCTTCTTTTAAATCTTTATTGGTTATCTCATGGTAAAGGCTTCTTAATACTGATAAGGCAACGCCGGAAGAAGCACCAAATATTTTACCAGAAGATGAGCCTTTAATATTATCAAATTCTTCATCTTTTAAGTTATTAAAATCAATATTATATTCTCTAATCATTAAAGCAAGTTCACTAGTTGTAAGAGCATAATCACAGTCAGAATTAATGATTTCTTCTTTTTTACTTGTACAAGGGACAATGGCAACAATAATTAATTTTTCTTTAGAAATATTTTCTAAGGGAGCAAAATATTCTTTAATAATTGAACTTTCCATTCCGATAGGACTTTTACAAGTTGATAAATTAGATATTAACTCCGGATGATATATTGAGGCATATTTAACCCAAGATGGACAACAACTAGTAAACATGCCCTTTTTATTTTGTTTAATTCTTTCATATAATTCGTGGGCTTCTTCAATGCTAGTTAAATCAGCACCAAAAGAGGTATCAAAAACATAATCAAAACCAAGGCGTTTTAAACTGCTAACCATTTTTCCTTCAACGAAAGATCCTTTAGGAAAATTAAAGGCATCGCCTAAAGAAACTCTTACAGCAGGACTAGTCATGGCAATAACTTTATATTCTTTATCATTAATGTAGTTTAAAACATCTCGGTAACAGTATTTAGGCGTTATAGCGCCAGTCGGACAGGTTAAAAGACACTGACCACAACCTATACAAATACCATCACATTTTTTAGAATCATATTTAATTCCCACAATATTTTCACAGGTTTTAGAGCAAACTCCACAGTTTATACATTTTTCTAAAACTCTATTTATACACTTATTATCACTTTTTATATTTACCCGGTTGTATACTTTCTCTTCTTTACTTATTAATTTAAATGATTGAAGAGGTGATCTACAAAAGGGACAAATGTAACCATCAAATAACTCACCTTCGTGAATAAAGCCACAATTTTCACATTTATATTTCATATTTTCCACCTATAACAATGATAACAAAAGATACACAAAAAAACAATTAAGTGGCTTTAATTGTTTCATAATAAGCATTAACTTTTTGAGCCCATAGAGGGTCTTCTGCATATTTAGGATTCATTAATTGAGCAGTAGTTAAACCCTTTAACCAGTAGTATTTATAAACAATATTAAGGTATCCATAAATTCCTTCTTCAAGAGTATCATATTTCATATAAGCACCACCACAAGAAGGTCTTCCTTTTAAACCACCTATGTTATTACATTTTTTCACTAATGTAGAACATCCCCATTTACAGCCCGTTTCTAAATTGACGATGGATACAGCTAAATAAGGATCTAACCCATAATCTCTAGTAAAAGAAGCAAAATGAATTCCAGTTCCTTTTAGAGTATCATATAAATTGGCATCCAATTTACTAGTTAATTCTTCTAATGTTAAATTATCCCAAACGATTTGTTTTACAGGCACAGTAGTAGTTGTTGTTTCTTTAGTGGTGGTCATGGTAGCAGAAGTTTTTTCTGTTTTTTCTTCAATGTAATCAGGAAGATTTTCTTCATCAAAAAAGGCAATTTCTTCTAGTTTTTTACCACTTTGATAATCATTAATAATATAAATTGTCATAAAACTAAATAAGACAATTATAACTGTTATAATTTTAATTAATTCTTTTAAATTTGTTTTCATGGTTTTATATTATAACACATCTTTTAAAAAATAGTGCGAAAAATGTCACAAAAGAAAAAGCCTAAAATTGGCTTTTAAAATATAATTAATGGTTTAATTTCATTATCTTTATATTTTTGATAAATCGCGATGTCTTTTCCTAAGTATTTGAACAATACGAATTTGTCATTCATTTTTAGTCTTTGACCATTTTGAATTTTAAAAAGAAGGTCTTTACCAATATTTACAATTGTACAATTTAAAATATCTTCTGGTTTTAGTAATTTAAAATGACCTTTTTCAATTTCATCTATAGTATAGCTATCATTTATAGTGAACTTATCTAAACTTATTCTTTCTAAAGATGTCATGGTTCCATATGTGTTTAAAGAAGAACCAATATCTCTAATAAGCGCTCTTATATATGTTCCTTTAGATACTTTTGTTTTGATAGTAATAATATCATTAGTTATATTTAATAATTCAAGAGAATATATTGTGCATAATTTTTCAGGAAGAGTAACTTCAATATTATTTCTTGCATACTCGTATAATTTTTTACCGTTCTTTTTTACGGCTGAATATACTGGTACTGTTTGCTTATAAGTTTTAATAAAACTATTTAAAACTTCTTTTAATTTTGTTTCATCAATAATATATTTTTCTTCTTTTAAAATTTGACCGGTTATATCTAGAGTATCTGTAAGTAAGCCTAATTTAAAGGAAGCAATATATTCTTTATCATGATTAACTAAAATGTTACAAAGTTTAGTACATTTTCCAACTAAACAAACTAAAACACCGGTGGCCATAGGATCAAGAGTACCAATATGGCCGATTTTTTTGGTATGTAATATTTTGTTTAATTTATTAATGACATCTCTACTGGTTAGGCCTTTTTCTTTATTTACAATTATTGCGCCATTCATAGTTTACCTAAAATTTATGGATTGTCTCAGTTGTTTTGGGATTTTCTTTGACGCTTTCAAATTCTAAAATTTTACCTAGTTCCAGTAGGTAACTTACACTTTTAGGAATATTCATAATTACTTCATTTACATCATTTGCTTTAAAATAGTTTTCTAATGCTGTTTTTAATTCAGCACCTAAACTTTTACTATCAGATGAAGTGAAACTTTTACGATACTCGGGTCTAATATATAATTGATATAACTGACCGTAAGTATCGGTACTTTCATCTTCTAAATGCATGCTTAATATATCTAAAAGGGCAAGACCATATAATGAGCCGTCTTCTCCCATAATAGCGAACGCAACTGTATTAAATAAATTTGTTTCAAATAATTCATAAACGTCTCTTTTAGCTTCATTTGTGGCATAACTAAAGCGTTCTCTTAATTTTTTTACAGGAATTTTTTCTACCCAATCGGGACCCGCAATATCTTGATAATGATGAACAAGCATAGCAGTTATTAATGCTTTATGATCTTCATCAGTAATGTTTTTTAAATACAACTTCATAAATCCCCCTATTAAAATTATTTTTCGTTATGAATTTCTTCTATTATTTCATCAATGTGCTCACCATATTCAGTAGATTCATCATAAACAAATCTAAGTTCTGGTGTGGTTCTTAAATCCATTCTTTTTGCAAGTTCAGTTCTTAAGAAGCTACTAGCATTTTTAAGCTCTTCTTGAATAGTTATTTTATCATAATTCCCTAAAAAAGTATAATAAACTTTTGCAAGTGATAAGTCATTAGTAACTTTTGCATCAATTATTGTTACACTTTTTAAAATTTCGTTATGAACTTCTTCATAAAATATTTCAGATAATTCTTTAGTTATTTGGGAAGAAATTCTTTCTATTTTTATATTACTCATTATCTTTTAACCTCAACCATTTCATAAGTTTCAAAAACATCTTTTTCTTTTATATCATTAAAGTTTTCAATAGTGATACCACATTCAAAACCACTTTTTACTTCTTTAACAGTATCTTTTTCTCTTTGAAGTGATGAAATAATACCGTCATAGATAATAACGCCATCACGAATAATTCTTACTTTAGATTTATTTTTAATAATACCAGATGTTACCATAACTCCGGCAATAGTTCCAACTTTACTAAATTTAAATAATTTTCTAACTTCAGCATTACCGGTAACTTTTTCTTCGAATTCAGGGTCTAACATACCTTTCATAGCGGCTTCCATTTCTTCTACTAACTTATATATGATTTGATATAGTCTAATTTCAACTTCATATTGTTTTGCAACATCTTTAGTGATAGATGATGGAATTACATTAAAGCCAATAACAATAGCATTTGATGCGTTAGCAAGAACGATATCACTTTCGGTAATAGTTCCGATGCCACTTCTAATAACTTTGATTTTGACGCCTTCAACATTTATTTTTTCTAAAGCATTTTTAACGGCTTCTTCACTACCACGAACGTCACATTTTAAGACAACATTAATTTCTTTAGTACCACTTTGGATTTTATTAAATAAATCATCAAATGATACAGCAGCTTTTATTTGCTTTTTATTTTTAGCAAGATCTAGACGTTTTTCAGCAATTTCACGAGCAGTTTTTTCTGATTCAAAGGCCATAAATTTATCACCAGCAGATGGATTATCATTTAGTCCAGTAATTTCAACGGGAGTACTTGGTCCAGCAGATAAAATATTTTCACCTTTATCATTTTTTAGAGTTCTTACTTTACCATAAGAAACACCAACTACAATAGGATCTCCTAAACGAAGAGTACCATTTTGAATTAATAAGGATGCAACACCGCCAATATTTTTATCGATACGAGATTCAATAACTGTACCAACCGCATATCTATTAGGGTTTGCTTTTAATTCAGATACCTCGGCAATAGCTAAAACAGTTTCTAATAGTTCGTCAACACCCATACCAGTTTTGGCAGAGATGTTTACAAATGGAATGTTGCCACCCCAACTTTCAGGAACAATATTTAAAGCAGCCATTTCTTCCATTATTTTATCAGGATGAGCATCTGGCTTATCCATTTTATTTACGGCAACAACGATAGGAACGTCAGCTGATAAAGCATGATCAACAGCTTCTTTAGTTTGTGGCATTACTCCATCATCAGCGGCAACTACAATAATAACAATATCAGTTACACTAGCGCCTCTTGCTCTCATTTCGGTAAAAGCAGCATGACCCGGTGTATCAATAAAACTAATTTTTTTACCATTATAATCTATTTGATAAGCACCGATAGCTTGCGTAATGCCACCGGCTTCTCCTTCGGCTACATTAGATTTTCTAATATAATCTAAAAGAGTTGTTTTACCATGGTCAACATGTCCCATAACAGTTATTACTGGAGGTCTAGCAATTAAATCTTTAGGATCATCAACAATTTCATATTCTTCAAAATTAGTTATGTCTTGAGTTTCACTTTTCTTTAGAGTTTTGCCATATTCAAGAGAAACAATCTCAGCTGTTTCAAAATCGATAGTTTGATTCATATTAAGCATAGTACCTAACATCATTAACTTTTTAATAATATCGGTAGGACTAATATTTAATTCATCAGCAAGATCTTTAACAGTCATGCCTTCATTATAAACAATGATATTTTCATCTTCAGCATTAGTGCTTAATTTATCTTTATGTTTATACATGGCTTTTTTCTTATTTAAATAGTCAATATTATCCTTATTAGAAATATTTTTTTTCTTTTTTAATTTTTGTTTACTTTCACTAATTTTAACACTGTCTCCTAAAATTTCATCAACAGCATCATCTAAAGCATCCATTTCTTCAAAATTAGTTTCATCATTTGTACTTATTAGATTCATTACATTATCTAACATTACAATATCATCATCGTTTAAAATGTAATCAGAATTGGTGGCTTTAATACCTAACTCCTTACATTTTATTAATACTTCTTGGACTGTAAAGTTCATATCGTTTGCGTATTCTTTAATACTCATAAGATACCTTCTTTCTTTTTATATATTTTTTAATAATTCATCGTAAATACTATCATCTATCTCTGTTTCAAATATATGATTTAAAATCTTTTTCTTGCGTGCTTCGTTAATTACACTTTCTTCTTTTTTTAAATAACACCCTTTACCATTTTGTTTGCCTGTAGGATCAACACTAACAGTGCCTTCATAATAAACGATTCTAATTAATTCTTTTTTAGGTAATTTTTCATGGGTTAGCACACATGAGCGCATAGGAATTTTTTTAGTTTTCATTTCCTTCTTTATTAACCTCTTCTAAAGTTTTAACATTTATTCTAAATTTAGTAAGTTTACTAGCAAGTTTAATGTTAATTCCTTTTTTACCGATGGCAAGTGATAGATTATCATCATTAACAATAGCAAGGGCTTCCCTATTTTTAGTATTATCTATAATATTTACGATAACATTTTGAGCAGGACTTAATGCGTTAGCAATAAAGGTACTTTCATCTTCATCATATTTTATTAAGTCTACTTTTTCGCCATTAAGTTCACTTAAAATTGCACCAATACGAGAACCTTTTTCGCCGATACAAGTTCCGATAGGATCAATTCTATCATCAGTTGAATATACAGCAACTTTGCTTCTAACTCCTGGCTCACGAGCGACACCATATAAAACGATAGTGCCATTTTGAAGTTCAGGAATTTCACTTTCAAATAGTCTTTTTACAAAACCGGTATTTTTTCTTGAACAAAGGATTAGTGGTCCTTTAGTGGTTGCTTCAATTTTTTGTAAGTATACTTTAATACTTGATCCCATTTTAACTGTTTCGCCAGGAATCATTTCGGATTTAGGTAATATTCCTCTGGTGCGGCCTAAATCAATATAATAATTTTTATTATCTTCCATGGCAAGTAAGCCAACCATAATTTCATCTTGCTTATTTTCAAATTCAGCAATGATACTATTTCTTTCAGCTTCTCTTATTTTTTGCGTTAAAACTTGTTTAGCAGTTGAAGCGGCAACTCTACCAAAATCATGAGGAGTAACTTCTTCTTCAATAGTTTCACCTACTTTAATGCCAGGAACTTTTACAACTGCATCTTCAAGTAATATTTGAGCATCTTCAGGAATTTCTGGTTCAGTGTATGTTATATTTCCTTCTTCATCAACCACTTCTTCACCATCAATATAATCATCAACAACAACTAAATATGAAAATACTTTAATATCGCCAGTTTCTCTATTAATTGTAACTTTAACATTTGTTTTGGAATTAAAGTTCTTTTTATATGCAGTTATAAGGGCTTGCTCCATCGCATCAAATACGATATCTTCGCTTATTCCTTTTTCAGCAGTTATGTTTTTTACTGCTTTAATAAATTCTTTACCATTCATACTAATTTCCTCTTTCTTTGCTTGATATATCTAAGATATATTCTTCATCAATTAAATCATGTTCATCCAATATAGGATTAATAATGTTAGTTGCTTCGACTATAGCATCTAAATCTAAACCATTTACTCTATCAAGTACGATTTTTAGGAAATGATAATTATTTTCTAATACATAATCGATGCTATCAACAGTAATGTCTAACTCTGCCATTGGCTTTTCAATTAATTCTTTTATTTCTTCTAATATCTTTTGCATAAACCTCCTATTAGCATAAATAAAAGTGGGAATATCTGCCCACTTAAATCTGTATAAATATTATAACACTTAGATAAATATATGTAAAGAACGAATTTTGACATACAAAAAGGTTATTATAAACTGTCAATCTATATTTTTAATGCTTCATTATTGATTTGATAACGTGGCCATTATCTTATGCTACAAAATCATCAGAAAACAGCCTTAAATTGAACCTTGCTAAGTGTACAACTCGAGCTAAAAAATAAATAAATATTTATTCTTGCATTACCTTCATAGAATTTTCTACCATTATATGATAAAACATTATAATTGAAAAGTTTTCTTTCTGAATCTTTTGAAAGAGAATATTCAGCAACTTGTTTTGCAGTTAACATACTATCACTCCCTTATTCTATTTATATTTTATCAAAAAGTACTTTAAATCTTTTTATTACCTATAATGTTATTTCGTTGTTTCTAATTTTATTTGTGTTTTCTTTTCTTTTTCTATTTCTTTTAATGATTTTTTTGGTGTTGGTAAATCTTCGGGCATTGTTCCGCCGTTTTTAGCGATTACTTCTCTAATATTTTTTCCAATATTGAAATGAACCATTGTTGCTTCATTTTCACTGGAAATATTGTCTCTTTTTAATTTTGATTCAGTTTGTGTTATACGGAAAAGGTTTGCGGCTAATTCAACACTTCCCATGTTATCTAAAATATCTTCGCGATATCTTAAGTTTTTTCTTTTAGCAATATCATTTGCCGTTTCACCATTATATAATCCTTTATATCCAGCATTATGAAATTTATCAAAATTTTTAACACCACAATTTTTGGCAGTTTGATTTAAAGAAGAATTGCCTTTTTTGGTTAAATTTCTTTGATAAAATCTTTTTTCATCTTCGGTTAACGTAGAATATTCTTTTTCGATTAGTTCTTGTTTTCTGGTTTGAATGGCAAAGTATGTTTGACCTAGAGCAACAACTTCCTTTCTAGGATCAGAATTTTGCATTATTAAGTAACAAGCATATCTTGAAAGTTTGTAATCAACTTGTTTTCTAATGGCACCTGAACCAATCTTGACCATTTTTCCCACCTGGGAAAAATGGTCTAATACTATATTATTACTGGTTTCACATGCAATCTTTGCATTCTCTATTACATTTATAAACTTATCCCATCTCTTATACTCTAAAGCAATTTGCAATTCTCTAGCATACCAAAATTCATTACCATTATTATCAATATGTTTAATCTCTTCAAATACCGTTTTATTATAATTTTTAATTTTGTTCATCTATTACCTCCTTTTTTATATTTTAACAACCAATTAATTATATTTTATATATAAAATCTATTTCACTATTTTTAATATACCAATATTAATATTATATCATCTAACAGTATGCTATATTATAAACAATATTTTCTAAATAAGCAACAATTTGTTCTTTCTTATCTTCGCTTAATATTTATCCGTAAGCATGAATGTGATTTAAGTGTTTTTTTGAAACATATTTAGTTTTTCACCATTATTACGATACAGAGTAATTTTTCAGTGATATTACCAATTTATTATATTATCAAGTATTTTTTTGACAATACAATTACATATTATATTTAAATAATAAAAATAATAATCATTAACGTATTAACCATCACATGATTATAGCCACAGTATTGGCTATGTTAATTAAAACTTTTATTATGCACATAAAAAACTTGATTACCAAATTGATAACCAAGTTTTTTATAAACTGACTAAAAATAATGTTTACCACTCTAATTTATTTTCATTATCTTTGTTGTTATTTATACTACTTTCTTTTTCGGATGATGCAATATTTTCATTATCTTTAATATCTTCTTTTAAATCATTTATTTGATTTATATAGTTATTCTTTTTTATTTTTTCTAGGGTTTCATTTAATTCTTTATTGGTTTCAAGTGCTATTTTTTCTTTGGCACTTAACTCACCGTTACTATTTTTATCATCAGGGATTTTTTCGGCAGTTTTTTTAGTAGCAAGTAGTTTTATTAGTTTAATGATATCATAAACGATAACTCCCATGGCCGGTAGTAATACTACTAGAAACCAGCCCATTCTTGTTGATAAGAAGAATTGAACTCTACCAAGCTGAGGAAATCTTAAGATAACTTTACCAATGACATTTTCAAATTTAGCCGTATCACTGTCAATGGCAGGGTTCCAGTCACCTTTAGTTACGTATTCATATTTACCATTAACTAATTTAATATCAACTACCCTGTGGGTTACAGTTAAGTCTCTACTAATACTAGCGGTTGATTTGAAGGTAATAACGTCTCCTACTTTTATAGATGCGGGATCACTTACACTAGAATCTAATACAACATCATAAACTTTAATATTTGGTTCCATAGAACCACTGACAATAGTAAATAGCGATAATCTTGGTTCATAATTTGGGTCAGTACTTAGTTTTTTAGCAGAGACTAAATAATAAACTAAAAATATACCAACTAAAACTAATATTACCAATAAAGCGGATGAAATGATTTTACCAACATAATCAAATGCTTTAGCTATTTTTTTATATCTTTGTTTTGCACTCTCGCTCATATGACACCCTCGTATTCTATAAGTATTATATAATAGAGGGAAAAAAAGTGCAATAAAAAAAGGTCATAATTATTGACCTTATTTCGACTACTATTGTAGCTTGTTTGCAGCTGCTCCTGAAGAAATTGCTATATGACCTTTGAAATCTTTATTTCTATCATTGTCTTGTTTTTCTAAACTATCTAAGAAATAAATTTCTAAAGTATATTCATGAGTTACGCTATTTTGACCATGAGTAAATGTACCAGTTCCTAATTTTACACCTTTAACAACAGTAGTAGTACCATCGTTAGCAGTTAATGTTACATCAGATGTGTCAGTACTACTTGGAACGTATACAGTTGTTGATGATGCTGAACCAGTTGCTTCACTACCAATTAATTTAGCAGATAATGATTTAGGATCTCCAGTAACACCAGTAATTGTTGCAGGATGATCATTTACAAATGTTGATTCATCAACAATTAAATAAATGTCATATGTAAAATCTTTATCAGTATTATTACTTTGTGTTAATTTGAATGTTTTTGTTAGAACAGCATTTTCAGTTGTCATTGTAGTTGCTGTTCCTTTTGGTTGAAGACCTGTTTTTGTTAAGTCAGCGCCATCATCACTATCAAAGTTAAGTTCGATTAATGCAGATCCGACTTCTACTACAGATGGATCAGAACCATCAGCATTTGCTGAGAAGTATGCGAATGTTGCACCAATTACGGCTACTAATAATGTAGCAATGGCTATAACTGTTAATAGTAATGTATTATTTCTATTATCTTTCATTTTCGTCCTCCTTTTCTATTTTATTAAATTTGTTTTACTGAAACTGTGCCAGTAAATGTTTTATCTTGATCAGCATTTTGGTTAGCACCTGTTTCTGGGAAGTAAATTGTTAATAAATAAACATGTGCTTTTTGTTGTGTTCCGTCAACAAATTTACCGTTACCAAATGGTACTTCACCAGTACCAGTAACTGTTATTGGAGTTTGTTCAGTAACATTTGGTACTAAGTTAGCTGTATTAGTATCAGTTGTTGTAACCATTTGATCAGCAGCACAAGCAGTGTCACCATATTTAGTTAAGCATACTTTATTTTCTTCACCAGTTACTTGAGTAAATGTATACTTTAATGCGCCAGAACTAAAACCGTTTTGAACTTTCATGTATAAATTATAGTTAAGTTCATTTGACATAGTTACATCTGTTTTAGTATCGTTTTTAAAACTAATAACTTTTGTATCCCATGCTTCTGCTTTTGGATAAATGTTTTCTAATTTTACATATGATCCTGTTAATGATAATGATGTTGATTCTCCTGATTTAATAATCAAGGTTGAACTTTGGTCATTATATCTAGTTTGGGCAGTGAAGTATGCAAATGTTGCTCCTGCTACGGCTACTAATAATGTTGCAATACCAATAACTGTTAATAGTATAGTATTGTTTCTTCCTTCCTTCATTTTATATCCTCCTTTACTATATTTCAATAATAACATTTTGCTATTTATAAATCAATATGTTTTTCATTAAATTTTCAAAAATTTTTATTCCATAATAAAAGAAGAAGAAATTTTTTAAAAGTGTGAGTTTGAGTTTATATTATTTATTATTTTTAATAAATTATCTCTTCTTCTTTATATAAGTTATCAAGAAAATGTGAAAATATTATGAAATTTTGGCTTTATCTATTTCAAAGTAAAAATTACTTCCTTTACCCTTTTTAGATTTTACACCATAGTTAAATTTATGTTTGGTTAAAACTTCTTTAACAATAGAAAGTCCGAGACCAGTACCAACAACATTTCTTTGATGATTTTTTTCATTTTTATAGTATTTTGACCAAATTAATTTTAAATTTTCCTTGTCAATTCCTTTACCAGTATCAATTATTTCTACTAAGTATGTGTTCTTTTTTTCAGTTATATTTATTTTTACAGTTAAATCTTTACCCGTATAGTTTATGGCATTGTTTATTAAATTATAAAGAACATTATTTATTTTGGTTTTATCAGCGTGAACAACGGCGATTTTGGGGGCATTTAAGATTATATTATAGTTTTCCGTTTCTTTAATTATTTCATATCTATTTAAGACAGAGTTTACTTCTTCAATTAAGTCATAGTCTTCTAAATTTAAATTGCTACTATTGTTTTGTAGTTTGGATAAATCTAGAATATCATTTACTAAAATATTTAATCGGTCCGCTTCGTCAATAATAACATTTAGATTTTCGGTTCTTTTTTCTTCGTTATTATTATTTATATCTCTTGCCATTTCTGCGTATGCTTTAATCATAGTAAGAGGCGTTTTTAAATCATGTGATACATTAGCCATTAAGTCTCGTCTTAGTTCATCCGTATTTTTTATTTCAGTACAGGCGTAATTTAAAACATCGTTTAGTTCATCTAATTCAGCAATATTATATTTTATATCGTCTTTTTCATAATTACCTTCAGCCATTGATTTTGCTTTTTTAGTTATGTTTAAAATTGGTTTATTAAGCATTTTACCAACAAAGAAGGATACAATAATGGAAAGAATAATAGTTATTAACGTAATATAGATTAACTGATTAGTTAAAACATTAGTGGTAGAGCCAACGTCTTCTAATTTAGTATTTAATAAAATGTGGACATCATTTGGTAAATTAATGCCGTAAATAAGACTTTTAGAGTTATTGGAAGGATTTTCTACGCGATAAATAACGGTTTCTTTGGAACTAGTAATAATTTTATTTTTGATTTTTTTAATATTAACATTATTACTTGTTAGTAAGCAATCTTTATTTAGAGTATTATAGTTAACATTTTGGGTACCGACATATAAGTCAATACATATTTCATTATTATAAGCAGTGGTTTCTAAATTATTTAAAATGTCTGATTTATTATTAATGATGTTAGTGGCGATTTGCTCAATTTTTTTTATTTGATAACGTTCATAGAAAACTTTTAAAAAGCCAATTTGAAAAAACCATAGCAGTAATAAGATGCAAGCAGAAAAGATAATTAGATAGGCAAAAGTCTTAATACTAAGACTGTTTTTCTTTATATTCAAATTTATAACCTACCTTTCTAATAGTTTTGATATTATCACGGTATGGGCCGATTTTACTTCTTAATAGTTTTATGTGGGCATCAATGGTGCGATCATCGGCTTCATAGTCATAACCCCAGATGGAACTTATTATTTTATCTCTAGTTAAAACAATATTTAGATTAGTTAAAAATAAATATAAAAGTTCAAACTGAGTGTGAGTAAGTTCAATAATTTTTCCTTTAATTAGACATTCTCTAGTGGTTTTGTTTATTACGATATCATCTACGGTAATAATTTCATCTTTATTAGTTCTTTTGGTAACGGCTTTAATGCGAGCCATTAGTTCTTTAGGGCTAAAAGGTTTGGTAACATAGTCATCAGCACCTAGTTCAAAACTATTTAGTTTATCAAATTCCATGGTTCTTGCTGATAACATTATAACAGGAACATCTTTAATTTCTTTGATTTCTTTAATGGCGGTGATGCCGTCTTTTTTAGGCATCATGATATCAAGGATTACTACATCAACATCCTTTTCTAATAAAATATTGATGGCTTCTTCACCATTTTCTGCTTCGTATACGGTATAGCCTTCATTTAGAGAATATTCTTTTATAACGTTTCTGATAAGCGCTTCATCATCACATACTAATATCTTCATTTCTTTCACCACTTAAGTATATTATAGCAAATATGTGAATTTAAAATGAATTTTTTAACAAAAGAAAAAAAAGCTATAAAACTTTTATTCTTCTTTTAGTAACCAGTCTATAATATTTATAACTTTAATACCATTAAAATCATTATTTATTGATCTATCCATTGTTAATATAATTTTTTCATAATTATCATTAATACTTTCTAAACTTCTTATTTCACGTTCTTTTACATCATCATTTAATAAAGTTTTTGTTACCTGATAATATTTGATAGTGTGCGGATTTTCAGCGACAAAATCTACTTTATAATCGGAAGATTTGCCAATGCTTACTTTAAAGCCTCTTCTTAATAATTCTAAATAAACTACATTTTCAAGCAAATGGCCTTCATCAATATTTCTAAAGCCAAGGATTATATTGCGAATGCCGGTATCAGAAATATAGTATTTTCCTAAAGTTTTTAATAGTGATTTATTTTTTATATCGGTTCGATCTGCTTTATACATAATAAATGATTTTTCAAGCATATTTAGATAGTTATCGATAGTTTGATGATTTGACTTTACAACTATTTTATTACTATTTAAGTAATCACTTATTTTACTTGATGAGATAGGACTTCCTATATTGCTGGCGGCAAACTTAATAATATTTTCAAGTAGTGCGGTATCTTTTAAATTATTTCTATCAATGATGTCTTTTTTAACAATTGTATTATAAATGTCATTTAAATAAGATAAAACTAAATCGTCATTATCCTTTATTAATGTAATGGCCGGCAAACCACCATATTTTAGATACTCATTAAATTTATCACTTATATTACTTTCATCATAATTATTAAATAGTAAATATTCTTTAAATGATAAAGGATACATTTTTATTTCAATATATCTACCAGATAATAGTGTTGATAATTCAGATGATAATAGATATGCATTTGATCCAGTTATATAAATATCTACATCAAAATCAACTTTGAAAGAGTTGATAGCTTTTTCCCATGCTTCAACATTTTGTACTTCATCTAGTAATAAATATATTTTTTCTTTTTTTATTTTTGATTTAACATAAGTATATAAGTCTTTATAGTTTTTAATATCATCATATAATGCTGATTCAAAATTCATATGGATTATATTTTCTTCTTTAACATTATTATTTAATAAATATTCTTTAAACATTAATAATAGAGTTGACTTACCACTTCTTCTTACTCCTGTTATGACTTTTATAAATGGAGTATCTTTAGCGTTAATCATCTTTTTTAAATAATTATCCCTTATTATCATTTTTTCATCACCTATTTAAATTATATTCCTTTTTATTTTAAAAGTAAAGTTTTGCAAGCGTATTAGCAAAACTTTACTTTTTTAGATAGTTTTGCTAATAAAAAATCACTTCAATTACATGAAATGATTTTAATCCATTTTGACATTAGTATAAATAGCGGTTACGTCGTCAATATCATCAAGCATATTATATAGTTTGTCAAATACTTCTTTGTCTTCACCGGTTAAAGTTATTTCTTCTTTAGGATACATTCCTACTTCATCATATTCATAATCAATATTAGGAATAAGTTTTTCTAAAACATCTTTAATTTTATGAATATCAGTAGGATTAGCGGTAATAGTAATTAGTTCATTATCATCTTCAAAATCGATTAATTCGATTCCTTCATTTAATAAACTTTCAAATATTTCTTCGCCTTTATTAGATTTAAAACTAACGATAGCTAGATAATCATAATTATATGATACGGAATTTGTTACTCCTAAACTCTTATTTACTTTGTTAAAGGCGGCTCTTACAAAACCAACAGTACGATTTACATTATCAGTTAATGTTTTAATAATAAAAGTTGAAGCACCAGGACCAAAGCCTTCGTAAATAACTTCAGTATAATCTTCTGTTCCGGCTCCTTTGGCTTTATCGATTGCTCTTTTTATAATATCACTTGGTACTTGTTCTTTTTTAGCTTTTTCAACAATTCTTTTTAAATTTACATTAGCCTCTAAATCAGGTGATCCTTTTTTAGCAGCTAAATATATTTCTTTGGCATAATTACTATATAATTTGGCTTTGACTGCGCCATTTTTTTGGATACTTGCTTTTCTTACTTCATAGGCTCTACCCATTTTATGCACCTTCCATTTCTTTTGGTATTATATAAATTTTTATAAAGTTTTGCAACTAAAAATAAATTCTTTTAAAGTCTTATCTTTAATTTCTAAATGTTTTTTAATATGCTTAATTTGGTTTTTAATATTCATTAATTTTAAATTACTTATTTTATTTTGTTTTAAGATTTTTTCCACTACGGTTATTAGTAAATCCTTATTACTTTCTACTTTATATTTTGCTTTTAATTTAGTTATCATTTCATAAGATACATTTCTTACAATGCGATTATAGTATTTATCTTTTTTAAGGACAAAATAATAATCAAAGCCGTCACATTTTTTAATAACTTTAAGAGCATCTAAATATCCTAAGATAAGATTATTTTTATTTGATTCATGATCAAAAAGAATAATAGATCCTAAGTTTACTTTAGGTTTAATTTCGATTACTTTGGTATCTTTTTTTAATTTGTTATGAGAAAATCCAATTCCTTTTATTCTAATGGAATAAATGGTATCACAGCCATAGTGTTCAACTAAGGAAAGGGGCACGTTATTATAAAAACCACCATCTAAGTAATAATTATCGTCGATGATAGGTTTAAAATTAAATATTGGTAAGTAGCAAGATGCCATAATATATTCAGCAACTTTACCTTCAGGAATATCATCAATAGTAAGTTCTAGAGGTTTCATTCCTTTAACTTTTACGGTAATAAGACCAAATTTAGTTTTGCTTTTTCTTAATTTTTTTTCATCGATATTTTCACTTACTACTTTTAAAAATTTATCGGTATTAATTCCTTTATTTTTAATAATAGATTTTAAGTTATCATAGCCAAGGGATAAATCTTCTTTAGTGAATTTTTTCTTCTTAAAATCTTTAATTAGTTTACTGTTAATATCAAAAATATCAGTTGTAGTGTTAAGCCATAAGGATACTAATTTTTTAATATCTCCTTGGGCCATTAAAGCAGCGTTCAAAGAACCAATAGAAGTTCCGGCAATTATGGCAGGTTTAATATGATTAGTAACTAACGCGATATAGGCGCCAGCTTGATAAGCACCTTTAGCTCCGCCACCTTCTAAAGCAAATCCAATCATAATAGTCCTCCTACTAACATTAAAATGATACCAGTTATTAAACCGATGGTACTATATTTGTTATAATTTTCTTTTAATTCAATAAATAGCTCAAAGATAACTAGATAAATTATCATGCCAATAGTTATGCTTAAAAGAAATCCTAAGAGTGTATTTGTTAGTAAATCTTTAAATAAATTTAAAATGATGCCACCAATAAAGGTTGAAATAGATAGTAAAATTAAATATATCCACATGACTTTTTTATTTTTATTTTTGTTTAGCATCGCGGTAATTTCAATACCAAAAGGAATATTATGAAGTCCAACGCCAATAGCATAAATAATACCGGTTTTAAAATCATTTTGAGCGATACCATAAATTCCCATTCCTTCAACAATATTGTGAATGATAAGTGCCACTGATGTCATGATACCTATATGATTTAAATGATTTTCATGGTGTTTTACTTCTTCAAAATGATCATGGTGAGGAACTTTCTTTTCTAATATAAATAGTAAACCTAAACCAATAAGAGTACCAGAAATAATGTACAAATATTTATAATTAGTAAATAAAGAGAGTGTTTCAGGAATTATATCGATTACTAAAAGTAATATTAAAACGATAAATCCACAGGCTACACTAAAGTTAGTTAATTTTTTATTTTCTTTATTTTTTAAAGCAATAAGTGCTCCGATTAAAAAGAATAATCCTACAATTATGTTTATTAAATTATATTTCATTTTTATCTCCTTTAGTTCTTTTATTATATATAAAAAGAAACTATTCTGACAATATAGTTTCTTTATTTTCCATAAATATTTTACAAGTTTCATCTAATTCATAGATTAGTTTATCAATATCATCTTCGTTTTTAATCCTAGCACCAGATGCATATTTATGTCCCCCACCATTATATTTAGATGCTATGTCATTAATAACAGGACCTCTTGAACGAATATTTACTTTGTATATTTCTTGTTTTTCATCATAGGTTATAAAAGCCCAAGCAATTATTTCTTTTATATAATTAAAATTGTTTACTAAGTTAGATGGTGTGGAAGGATCAACTCCATATTCTTTAATCATTTCACTTGTTATCTTCATATAACCAAAACCATTTTCGGTAATGGTCATATTTAGAGTTAAAAATGATTGGAAACGAATGTCAGCAATTGGCCTTTCATATAATTTAGTATAAATTTCATTTAAATCTACTTGATAATCATTTATTAATTTAGAAGCCACTTCAAGTGTTTTTCCAGTAGTAGTTGGTACTAAAAATCGATCACTGTCAGAAGCAATACCAATATATAATTTTGATGCTATTTCTTTATTCATTTTTAATCTAGTTTTATATATTAATCTAGCAACTATTTCAGAGGCAGAAGATGCATTTTCATCGACAATTTCTAAACCCATTTTGTCTTCAAAAGGATGATGGTCGATTTTTATTACTTTATCATATTTACTAAATGTTATGCCGTCAATTCTAGAAATATTAGGAACATCTAAAACAATTAAAAGTGGTTTTTCAAGACTACTTTCATCTATTTTATCTAAGTCACCTAAATATCTAAAACGAGCTACTCCGATACCGGCTGCTAAGACATTCTTTTTAGGAAATGTTAGTTTGATTGAATCTTTTAAAGCCATTTGGCTGGCAACAGCGTCAGGATCAGGTCCAATATGACGGGCTATAACAATATTTTGATATTTAGCAATTGTTTTATAAATGTTCTTTTCTTTCAAAATTTACCTCCTTATTTTACTAGGTTGTAAGTGTCAATTGCTATCATAAGTTCTTCATTAGTTGGAATTACATAGGCTGGAATTTTAGAATTATCAGCAGTTATTAATTGTTCCTTTCCGCGAACGTTATTTCTTTCTTCATCTAGTTTTACTCCTAAAACAGATAATTTTTCTAAAACTTGCTTTCTAGTGATAATAGAGTTTTCACCAACACCAGCAGTAAAGATAATGGCATCACATCCACCTAAAAGAACATAGTATTTAGCAATAAAATCTACAATTCTTTTTACATACATTTTTTGAGCAAGTATACATCTTTCATCGCCGTTATTAATACCATCTTCAATATCTCTTGAATCAGATGATACTCCGCTGATACCAAGTAAGCCGGATTGTTTATTTAAGGCAGTGTCCATTTCTTTAGCACTCATACCAGTTTCTTCCATTATATAAGGTAAAATTGTAGCATCAATATCACCACATCTAGTACCCATCATAAGTCCAGCATTAGGAGTTAATCCCATAGAAGTTTCAACACACTTACCAGATTTTACGGCACTTATAGATGCTCCATTACCGATATGACAAGTAATTAGTTTTGCTTCATTATTTTCTAAAATTTCATTAGCACGCATACTTACATATTTATGACTAGTACCATGAGCACCATATCTTCTTACAGCGTACTTAGTATACCATTCGTAAGGAACAGGGTATAAATATACTTCTTCTTCCATAGTTTGATGAAAAGCAGTATCAAATACTAAAGACTGAGTTGCTTTAGGAAAAACACTTTGGGCAGCACGAACACCGACTACAGCAGCTGGATTATGTAATGGTGCTAGACTAGATAACTTTTCAACAATAGAAATATTATCTTCAGTCGCTAAAACTGTTTTATCAAAATAAGCGCCACCTTGAACGATTCTATGACCGATGCCAACTATTTCTTCTAAATTTTCAACAATTTTATTGGCAATTAATTCTTTAACTAATAATTCAAAAGCAGCCTTATGATCTTTAAGTTCTGTTTCTTTTTTTATTTTTTCACCATTTAATTTGATTGTATAAAAAGAATTTTCGATACCAATTCTTTCGAATACCCCACTAATTAATTCTTTTTCTTCTGGCATTTCAAATAAAGTAAACTTTAATGAAGATGAACCAGCGTTTACACTTAATATTTTCATTTTTTCTAATCACCTAAGGTTATTATACAAAAAAAAGAAGCGTTTTGCTATCTTTTTATATTTTTTAAGTTAGAGTTTATAATATTTCTTGGCTTTTGAAAAGTACTGATATTTTCTTTAGGGCTTTTCAAATCAATACCATATTCATTATTAAATTCATTTTGAAGTCTATCTTTTAACGTTTTATCTATATTGTATCCTTTCAATACGATCACCCATTATTATTATGGGATTTATTTTATAAAATATTTTCAAATTCTTCGTTTTTTAGCGGTAATTTAATAATTTCTTCCGTGGCAACAGCAGTCTTAATCATAGTTTCAAAGTCAAATAGTTTTTCATATTCTCTTGCCAAGGAAATATTAGGGTTAATAACTGGGTGTTTAGGAACAAAGATAGTGCAGCAGTCTTCATATGGTCTAATACTAATATCATAAGTTCCGATTTTTTTGGCTAAATTAATTATTTCTAATTTATCAAAGCAACATACAGGTCTTAAAACAGGCATAGTTGTTACGTCGTTAATTGCGCCCATACTAGTTAGGGTTTGACTGGCTACCTGGCCAACTGATTCACCATTGATAATGGCTTTAGCATTATTCTTTTTAGCTATTTTTTCCGCAATACGATACATTTGACGGCGCATAATTGTAATCATATATTCTTTAGGGCATTTTTTATAAATGGCCTCTTCTATTTCGGTAAATTTAATTATGTGAACTTTTAAATAGCCACTATAAAGTGATAGTTTTTCGGCTAATTCTAGTACTTTGTTTTTAGCATTTTCACTAGTATGTGGTGGAGCGTCAAAGTATATGGCTTCTAATCTTATGCCTCTTTTCATGGCTAAAAATCCTGCAACTGGTGAATCAATGCCGCCACTTAACATTAGAATTCCTTTACCTAAAGTACCTACAGGGTATCCGCCAATACCAGTTTCTTTTTCAAAATAAATATAGGCTTTATTTAAACGGATTTCCACATTAATAGTAATTTCAGGATTATTCACATCAACAGTTAGATTTTCAACATTTTTTAAAACAAACCCGCCAAGGCGTTTTGATATTTCCATACTATTTAAAGGATAATTTTTATCACTTCTTTTAGTTGCTACTTTAAAAGTTTTAAATTCTTTGTTTTTTAATAATTCTAATATATTTTTTTCGATATTTAAAATGTCATTATTTTCTAATTCATAGGCTATGTTTATTTCATGAATTCCAAAAATATTTAATAAAGTATTTTTTACTTCATCATAGTTTTCAGTTTCAATAAACATACGTCCTATATCATAATTTATTTCATGTGGAATTTCTTTTAAAGCGACATTTATATTATCTTTTAATGTTTTAATAAAGAAGTTGATATTATCATGTTTTGTTGTTAATTCTCCATATTTAATCATAATTAGTTTTTTCATATTTACACCTTTTTCTTTGATATTATATTTGCTTTTTGAAAATTTCTTCTTTCATATTATAACGAAAAAAGGAATGTTTAACAATCCTTTTTATGGTCTATATTTACGGTACTCTAAATTAAAATCGACGACTTCGCCATAAAGTTTAAAGCCGGCATTTTCGGCAGCGCGCATACTATTAATATTATTTTGATCTATATATAATTTTATAAAATCTAAAGATGGAGTGCGCTTAAAGACGGCACTTGATGTTTCTTTAATAAGTGAAGAACCAGTTGTTTCAGTTTTAGAAAAAGCAAAGCCACGGGCAGATCGTAATAAAGCATAATGCATATCTAGAAAACGATAGTAATCAAAAAGTGCCACATAACCAATTATTCGATCATTTCTCGATACTAAAAAAGCAGCATCATTTAAAGATGTTTGATCGGGAAATTCTAAGAATTCTTTTATTGAATCGCCTAAATATCTTCTAATGTCGGGATCAGTATTTAAGTACATCTCGGCTTTTAAATGATCTAGACGATAAGGATCAAATGTCATAAAATGATAATTTTCAGTACTAAACTCAAGCATTCGCAAGCTCCATTAATTTGGTATAAACGTTATCAAATATCTTTAAAAATTCAGTAATTTCTTCGGTGGTGGTTAAATAAGATAAACTAATTCTAATAGTTGTTAGCGCTCTTACTTTATCACGATATAAATTTAATACAGCGGCAGAAATTTTACCACTTGAACAAGCAGTGTTAGAACTTACATAAACGTCATGTTTTTCTAGAGCATGAATAAAGGTTTCTGGTTTAATACTCATTAAACTTATATTTAAAATATTAGGTATTGAATACTTAGTTTTATTAATTTTTATATTTGGGTACTTTTCTAAATATTTGCAGATTTTTTCATTATACTTTTTGATTTTTTCTTCTTTAGATGTAAGATCTTCTTCCGCGATACGTAAGGCTTTAGAAAAAGCAACGATTAGAGGTAGCGGCGGCGTTCCTGGTCTAATATCATTATTAGAGCCATATAATAGAGGTTTTATATTTACTCCACTTCTTTTATATAGCATGCCAATACCTTTAGGTCCATAGATTTTATGACCGGAAAATGAAGCCATATCAACATCATTTAAATTAATTGGTACTTTACCAGCAGCCTGCGTCATATCACTATGAAAAATGGTATTAGGATTTTCTTTATTAATTATTTGTTTTATTATTTTTAGAGGCTGACGAATACCAGTTTCACTATTTACAGCACATATACTTACTAATATAGTATTTTTAGTTATTAACTGTTTTAAGTTTTCTAAATCTATAACGCCTTCAATCGTATTATCAACATAATCAATAATGAAGCCATTGTTTTCTAAATATTTACAGATACCATAAATTGATTCGTGTTCAAATTTAGAGACAATTATGTGGCTTCCCGGCTTTCCTTTAGCCATTGCAAGACCAATAAGCGCTAAGTTATTACTTTCAGTAGAGCCACTTGTATAAATAATTTCATCTTCTTTAATATTTAAAATTTTAGAAATTTGTTTGGTAGCACTAGTTAGTAATTCATGAGATTTTACACCTAAAGAGTGCATACTATTAGGATTGCCAAAATAGTCTATTGTAACTTTGTTATAACTGTTTAAAACTTCTGGCAGTACAGGCGTAGTTGCTGAGTAATCTAAATAAATCATAAAATATCACCACTTGTTATTATATAATAATTTATAAGAAAACAAAAGACATATAAAAAGTAAAGATGCTTTTCTTTACTTAATATTTTCGATATAGTTAATAACTGCATTTACAGTTTTAGAAAAATCTTCATAATTGGTTTCAAACCAAGTAATATTCATTTTATTATTAAACCAAGTATATTGTCTTTTAGCGTAATGACGGCTTCTTTTTTTGATTAAGTCTTTAGCTTCTTCTAAAGTTATTTTGCCATCAAAGTAATCATATAGTTCTTTATACCCTATCCCGGTATAAATGGCTTTACTATGAATGTTTTGATCATATAATTTTTTTACTTCTTCTAATAGGCCAAAAGCAAACATTTTATCAACCCTCTTATTGATAATATCGTATAGATTGTCACGATTAGTTGTTAAGCCAATAAATATAGCATTATATAATAATTGATTGCCAGATGCATCATAATCATCTTTTTTATTTAAAGCTCTAACTAATCTTTTACGATTATTTATGTCTACCTTTAAATCAGGATATTTTTTCCTTACTAGATCTAAAAGTTCTTCATTTGATAAATTTTCATATTCGTCAAAAGATGTTTCATCAGTAAATTTATAATTATAAAGAGCGGCTTTAATGTATAAACCAGTGCCACCAACTATAATAATGTTCTTATCTTTATTATGATCTAAAATATTTCTTACATCTTTTTGATAATCATATACTGTGTACATATCTTCAGGATTTACAATATCAAATAAATAATGAGGGATATTTTCTTTTTCTTCTTCGGTTATTTTAGCGGTGCCAATATTTAAATCTTTGTATACTTGCATCGAATCAGCATTTACAATAATAGCATGATACTTTTTAGCTAATTCAACACTTAATTTGGTTTTTCCAACACCAGTTGGACCGGTTACTACAATAATCATATTAAAACTATCTCAATGGCTAAAACGCCATATTTTAAAATTTCTTCTTTAGAATAATATTTTTCCATGTCGTGATAAGATGCGGTTTCTTCTTTATTATAGCCTAAAGATATAGGGCTAAAATCAGCGTATAATTCTTTAAAACTTGGATATTTTTTTAAACCGACAATTTTAACATTAATTTTTTCTTTGCTTGTACGGTTTTCTAAAATAATTATTTCTCCAACGTGAAGATTTCTTCTTTTAACATCATTTAATCTTAATTCAACAGTTTTAGTGCCTTCTTTGATTTTCATAAAGGCATCATTATCTACATGCATATCATGAATCATTAGTCCATCACCCTTTTAAACATCCTTTCTAATTCATACTTTGTAAAGGTAATAATTGTTGGCCTTCCATGAGGACAATTATATGGATTATCACATTTTACTAAATCATTAAGCAAATTTTCGGCTTGCTCATGGGTTATATTAGTATTTCCTTTAACACTCATTTTGCAAGCACAAGTTTTGGCAATGTGATCTTTAAATTTTACTTTATCAAATTCTTTGGGAAGAGTTATTACATATTCAATTATTCTTCTTATATTTTCTTCTTCATATCCTGATATTAACCAAGTAGGATGAGATTTAACAATGATAGTGTTAATACCAAATTCTTCAATATTAAATCCTAAGTCAGTTAAGACATTCATATGCTCTTTAAAGGTTAAATAATCACTAGGACTTAACTCGATACTTATAGGAAATAATAAATCAGTAATAGTGTTTTTCTCTTCCTTTAAGGCTTTGATAATTTTTTCGTAATTTATTCTTTCTTGAGCGGCGTGCTGATCAATTAAATACATAGCTTCATCATTTTGCGCAACAATGTAGGTTCCCATTACTAACCCACAAGGATATAATTCTAATTTTTTAATTTCTTCGTTTTTTTCATCTTTCGTAAAGTCAAAAGAATTTTGAATGGGTTTAGTTTCTAAAGTTATATCTAAACTATCATTAATCATCATGGGTGCTTCTTCAGGTAAAACAAATTCTTCTTTATCTCTCATAATAGGTATTTCATTTTGACCATTATTAATAGTTTTTACTTCAACTTTAGGAATTAATAAAGAGTTATATAGAGCCTTTTTAATCGTATTTAAAACTAAATCCTTTAGGGCATCCATTTTACTAAATTTAATATCTTGTTTAGTAGGATGGATATTAACATCTATTAGTGTGGGATCAGTTTCTATTTTTAAAACCACAACGGGAAATTTAATATCTGGTTTATAGGTGTAATAAGCATCATTAATGGTTTTATTTAATTCATTATTTTTTACTACTCTACCGTTTACAATTATTATCATAAAGTTACGATTTGATTTTAATATAGCGGGTTTACAAACGTATCCATGTAAATCATAATCATCATTAGAAGCGTTTATTTCAATCATATTTTTACTTACTTCTAATCCGTATAATTCATGAATAGTCTTAAGTAAATTATTACTTCCTAAAGTGTTTACAATAACATTATTATTATTACTTAAATAAAAGGAAATATCGGGATATGATAAAGCAAGTCTTTCAATATAATAGGTAACGCCCGATAACTCAGTAGTTTCACTTTTTAAATATTTTAATCTGGCGGGAGTATTATAAAATAAATCTTTTACCTTAATAATAGTTCCTTTATTAGCACTGCAGGCTTCTACTGAATCAATTTTACCTCCATTTAAAGTGATATGCGTTCCCATGTTTCCATCAGAAGTGGTAAGTTCAATTTTAGAAACAGAAGCAATACTAGGAAGAGCTTCACCACGAAAACCTAAAGTATTTATGAAAAATAAATCTTCTAGTTTATAAAGCTTACTGGTAGCATGCCTTAGAAAAGCATTTTGAGCATCGTTTTTATCCATACCGGAGCCATCATCAGTTACTTTAATTTCTTTAAAGCCCGAATCAATTAATTCTACTTTTATATTTTTACTACCAGCATCGATACTATTTTCAACTAGTTCTTTAACGACATTAGCGATTCTTTCAACAACTTCTCCAGCGGCTATTTTATTGGATAAGTCTTCGCTCATTATTTTAATTTTACTCATTTAATCCTCCAAAAATACTTGGTCTTTGCTCTAATAAATCACTATGCAAGTTGTGGAGTTTTATGGTAGTAGCGTTTTTAATATTGATAAAACCAAGTCCCTTAATTATTAAATCATTGTTGGCAGGTACATCGATACTTTCTTCAAAAAAGATTTCTTTATAATATTTTTTTATGAGGGTATCATTATTTAAATAAATAGTTATATTGGTGTTTTCTGCAAAAAATAAATAAGTGCTATCTAACTGTAAAGTTTCGCCACTTTTCATTTGGAAAGTGATAGGTTTAATATATTTTTTTGAGATATTTAAACTTTTTAACTCAATTGTTTTTAAAATAAAACCAGGGGTATCAATGATATTTAAATCTTTACTTACATTTATTCTAATAAAATCTAAAGTAGTATTAGGAGTATTACTAGTAGTTACTTTTGATAAAGTACTTTTCTTTTCTTCAAGAATTTTATTAATTAAAGTGCTTTTTCCGGAGTTAGATTCACCAGCAATGACGATTTCATTTATTTTATTTTCACTTAAATAATTTAATAAACTTTTAATGCCAATATTACTTACACTACTTATAAATTTAATTTCATCAGCGATTTGATAGTAACTTGTTAAGTAATTTTTAATGTTAGTATATTTTATACTTCTAGGTACAATATCAATTTTACTTACAACTAAAATTTTAGGAGATGTTATCTTTTTATAGATTTCGATAATATCAGAACGCACGGTTAAGAAAGGAATTAAAAAGATGACTAGTTTATTTTCTTTGTTAATAGAGTTAATTAAGCTAGTGATGCTTTTAGGAGCATTAGTTTCATTATTAATACCGTAATGAATTAATCGAAAGCATCTTTGACAGTAACTGCCATTTTCTTTTTCTTTAGGAATGTATCCTCTTAGAGTAGCATCTTTTGTTTGAAGTTTAGCACCACAACCATAACATATTTTATTCATAATAAGTTCCTTTCTTTAGTAATTCTTTTTTTTCTAGTTTTTCATATATAAAAGGCTCAATATAACGATTAATTTTAGTTAAAGCATAATCAGTAGTACCAATAGGATTAACTAGAATACTTAAGAATTCCATTCGGTTAGATCCCCATATATCGGTTAGTAATTGGTCCCCGATAGTAGCAACTTCAGATGTTTTTAAACAGTATATATTAAGAATTTTTTTATATTTATTCTTTAAAGGTTTTAATGCAAAGTAAGCAGAATCAACCCCTAAAATATTTTTAAAGGGCTCTACTCTTTTTTTAGGACTATTACTTACAATTAATATTTTAAATCCTAAACTTTTTAAATCTTCAATTAAGTCTTTTAATTTTTTATTAGGTTTTTTTAAGCTGATAGGCGCTAAGGTATTATCTAAGTCAAATATTAAACATTTTATTCCATTTTTCTTTAATTTTTTATAATCGATATCATATATACTTTTTTGATAAATATCAGGAACAAATTTACTAAGCATAACTTAAATCACCTAATAAAATTATATCAAATAAAATAAATCATGGAAACATATATTTAATTAGAGGTGTTTATGTTTTATTTAATTTCTTTAATAAAAAGTTTAATATTTTTTACAGGTTCATATTCTATAAATGTCTTTCCGGATAAACTTAGTAAAGAGGAAGAAGAAGATTGTTTAAAAAAATTGTATATGGGTGATAAGGAAGCTAGAAGTAAACTGATAGAGCATAATTTAAGGTTAGTTGCTCATATTGTTAAAAAATATGAAAGCAAAAACTATGACATTGATGATTTAATTAGTATTGGCACAATTGGTTTAGTAAAGGGAATTGATTCTTACAAGCAAAATAAAAAAACAAGACTTACTACATATGCAGCAAGATGTATAGAAAATGAAATTCTAATGTATTTTAGAAGCAATAAAAAGCATTTAAATAATGTAAGTTTAAATGATTCAATTGGATTTGATAAAGATGGAAATGAAATTAATTTAATTGATGTTATAAAAGCGGATAATGGTGATATTTCAGAAGAAATTAATTTGCAGAGTAATATCGATTTGCTTTTAAAATATATTGAGTGTTTGTCTTTAAGAGAAAAAGAAATAATTATTAAAAGATATGGTTTATATAATTCTAAAGAACAAACCCAAAAAGAAATTGCAAAAGAGTTAAAAATCTCTAGAAGTTATGTTTCCCGTATAGAAAAAAGAGCAATGACCAAAATATTAAGGGAGTTTATTAAAAATAAAAAAGCGTTTTAATTACTTTCTATACACTGAAATTATGTAGAAAAGTTAATTGATAAAATTACCTTAAGGAGTAGTTTTATGAAAGAAAAAGAAGATGTTAATTATATTTATAAATTAGTTTCTAAAAGAATAAAATTATTTAGAAAGTATAGAGGACTTACACAAAGTGAGCTTGCACAACTTTCAACATATTCAAATGGTTTTATTGGCAACATAGAATCTCCAAATACGGAGCAATCATTTTCATTAGGCTTTCTTTATTTTCTATCGAAGAAACTAAATGTTCCGATGGAATTATTTGTTAAAGATGATATTTCGAAAGAGTTAAAAGAAATGGGTATTGAAACAGACAATTAGTTGTTTGTTTTTTTTATATAAAAAAAGCACATTTGTGCTTATATAGTGTACTCGGCTTCAACGGATATTTTGCCGCTAAAACTAGTATTAATTATACAGGTTGCCTTGTTGGTTGGATCTGGACACTGATCAAAGTCAGTATTAGTTATCCATAGTTTAATTATATAATTATCGGTAGCACCAGGTGCTAAAATAAGATTTGTTTTAAGAGTTATGCTAGTATTATTATTTATACTGGCAAAATTTCCTTCGTAAGTAGCAGTTACAGTACCAGAAGAGTTAACTTTTTCTAAACGCCATCTAAAATCTTCGGTTTTTAAGGCTTCAGATATAGTTATATCTGTAAAACTGATGGAATAACTTAAATTCCTTTCATTGGTTGTTAAACTTTCAATAGAAAAACTTCCCTTTGCTGCTTTGTCATCTACTTCATTTGTTTCACTATATCTTCCATCATTAATAGGTACTAAATCAGTTGCATTTATATAGCCGTTTTCTTCGGGAGTTATCAATTTGAAATCGATATCTTTTATAACTGTCCCTTGAATAGTACTTGGCTCATCGCCAGCGATTTTAGGCAAAAAGTATGCATAAGCGGTTCCTAAAATTAATGGAACTGCGATGGCAAAAACTATTAATAATTTGTAATTTAATTCAATCTTTTTTTCATTTTCCATATTATATCAATTTTTATTTTACTATAAAAATTTTTTTATATCAATCTTTAAATAATTAAAAATAAAAATAACTGGATGTTTTCTAGTTATTTTTAAAATAAATCTAAGGTACTTTGAGCATTTAAATCGAAAGTGGTAAAATCTTTTTTTAAATACAAAGGATAAGCAGCACAGCCAATCATAGCAGCATTATCGGTACAATATTTAATGGGAGGAATAGTTAATTTAACATTCATCTCTTCACACATTTTAGTCATTTTCTCTCTTAAATATTTATTGGCACTTACGCCACCAGCAATAATAAATCTTTTGGATTTAGTTTCAATAATGGCTTTTTTACTTTTTCTTAATAATTCATCTACGGCAACAGTTTGAAATGAGCATGCTAAATCCTCCTTATTAATTTCATTTCCTCTTTGTTCTTCATTGTGAACAAGGTTTATAACAGCACTTTTTAAACCACTAAAAGAAAAGTTTAATTCGTCGTTATTCATGGGAATAGGTAATTTATAAGTAGGTTTTCCTAAAGCGGCACTACGATCTATTTGAGGGCCACCAGGATAAGGCATTCCTAGAACGCGGGCAACTTTATCATATACTTCACCAATAGCGTCATCTAAAGTTTTACCTAATACTTTAAATTTGTAATCGCCTTCCATTAACACTAATTCGGTATGTCCTCCACTTACAACAAGGGCTAGAAGTGGAAACTCCATTTTATCTACTAAATTATTGGCATAAATGTGTCCTGCAATGTGATGAACCTTGATAAGTGGTTTTTTATAAACAAGGGCAAGGGTTTTGGCAAATTCTAAACCAACAAGTAAACTTCCTAATAAACCTGGAGCATATGTTACGGCGATAGCATCTATTTCATTCATAGTAATATTGGTTTTGGAAAATACATCTTCTAAAACCATGGTTATATTTTCACTATGCATGCGACTAGCAATTTCTGGTACTACTCCGCCAAATGAGGCATGAGTGTCCATCTGGGTTAATATAGTGGTTGAAATATCAACACAACCATTTTTAATTATTGACATACTTGTTTCATCACAAGATGATTCAATAGCCAAAATATATACGTCTTTTTGTTTCATAATAATTTCCTTTCCATGATAATAGCGTCATTTCCATTATAATAGTGAGTCCTTCTTGATATTTCTTCAAAATTGAAATTATAGTAGAATTTAATAGCTGGAAAATTGGTTTCATCTACTTCTAACATAATTTTTTGAACCGTTTTAGGTAGAGATGTTATCATATAATCCATTAAAATGGTTCCAATCATTTTATTACGATATTCTTCTTTTACTATTATATTTAATAAATCAACTATTTCATAATTTATATAATAATGTATAAATCCTAAAATTTTATTATCTTCTTTGTAAACTAAAATATGCTCATTATAATTTAAAGATTCTATATGAAATGCTTTTTTAAATTTAGGATTTAATAAACTTCCTAATTTGTTAACCTCATCAATATCAAGTGGAGATAATTTATCTACCATTTAAGGCCTCTATTTCTTTTATATAGATGGCTTTAACAGCGTGTGGATTGGTTGGCTTTAAGTCTTTAGTATATTCATAAATACGTTCTAAATCTAAATTTTCATTAGCATAAATTTTATAACTTTGCTGACTTAGAAAATCTTTAGCGGTATCCTCTTTTAAATAAATAATGTCTTTATCTAGTTTTCCATTAGTAAAGATACCAATGTATTTGCCTTTATTATCATCTATTGTTATTATTTTGTTTGCTTCTTTTATACTAGCTGCTAAGGCTTCAATGCTAGTAATGGTTTTAATTGGTATATTTAGAGTGTATGCCAAAGTTTTAGCTACAGTTATTCCTAATCTAATACCTGTAAAGCTTCCGGGACCATTTACAACAATTATCTCATTTAAATCGTTAACAGTTATTTCGTTTTCTTTGGTTATTTCATCGATTAGAGGGACTAAGTATACGCTGTGCCCATGATGGGATTCTTGTTCTTTTTTGGTTTTAGTTTGGCCATTATATAATAAACCAATTGTTATTAAATCATTATAAGTACTTATAAATAATGTTTTCATTTTATCACTTCCAAATCATTTATTATTATACACTAATTTTGATAAAAGAGAAAAAAATAATGCGTCTTCGCATCATTTTGTTATAATACTGAATTTAATAAATCTTCATATTTTTCGCCAAATGGTTTTAAGATAAGTATTCTAGTGTTTTCATCAATTATTTTAAAGTCAATTTGTAATCTTTCTTTTGGTAAACAATCGCAAATTAAGTCAGACCACTCAATAATGCATACAGCGTCTTTATTAAAATAATCATCAAAACCAATATTATCACATTTACCTTCTAAGCGATATACGTCCATATGATAAAGTGGCATTTCTCCATTATTATATTCTTTAATTAAATTAAATGTTGGACTTGTTATAGTTTCTTTTATTCCTAATGATTTAGCGAAACCTTTAACAAAAACGGTTTTACCACTTCCAAGTTCCCCATCTAGGCAAATAACCATTCCCGGGAATTTTTCTGATTCGATATTTTCTGCTAACTCCATTGTGTCATCTATACTTCTAGATGTAAATTTATATTCCATATAACTCACCTTTCTCATTATATAATATTATTTTATTAGTTGTAAATATTATCTTTGGTTATTTACAGTTATTGTTTTTATTAAATTATTTCATCAGTAAAAAAATCGGATTCGCATGTTAAGTTTATTTTTAAACTTTTTAGGGCATTTGCATCGCCATTTTGAACAATGTATGTTGAATGGGCTTCACAGCCTTCTAATTTATTTAAATTGTTGATTGCTTTTTCAATTATAGGATTAGTAACACTACAAATAGATAACGCGATTAAAACTTCTTGTAGGGATAATGGTTTATTATTTTTTCTTAATTTTAAAATAGGATTTAAAACGCTCGGACTTAATAAATCCATATCATCTGGTATGTGTGATAAAGTTTTAATTGCGTTTATTATGACACTGCTAGCAGGAGATAATAAACTACTTTGTTTACCAGTTATTATTTTATGATTTGGTAGTTCTAATGCGATTACATGTGATCCTTTTTCTTTAGCTTTATTAATTGCAACTTCAACTACTTTTAAATATTTTTCGTCTATATTAAGTTCATTCATGAGTAATTTAACTTTTTGTACAGTATCATATTCGCTGATGCCTAATTTGTAATTATTAAGTTCATTATAGTATCTACGAACAATTTCTTTTTTAGCAGCTTCTTCAACTACTTTATCATTTTTTATGCAAAAACCTACCATATTTACACCCATGTCCGTTGGTGAATAATAAATGTCTTGGCCCGTTATTTTATGAAGAATTGTTTTTAATATTGGAAACGTTTCAACATCACGATTATAATTTACAGCAGTTTCTTGATATTTTTCTAAATGAAAAGGATCAATCATATTAATATCTTTTAAATCAGCAGTTGCGGCTTCGTAGGCAATATTTACGGGATGTTTTAATGGTAAATTCCATACAGGGAATGTTTCAAATTTAGCGTAACCAGCATTTATTCCTCTTTTATGTTCATGATATAACTGACTTAAGCATGTGGCTAGTTTGCCAGAACCAGGACCGGGAGCATTAACTAAAACTAATTTTTTAGTAGTTATTATATATGGATTAGCCCCATAACCTTCTTCACTTACAATTGTATCTATATCGGTAGGATAACCTTTAGTAAATGTGTGCAAATAAGTTTTGATATTTTGTCTTTCTAACCTTTTGATAAATTTATCTACACTTGGCTGATTATTGTATAATGTTATAACCACTGAATTTACTGAAAAACCTAAACTAATAGCGTTATTAATAATATTAAGCATTTCCATGTCATAGGTTATACCAAACTCGGATCTAATTTTGTTTTTTTCGATATCACTTGCATTTATACAAAATATTATTTCTAAATTCTTTTTTAATTCTAAAAACATATTTATTTTAGCATCTGTTTTAAATCCTGGTAAAACTCGGGCCGCATGATTATCACAAAATAATTTTCCACCGACTTCTAAGTATAGTTTATCAAACATTTTAAATCTTTCTTTAATTTTTTTGCTTTGTATTTTTACATATTTTTCATTATCAAAACCTTTTTTCATAAACTACCTCTACTCTTATATTAAGAATAACTTATTTTTTTTAATATGAAAATACCTAAAATTATAAAATTTTATAGTTTGCCTAAATAACGAAAAAAAATCATGTAAATCCTTTTATATTTTATTTACATGATATTTTACAATTTATCTAAAAATACAATTTTATTGCAAAAAAAAATTGGCAACTTCCTATTTTCGCATTCACTATCGTCGGCGTATTAGTGCTTAACTTCTCTGTTCGGGATGGGAAGAGGTGTATCCACTAAGCTATTGTCACCAATAAAGGATTTTGTCCTTTAAAAACAAGATAATGTACTCATCAAATTCATATTATATGATTAAATCCTCGTTCTATTAGTACTAGTCAGCTCAACGTATCACTACGCTTACACCTCTAGCCTATCAACCTCATAGTCTATAAGGGAACTTACTATATAAATATGGGAAAACTCATCTTGAAGAGGGCTTCTCGCTTAGATGCTTTCAGCGATTATCCCTTCCATACATAGCTACTCTGCACTGCAACTGGCGTTACAACAGATACACCAGAGGTATGTCCA
>CAKOOH010000002.1 GCA_934098485.1 uncultured Bacilli bacterium | reverse complement strand
TATGATGGAGAAAGATATAAGCCTATAACTGATGATATGTATTCAAAAAAGACAAGTGGATATATAGAAAAGTAGGTGTGATATGAAAAGTAAAAAAATTATTTATGCCATAAAAGGTGGAGAATTTTTAAATGAAGCTACTCCTTTTAGTAAATATTCATTCATAAATAATAATTCTATATACATTTTTAATCCTAGTAAATTAGATGATGGAGAGTTTGAGTATAAAAAGGTATATGATATAGATAAGAATATTAAGGTTATGAATATTGAGCCTAATCTTGGTTCTTCAGTACATTTTTTGGATTATAATGACACTTTGTATTGGTTAATGGATTCAAATATTGATAATAAACCTATAGATAGATAGTTATGATATGTTTTTAGATGCCATATATGAGTCTCACACTTTGGTTGAAGATTATTCAGTTGATACTTTAGGCAAAAAGGTTGATTATAATTTTATGTCTACTTATGTTTATTCTAAAGATAATATTTTGTACTATAAAAATCGCGGTAATGAAAGATATCCTGCTCTTGAAAAGTAAGTGGTAATTATGAGGGATAATTAGAATATATAATGAAAGAATTCTTAAAACTGACAAAGGTTTTTATGAGTTAATGAGTTACTTTGATAAAAACTTAAATAAAAAAGTTGTAACAACTGTTAGAATAAATATGTTAACAAAACATTATGATGAAGTATTAACATTTACCTATAAATATGTAATATTAAAGGATTTAACTCTTATACCTATAAATGATGTTATGGAAAACAGAGTAAGAGATTATCCAGATGATTATTATTTAAGTAGATTCACTAGTATGAGTGAGGTTAGATATGAGGAATAAAAAAAGGAAAGTAACATGGTGGAAAAAAGGTATGTGAATTTTTAAACTAAATGCATTTTAATAAATTTTATCAGACTTATTTCAAGTTTTTAATATGAAACATGTAATAAGTCTTTTAATTTATAATAAAAAATGGGAAATTATTCCACGACGAAATTACGAGAGTCTGTAAATAATTTTGTTATCTGTTTTAATTGTTCAAAGGAAGTCTAGTTGCCAGACCTAACTAAAAATTTATTCTTTTTGTTTTTAAATAACCCGAGTTAATATATCTATAAATAGTAGTTATGGATTGATTATATTTTTGTTTTCTATTGTTATTTGATAAACAGATTTTTTATTTTCAGTACTTTCTTTTATAAGGTTAGCAAGTGCCTCAAATTCGTTAGAATTGATATCAATTTCTTTTCTAGTAATTACTAAATTGTTATCTGCTTTTTTTCTGCGCTCTTTCTGTATCATATTTGTATTTTGTTAAATAACATTGATTATTATATTTTTTATTACAAAGCTAATAGATATAAGGCCATCGAATATGTTTTTCACGAATTATGTTATGAGTAATAATTTCACAATTTCTTTTTACTTTTTTTGATATACTTGTCGGATTATAACCCAAAGTTTCAGCAATCATTTTTAATGTGTAGCTCTGAGTGATACCATTTGAAATAACCTTTCTTTGTTCTAACGTTAAATGTTTCCCTGTTTTCATCACAAATTTTTTTTTAGCAAGAAAACAAAATGCATTATACTATAAACAGGCTTATTTCCGTCTTTTTTGTATGTGAATGGAAAGGAATAACAATAATAGAAGCTGAGGTATGTCCTGATCATATTCACATGTTAATAGAAATACCACCAAAATATAGTGTAGCGAGTATAATGGGATTTTTGAAAGGAAAAAGTAGCTTAATGATATATAGCAAGTGGGCTAATATGCGATTTCAAAATAGAAACAGAGAATTTTGGTGCAGAGGATATTATGTTGATACGGTTGGAAAAAATACAAAAAAAGATAAAAGAATATATAGCAAATCAATCAAAAGGGGATCAACTAAATCAACAAATGACAATGGAAGATTTCGACCTTTTTAAAGGGTAGCAAGTAATAGATACTTCTGATGGTCCATATATTACTCTAGTAATTGCCAGTAGTATAGCCTTTTAGGCGAAAATGAAAAACCGCCCGCTAAGCTGGTGGATATTTATTTCATGTATTAATTAATTATAAAATGATAAAGACTTTTTTAGAGGTTTTTTGTGGTGATAAGTGCTTTTAGGGATTGACAAATTTTAAAAATCTGCTAATATATATACTCAATCGCGGGGGAATTTTAGTTAAAAGCGATTAGGGAGGTTTTGGAAAATGAAAAAGTTAGGCTCTATTTTTATGGCAATAGCTATTTTTGTTACGTCTTGCTTTTCCAATTTAGGGGTAGTTTTTGCAGCAACTACACTTAAACCAGGAGAAATAACAGCAAGTAAAACAGCTAGTGTTATAGAAAAAAATGGTAGAAGTGCGGAAGTATCTATTACAGCATCTGGTAATAAATATTCTAATCCAAGTTCTACTGAAAGAGAGATTGTTTTAGTTTTAGATGCTTCAAATAGTATGAAAGAAAAAAACAAATTTGAAAATCTAAAAACTGTTGCTACTAATCTAGTAACAAAATTGTTAAGTGATACTAATAATAAGAATAAAATTGGTATTGTTTGGTATGAAACAAAAATTATTAAAAAAAGTCTATCATTATCTAGTGACTTAAATGTAGTAAAAAGTTATATTAATGCTAGAATGGATAGTGATGATGAAAACGCTGGTGGTACTAACATTCAATTAGGTATCGAAGAGGCTAAGAAACTATTTACAGAAAATAGTGATGCTGAACAAAGTTTAATAGTTTTATCAGACGGCGTTCCAACATATTATAATGAAGGAAATAAAAGACATGGTGATGGAGCATTTGATGCTTATGAAAACACTGATTATTATGATGTGGATAATGAAACTAATTATAGTATAAATAAAAATTTTTACTTAGAAAGAAGCAGACAAACAAAAGTAAAAACTTGTGAATATGAAAAAGTTTGGAGTTTTATAGGCTATAGTCTAGTTAAAAAATCATGTGTTTCTACAAATGAAAAATATCAACCAAGTTATCATGCTTTAAATGAAGCAAGTGATTTTACAGGTGATATTTATACGATTGGTTTTGACGTAAAAGCTAATGGTAGTGCAGAAAAATTTCTAAAGAATTTAGCTAATGCTAATAGCAAAAATGGTAAATATTATGCTGCAAGTAATGTAAGTGAATTAGAAAAAGCATTTGCAAATATTTTAATTGAAGTTACTAAAATCGCAACTGATGTTAAAATAACTGATAATGTTCCAAAAACATTTAGTATTAATAAAAAATATATGATTGAAAAATACGGAGCAGAAACAGTTATTAATGATAATGTAGTTATGTATGGCCAAAAAGTTACTGTTATTAAAAAAACAGATGGTTCTCATGATGTAATTTATAATATTGGTGACTTTTATGCTCAAGAAGAAGATGGCTCACAAAAGACTTATGAATTTAAGTTTGTTGTAGATGCTAATGAAGATTATTATGGTAGTATGTTTACTAATGATGGAGCAATTTTAGAAGGTAATGCAAATGGTAACCCATGTTATGCAGAAACAAATAAAGTTAGTATTTCTTTAAAAGATCCATCAGTATCTATTCCTGCTGTAGCATATCCTGATAATTATAGTGTAGAAAGAAATAAAACTTTAACTGTTAATAGCGAAAATGGTGTTAGAAATAATGATTATAAGAGTAAATTATCTGAAGACGCTATTAGTGTTACTGATAAAATAGTTATTAAAGATAAAGTTACAAATGGTGTTCTTACTTTAAATGAAGAAGATGGTTCATTTATATATGTTCCAAAAAAAGATTTTATGGGAACTGATGAATTTACATATTCAATTGTAACTACTGTTAAAAAAGAAAAAAATGGGGAAATTATTGAAGAAGTTGTAGAATCTAAAGTTACAACTGTTACAATTTTAGTATACGGCGATAAAACTTCTTATACAGTTAGATATTTAGAAGATGGCACTAATAATAATGAATTACATGATAGTAAAGTAGTATCTGATGTTTATGTTAATGATGTAATTACGGAAAATGCTTTAAGCATTAAAGATTACAAATTAGTAAGTAATAAGAGCTCAAAAACACAAACTATTACTTTAGTTAAAGATGAAAAAGAAAATACAATTACTTTCTATTATGAAAAGTGTGAAGGCGCTAATGTAACAGTTCATCACTATTTAGTCGGTACAATTAAAAATGTTGCTCCAGATCAAATATTATCTGGTAAGTTAAATGATAGTTATACTGCTAAAGGTTATACTAACTTAAAAGATTATGATTTAGTTAGTAGAATAAAAGAAGTAAATGATACATTTACTGAAGAAGAACGAGAAATTACTTTCTACTATGATTTTAAAAATGCGGGTAAAGTAACAGTTCATCATTATTTAAAAGGTACAACTATAAGTGTTGCAGATGATGAAATATTAAATGGTAAAGTTAATGAAAAATTTACTGCTAACTCTAAAAAAGATTTAGATAATTATATTGCTTTAATTCCATTTACTTATAATGGTAAATTTACTGAAGAAGAACAAGAAATTACTTTCTACTATGATTTAAAAGATGCTAAAGTTAGAGTTTTCTATTATGAAGAAGGCACAACTAATTCTTTAGCAGATGAAGAAGTAATTAATGGTAAAGTTGGCGATAAGTATACTACAGAAGTTAAAGATATTTTAGGCTGGGAATTAGTAAGTACTCCAGAAAATAATAAAGGTACTTTAGAATTAGAAAATAAAGATGTTATCTATTATTATAAAAAGGTTAATGGTAATTTAATTATTAATTATGTTGACCAAGATGGAAAAGAATTATTAACTAGTGAAAAATATACTAAACAAGTAGGTACTGATTATGCTATAGAAGCAAAAGAAATTGAAGATTATGAATTATCTGAAGTTAAGGGTAATGAAACTGGAAAATATACAAAAGAAGATACTGTTGTAACTTATGTATATGAATTTGTTAAAGGTACTGGTGATGGAGAAGATCCAATGCCAGAACCAAAACCAGAAATTGACCCACCATATACTGGTATAGAGGGTAATAGTAATACAGTTTCTTATATCACAATGGGAATTAGTACTTTAAGTTTAATTGTACTAGCAATTTTAAAGAAGAAATTTAATTAGTTTCTTCTTTTTTTGTATTTATAAAATTAATTATCTCTTAGGAAAATATGTTATAATAACTATTATTAAGAGGTTTTTATGGATCAAGAAAAGATTGGAAAAAAGATTAAAAGTCTTCGTGATAGATTAAATTTGTCTCAAGGAGAGTTTGGAGAAAAATATGGCGTAAGTGCTCAAGCTGTTAGTAAGTGGGAAAGAGGATTATGTTTACCGGATATTTATTTATTAAAGCAAATAGGTAAAGATTTTGATATTTCACTTGAAGAACTCTTAGATGGCGAAGAGGAAAATAAGAAAAAGGTAAAGAGTAGAAAGATGATTTATAACCTTATTTTTGTATTTATTATTTTGATTATTGGTATTTTGGGGTTTGTTCTTTCACAAAGAAATAATGAATTTGAATTTAAAACCTTAACAACTACTTGTGATGATTTTAATATTTATGGAGTAGTTGCTTATAATAAAAACAAGTCTTCTATTTATATTTCTAATATTAATTATTGTGGAGGAAACGATAATAATTTATATAAAAAAATAGATTGTTCTTTATATGAAATTCATGAAAATGTTAGAACTGCTATCAGTAATTTTAATAGTACGAAAGAAATGAAATTAGAAGAATTTTTAAAAGATGTTTCATTTAAAATAGATAATTATGATAAAATGTGTAAGGATTATTCTAAAGAAAATTTATTTTTAGAGATTAAGGCTACTTTAAAAAATGAACAAATTATAACTTATGAAATACCACTTTCATTAGATAGCAGCTGTGGATGTGAAGAGTAGAAATAATAAAAATTGCAGAGTCTATGGTTAATACCATAGACTTTTTACGCAGGCAATATTAACTTGACGTGGGTGGGGGATTATTAGTACAATTATATAGAAAATAACGGGTGATGTTGGGTATGAAAGATGTAAAGGAAAATAATATTAAGGCACTAATACTAATAGTAGTTTTAACTTTGATGATAAGTGTAGGTCTTTCTTATTCTTTCTTTTCCGCTAGAATAAGTGGAACAGAAAGTGAATCCACAATAGTAATGGAAGCAGGAAGTTTATCTATAGAATATACAGATTTATCAAATGTAATAAGTGTATCAAAAGTATATCCTAAGGAAGATGCTTGGGTAACCAAAGAATTTAAAGTAACGGGAACAAATACAACAAATTTAGTATTATTTTATAAAATAAAAATAGTCTTAGATAATAATGAGTTTGAAGGCTTAGGTTTAAGTTACAGTTTAGAAAGTGAAAATACAGGAAATAATGGAAATATTATCCCACGTATAAGTAAAGAATATATTGGAATGGAAGACGTTGTATTAGGTCAAGGATATTTTATAAATACAGGAACAACACCAAAAGAACATAAATATACATTAAAAATATATTTCAAAGAAAATGGAAAAGATCAAAACTATTTACAAGGAGCCAAATTTGCTGCCCATATAGAAATAGAATCAGGAGATAAAGCAGTAGAAGTATCACCAAAAGGATGGGATGAAGCGGGAAGTGGAACATTACTCGCCGGAATAAAAGAAAATTATCCAACTATAATGCAGCCGTTAACCAATCCAGGAAAAGAAGGATCACCTGCAAGGGAAGCAGTATTAGCAGGAGCAGTAGATGATTATGGCATGAGTTATTACTTTAGAGGTAATGTAACGAATAATTATGTACAGTTTGCAAATAAATGCTGGCGCATCGTAAGAATAACTGGAGATGGTTCCATCAAATTAGTACTTCATAATGATAATGTAAATAACTTAGCAAGTCCATGTGCTTCTTCAAATAATACTTCAACCGCCGCCTATGCAAGATATAGTGGAACAACATATACAACTAAATATAATGGAGAATACAGTGATAATGCTTATGTAGGATTTATGTATGGAACAGCCGGATCAAGTACATATGCCGAAACCCATGCAAATATAAATAAGAGTACCATTTTACAAAACTTAGAAACATGGTATAAAAATAATTTAGCAACATATGAAAGCAAACTAGCAGATACCATCTGGTGTAATGATAAAAGTACTCAATTAAATCAAACTGCAATAGGTACACGTTTAAACACAACAACTAATAAATTAAATAAAAGTAGTAGCAATTATCCAGGGCTAGGATATGGAACAGATACAACATTATATAGTGGCAGACTAAGATTAAGAGCAAAATATTTTTATACAGATACATCAAGCAAACAATATGGACCTGTAGGAACGGGACCGACGTTAATATGTCCATTAGATAATGATGGTGGGAAGTTATCGAAGTTAACCGTTTCTGATACAACTAATGGTAATGGAGCATTAGATTATAAAATAGGATTACTTACATCTGATGAAGTGTTATATGCTGGAAGTATTGATTGGTTTGGATATCAAGCATTAAATTATACGAATTCATCAATAAATAGTTATTTAAGAGAAAATGCTACAGGCGCATGGTACTGGTCCTTTTCGCCGGATTACTTCCGTGATGATGTCGGCGGTGTTGCCGGCGTGCTTGGCGTGGAAGGCGCTGGCAATGTCAACGACAGTTGGGTGGCGAACCTGTACGGTCTTCGTCCGGCAGTTTCTCTTACGAGCGCAACGACGATATCTGGCGGAACAGGCACTTCATCAAATCCGTTTGTAATAAATTAATTAAAAGTCTTTGTTTACAAATATTTAAAATTAGAGTATATTAAAATTATGGGAGTGAGATATGAAAACAAAATTTAAATATATACTAATTGTACTAATATTATTAGCGGTAGCTGGTGGAATATATTTTTATGTAAAAAATAAAAGTAATGACAATAATGATGAACCTAATTTAAAGGATAATGTTAAATTTACTAAAGAATATAGTGATGTTCCACTTGATAATGTTTTTGTATATAGAGATGCAAAAAGTATTATTAAAATAATGAGAAATGGCACTGGCGTGGTTTATTTAGGTTTTCCAGAATGTCCTTGGTGCCAAGCTTATGTTAAATATTTAAATGAAACTGCTAAAGAAGTGGGAATTGATAAAATATATTATTTTAATATTTTAGAAGATAGAAAAAATAATAGTGAGACTTATCAAGAAATAGTAAGTATTTTATCAGATGAATTACAAAAAGATGATGAAGGAAATCCGAGAATATTTGTTCCGAATGTATCTTTTCATGTAAAAGGTGAGATAATTGGCAATGATTATGAAACTTCATTAGATACGGATAATAAAAAAGATCCAGGTGATTATTGGACTGAAAAAGCAGTTAATAGTTTAAAGAAAAAATTAACGAAATATATGAATGAAGTATTAAAAGAAACTTCAAAATGTACTGATTGTAATAAATAAAATATTCGGAGTTTTTCGAATGTTTTTTTATAGGTGATTTATGGAAAAGAATAAAATAAGAAAAGAATATTTAAATATAAGGAAAAATGTTGCTAATAAAGAAGAAAAATCTTTGATAATATGTAATAAGATACTTTTAAATGAAAAGTTTAAAAATTCTAAGGTTGTAGCACTTTATTTTAATGCGGGAAATGAAGTTAATACAATGGAGTTAATAAAAAAAAGCATTGCTTTAGGTAAAACAGTTTGCTTACCAAAAGTTATAGGTAAACATCAAATGATGTTTTATAGGGTAACCAAAGATGAAAAATATTATTTGAGTGATTATAATATTAATGAACCGCTTGGTGAGATAGAAAAAATTGTAGACAAAATGAATATTGATTTAATGATTGTTCCGGGGGTTAGTTTTTCTTTGAGTGGGGCAAGGCTTGGATATGGCCAAGGTTTTTATGATTATTATTTAGAAAATACTAATATATATAAAATAGGTATTTGTTTTAAAGAACAAATATGTAATAATTTAGTTGTAGATAAAACTGATGTATTTATGGATGAAATTATTACAAATTAAAAACTACTTTTTAGGTAGTTTAATTTTTTAGTTCTTTTGTTAGTTTATCATATTCAGTTGTAATCTTAGTTTTAGTGGCATTTTCTAGGGTGTACCATGATTTATTATATGCAATATTAAATAATGTTTTTGCTTCGCTTGAAATACTTGTTAAAACGCTTAAATAGCAATCATAAATCTCTGTACAACTTGCTTCATTAAGGGCAGTGCTCATATTAGAAACAATGCTTTTTTCTGTATCTAAGACGTCTTTTAACATATATTCATCATTCATCTTTAGCACACTCCTTTAATAAATTGGTCATATCATTACATACCTTTAAATGTAATTTTTTTAATTTTGTAAATTCTTTACATACCTCTTGATCTTTACATGTTTTTAAGTAAACTTCTAATCTTTTAGAAACTGTTATATTCCAGTTAAAAATGTCAGAAATATAAGCTAAATCTTTAGTACTAATCATGCAAGGAACTTTTTTCATAATAATTACCTCCAATATTATTATGAATTATTTTTTTTAATTTATTCTAGAAACTTTAAAATTATTTGATATTCATTTATTAATTTATCTAAAGAATAACTGGCATTAGCACTTGACGAGCTAGGAAGAGAAATGGCTTCTATTTTAGTAGTAGGAAAAATATATTTTTGATATAATTTATAAGCCGTTTTTCCCGTAGTAAAAATGGCTTTTATAGGGGATGATTTAAGAATTATACTTATATCATTAGGGATAATATTTTTTATGGAACTATCACTTGATGCTAGAATATCACATTCTTTGCAAACGTCCCATAGGGCAATTTTGTTTTTTAGAAGGAATGCTTTTTTGTCATCGTTACTTAGTAATTTTGTGTTAAAAAGGGTTTCCATTATTTTAAAAAAACGATTAGTGGGATTAGAGAAATAAAATTTATTTGCTCTTGATTTAATACTAGGCATCGTTCCTAAAATTAAAATTTTTGATTTATTATCGTAAATAGGTTTAAATTCATGCATAACTTTCATAAAAATCACATTTTTATTTTAGCACATATTTACTTATTTTAAACTTAATGATATGATTTTATAGGTGGTAGTAGTGGATACACGTAAGACTAAAAAAGAAATAGTACAAATGCTTTTAAAAAAACAATTTGATGGTACTGATGAAGAAGAATTAATTAATATGCTTATTGATGAACCAATTGCAGTTGATGTTGATAAACAAAGTGATGCGAATAGAACTTTTGGAGATAAAGTTGCTGATAAGCTTACGGAAGTAGCGGGTAGCTGGGGTTTTATTATTGGAATGATTGTTTTTTTAGGCATATGGATATTAATTAATCTTTATGTACTAGAAAATGCAGATCCTTATCCATTTATACTTCTTAATTTATTACTTTCCTGTATAGCGGCTTTACAGGCACCGATTATTATGATGAGTCAAAATAGAGAGGCTAAGAAAGACCGCCTTAGAAGTTCGAATGATTATAAAACGGATTTAAAAAGTGAACTTATTTTAGAAGAACTTCATATAGAAATGCAAAAGATAATTGCAACTCAGAATAAAATTTTAAAAATGCTTGATGAAAAAGATAATGAAGAAGAAACTAAATAATTCTTTTTATGCCGGAATAGCGCAAGTGGTAGAGCAACTGAATCGTAATCAGTAGGTTGGGGGTTCGAGTCCTCTTTCCGGCACCATAATGATAGAAAACTCGGACTTTTCGAGTAGTAATAAATATTAACTAGAGGTACCATCTAGTTTTTTTATTATAAGGAAAGTGATGAGTTTTATGAAGAAAGTAAAAATATTAGAAGTTGAAAAGGAAGTTTTAAAAAATGATATGATAAGTAGATTTGCTTGTTGTAAGTATTCTATTAACAAGGAAATATTACGACTACTTTGATTAGCAATATTCTTTATTTATACTAAATTTTTGATGATTTAGAAACACACTTTCAAATTGACATAATCAATTAGTGTGTGTAAAATTACTTTTTATTATAAATCTTAAAAATATTTATAATAAAAAGTAAATATTTAATAAAAGCATGTTATTATATTGTAAATAACGGTGAATGTCTTCGGACTACACCTGAGCAAGTTTGATGCGTCTAACTTGCTTTTAAAAATGATAAAGGAGAAATCAATTATGAAAAGGATCGCATTAATGTCTGATATACATGGTAATTTAGAAGCATTGGAATCTATTTTAGAAGACATGAAAACTCAAGAAATTGATGAAATTATATGTTTAGGCGATACAATAGGTATTGGCCCAAATTCAAAAGAATGTGTAGATTTGCTCTTAGAAAATAATATTAAATCAGTTTTGGGATCTAATGAAATATATTTGCTTAAAGGGACTGACTTTGATACAACATTAAAAGAAGAAGAAAAAGAACTCAATGGTTTGGTTAAAGAATCTTTAATGGACAAAGAAATAGATTATATTAATAAATGTCCTTTATATTATGAAACCAATATTAATTATGATAATTCCAAGTTAAATAAAAAATTTGTTTTTTGTTATTATTTAATAAATAATCCAAAAGATATATATCCATTTGAGAAAAATAATTTAAGAAATGATGTTAATTTATGGAAAAAATATAATAATGATTCTATTACATATTTTATTGGTCATCTTCATCAATCTTTTGATATTAATGAAGTGGATGGAATATCAGAAGATTTTATTGAAGATACTGGTGCTTTAACAAATATTGAAATAGTGGAAAGTGCTGGTTGTACAAAAGATGAATATACATGCTATTTTATAATAGAAATAGCAAAAAGTATTAAATTTGAAAAAAGAAAAATTAAATATAATAGAGATAAATTTATAAATAAACTAATGAGTACTAAATTTCCAAATAAGAAAAACATTCTTAAGAATTTTTATGGAATAGAAATTTAAGACGATAATTGTTAAGTAAAAAACACAATATTTTAAAATACTGTGTTTTTAAATGTTTTGAAATTATCACAATTTTAATGAGTTAATAAAATATTTTAATTAATATTATAAGGTTTAAATGATAAATATTCTTTGTCTTTTTCTTTTATCCAAAAGCCAAATTTTCCGATTATTTTCACGGGATTTTTAAGTTTTTTAAATTTGAGATTTTTAGTGTTATTGGCTTTAGCATTTATGGCGAGAGATGCTGTTATATGAGGAATTTTTAATTTGTTGTAGTCATCATTAAGATAGTATCTTTGTAATTCATCAGGGATTTGAATTTCAAAACCGCTATTTTGATCATCATTACCGTATCCAACGAGATATATTTCGTAAGTTTTTCCAACTAATTCATTAAATATTTCATTGTCATTAGGATGATATTTAAATGTACAATGTATTTCATCATTTATAGTTTCTAATGTTTTAGTTTCTAAAGATTTAATCAGCTTTATGGTATCGTCGTCAAAAAATAATCCTTCATAACTTAACATTTTTATGCCTCCTTGATTAGGATAATTATATAATTTTTTTAGTGATTAATAAAGATAAAATTAAAATAAAAATGGTTTACAAATTGCTAGAATATTAAAATTAAATTTAATATAATAAAAATGGTGATAAGATAATGAAAAGATTAGTTACATATTTTTCTTGCTCAGGTATTACAAAAAGAGCAGGAGAAAAGTTAGCAAATATATTAAACTGTGATGTATTTGAAATTAAACCTTTGAAAGAATATACTGAAAAAGATCTAGATTGGATGGATAAAGAAAGTCGTACAACTTTGGAAATGCAAGATGAGATGAATAGACCAGAAATTTTAAATAATCTTTCAAACTTTGATAGTTACGATATTATTTATATTGGTTTTCCAATTTGGTGGTATGAAGCTCCAAGAATTATTAATACTTTTTTAGAAAGTTATGATTTTAGTGGTAAAACAATAGTGTTATATTGTACATCTGGAGGAAGCACGATTGAAAAAGCATATAATAAATTAAAGAGTAAATATGACTATAATTTCAAAAGTTTAGGAAATATTAATTCTTTAGATGAAGATACATTAAATAAAAAGTTAAAACAGTTAGAATTATAATGTATTAATATGGCAGTGATTTTAATTATTATTTTTTAGAAAGGACAAGAAACTTGGCAGTAATAGATGATTTTTTAAAATTAGATATAAGAGTTGGAACAATAATTGAGGCAAAAGAGTTTACGAAAGCAAAAAAGCCGGCATATCAATTAAAGATTGATTTTGGTGAGGAAATTGGTATAAAGAATTCATCGGCTCAAATTACGGATTTATATAAACCTGAAGATTTGATTGGGAAACAGATTTTAGCAGTTGTTAATTTTCCACCGAGACAAATTGCCGATTTTATGTCGGAAGTATTAGTGCTTGGAACATATAGTAAAGCTGGTGTTGTTTTGGCAAGTTTGGATAAAACAGTGTGTAATGGTGATAAACTAGGATAATTTAAGGGAATATCGGTGTTTTTGCTTTTATTTTAATAGTTTTTCATTGATTTTTAGGATTGTTTATAATATAATGAACTAGAAGTTTTATTTTGGTTTTATTTTATCTTCCGAGATAAGGCTAGAATTTAACCGATTATAATTAAAGAAAAGGAGGAAAAGAGAATGGCTGTTTCAAAAGAACAAAAAGCTGCTCGTGTTAAAGAATTTGCTAAAGATGCAAAGAATACTGGTGATACTTCAGTACAAATTGCTATCTTGACAGATGAAATTAACAATTTAACAGAACATTTAAAAGTTAATAAACATGATTATCATTCTAAAAGAGGTTTATTCTTAAAGATTGGTAAAAGAAGAAGTTTACTTGACTATTTAAAGAAAAACGATGTTGTTAAATATCGTGATGTTATTAAAAAATTAAATATAAGAAAATAAGGGCACTAAATTTTTTAGTGTCTTTTTATTTTTTAGATGAAAGGCGTAAAAGATGAAGAAAGAATTTAGTTATGATTTTTTAGGTAGAAATATAACTGTTGAAGTAGGAGAATTAGCAAAACAAGCAGATGGTGCTGTTTTAGTTAGATATGGTGATACAGTTGTTTTAACCGCGGCTGTTATGAGTGATACCGTGGGAACAGGAGATTTCTTCCCATTAACAGTTGTTTATAATGAAAAATTATATTCAGTAGGAAAAATCCCAGGAGGATTTATTAAAAGAGAAGGTAGACCATCAGAAAGTGCTACTTTAGCGGCTAGATTAATTGATAGACCTATTAGACCTATGTTTGATGAAAACTTCCGTAATGAAGTACAAGTTATTAATACAATATTGTCAGTTGATCCTAACAATAGTCCAGAAATGACAGCATTATTTGGTTCATCACTTGCTCTTGGAATATCAAACATTCCATTCGATGGTCCAGTAGCAGGAGTAATAGTAGGAAAGATTGGTAAAGAGTTTATTATTAATCCAACTAGTGAGCAATTAGAAAAATGCGAATTAACAGTTACAGTAGCGGGAACAAAAGAGGATATTTGTATGATAGAAGCAGGAGCACATGAAGTTAGTGAAAAAGATATGCTTGATGCTTTAATGTTTGGACAAAAACATGTTAAAATGCTTTGTGAATTTCAAGAAAGTATTATTGAAGTTGTAGGTAAAGAGAAAACAGCAATAGAACTTGCCCAAATTGATAAAAATATTGAAAAAGAAATTAAGGATTATGCAGAAAAAGATATGCTTTCTGCTGTACAAATTAAAGATAAGTTAGCATCTTATGCAAAAATAGATGAAGTAAAAGCAAATACAATTACTTATTTTACAGAAAAGTATCCTGATGATGAAAATATGGAAAAGATTGCAACTAAAGTCGTTAATGCGATTGAAGGTGAAGTTGTTAGAGATTTAATTACTAATAAACATGTAAGACCAGATGGCAGAGCATTAGATGAAATTAGACCACTTTCAGCATATATTGATTTACTTCCTAGAACTCATGGGTCAGCAGTATTTACACGTGGACAAACACAAGCACTTGCAACAACAACACTTGGTGCAATTGGAGAACATCAGATTTTAGATGGTTTAGGTCTTGAAGATACTAAGAGATTTATGCTTCATTATAATTTTCCTAATTTCTCAGTAGGAGAAACAGGTAGATATGGAGCACCAGGAAGAAGAGAAATAGGTCATGGAGCTTTAGGTGAAAGAGCACTTTTACAAGTTATTCCTTCAGAAGAAGAGTTCCCTTATACAATTAGAGTTGTATCAGAAATTTTAGAAAGTAATGGTTCATCATCACAAGCAAGTATTTGTGCAGGATGTTTAAGTTTAATGGCGGCTGGCGTGCCAATTAAAGCACCAGTTGCGGGTATTGCGATGGGACTTATAACTAGTGGTAAAAAATATTCAATTCTTACGGATATTCAAGGTATTGAAGATCATATGGGAGATATGGACTTTAAAGTTGCTGGTACTAAAAAAGGTATTACTGCACTTCAAATGGATATTAAAATTAAAGGTGTTACAAATAAAATATTAAAAGAAGCTCTAGAACAAGCGAAAAAAGCAAGATTACAAATTTTAGATTTAATGACAAGTATTATTCCAGAACCTAGAAAAGAATTGTCTCCTTATGCTCCTAAAATTGAAACAATGATGATTAATCCAGAAAAGATTAAAGATGTTATTGGTCGTGGAGGAGAAATGATTACTAAAATTATTTTAGAATGCTCTCCAGAAGGTGTAAAAACAGTTAATGATAAAGATGCTGTTAAAGTTGATTTAGAAGATGATGGTAGAGTAATCGTTTATCATACAGATAAAGATGTTATCAGAAAAACAATGGAAAGAATTGAAAATATTGTAAGAGAAGTAGAAGTTGGAAAAGTATATACTGGTAAAGTTACAAAAGTAGAGGATTTTGGTTGTTTTGTAGAACTTTGGGAAGGAACTGAAGGACTTGTTCATGTATCACAGCTTGCTAATGAAAGAGTTAATAAACCAAGTGATATTGTTAAAGTTGGCGATGAAATTCTTGTAAAATCTTTAGGATATGATAATCGTGGTAGATTAAATTTATCAAGAAAAGAAGCTTTACCAAAGTCTAGTAAAGATGTAGAATCCAAAGAAGTTACAGAAAAGAAAGAAAAAAAGACTAGAAAACCAAAGAAAGAAAAAAGTGAGTAATCACTTTTTTTGGTATTTATAAAAATGAAAGATATTTGGACCAAAGAAAAATACGATAATTACGTAAATGATTTAAAAAAATTACAAGATTTAAAATATTTGGAGTTTAATAAAGGAATTACACCAAGTGCGAAAGAAATGATTGGGGTAAGGATGCCTTTACTTAAAAAGAAAGCTAGGGAAATTAGTAAAAGTGATATAGAATCATTTATTAATTATTGTAGAGGCGAGTATTTTGAAGAAACTATGATGCTAGGACTAGTTATTGGTTATACTCTAAATATAAATGTTTACGATAAGTATTTAGAATTTTTTTCTAAGGAAATAAGTGACTGGGCAGTTTGTGATGGAAGTGTAAAAGTCATGACACTTATCAAAAAAGAAAGAAGTCACTTTTATCCTTTTGTTTTAAAAATGTTAAAAACTAATAATGAATATCAAGTAAGACTAGCGCTTGTAATACTTCTTAATTATTATATAACAGATGAGTATATCTTAAAGTTAATAGAGATTTGTAAGAAAGTTAAATCCGATAAATATTATATAAATATGGCACTTGCTTGGCTAATATGTGAAATGTATATTTTTTATCCTGATTTAGTTGATGTTTTAATAAGCGATAAGTATTTAGATAAATTTGTGCTTAATAAGACTATTTCAAAAATAAGTGATTCATATAGAGTAAGTGATGAATGTAAGAAAAATTTAAAATTAAGAAGAAAAAAATAGACATAAAATGAATCCTTTGAGGCATATCATTCATGTCTATTTTTAATTTTCTTTTAATATAATAGGTGATATACAAAGTATAATGACTGAGGCAAAGATAATTACAATGAAGTTCGCGGTTAACATTTTTATAAGTTCAGTAATAGTTATTGTTTTATCTAATAAAGTAGGAATGCATGTTATAGGTAAATACATAATTTGATCAAGAATAGATGCAATTAATAAAGAAAGAATAAGACCAATGTATTTATTTGAATTATCTTTAATACCATCATATAAGACAATAAATATATAATGAGATAAAGTGTATACAACAATAAATAAGAAAGAGTTTAAAATATTAGGATAATAAATGTGGAGATTATATAATGTAATATTTTGAGGTGTAAAAACATTTCTTAAACTTTCAGATACAGCATTTTCAGTTGGGATACTACTTATGTTACATAATAAACTGGAAATTAAAATGTAAGTAAATAATAAAAGGACAGATAAGATAACCGATTTTTTACTTTCTAAAATGCCATGTTTTTGATAGATAATTAAGGTTAAAATAAAAGTTAAAGGATATAATAATAAGGATATACTAATATTTAAACTAGGAGCAATATTAATAACTTTTCCTTGAAAAGTGTAGCATAATATTAAAAATATAATTAAAATACTGCTGGTATTATTTATTTTTTTCTTCATTTAAAACACCTTTTATTCTAAATAAATAATATCATATTAGTGTGTAAATTAAAAGAAAAAATATTGTTAAAATTATAAAGATGTGTTATATTTATTTTAAATAAAGGTAAAATAATAAGGATGGAAGTGTGTTTATGAAAAAAATGTTGATGATGCTCTTAATTACATTACTTATTCCTGCGGGAGTAAATGCGATGGCAGTAAGTGAAAGTTTTTATGTAGGGGATAGTGTTTCTGTTGGAATTATTAATGATGAAGAACCAGGAGTTGCTTTTCATGTAATTGCTGATAGTGGCCCTAATGATCAAACTGTAACACTTATATATGATGGTATTTTAGATGGTAGTAGTACAGTTTATGATGAATCAAATCCGGCTGATAATCATGATGCAACTGTTAACTTTAATGAATCAATTGCATACCAAGTGCTTAATAAAGCAATTAATAAGGAAGGTGCTAAGTGGAGAGTTGAAACTGCAAGTATTTTATCAAAAGATGATTTAACAAAATTAGGTATTACTAAAAATAGTGCTGGTATATATGAAATTACTGATAAATATTCGTTTTTAGCACCAATTAAGCTTGATGGTGTTTCTTCTGATATTTATAATTATTGGACAAGTATTTCAGAAGGAAATGATAGTGTTTATTGTGTTACATTAGATGAAAATAATACAAGTTTAAAAGGAACTTTAGCAACTTTAGAACTTAAAGATATAACAAGTATTACAAATAGTCCTAAATGTGGAATTAGACCGGTTGTAGTTGTAGATAAAAAATATATTTTGTGTAATAATACAAGACCTTCTACTTCAACAACTACAACAGAAAAACCAACAACTCCAAATGAAAATGTTAAGACTGGTGTAGAAGATTATTTACTTCCACTTGTATCTATAATTCTTATTGCTGGTATTACAATTGCCGTTACTAAGAAAAAAGAAGTTTTTCAAGATATTTAAAATATGACCAAGCTGGTATATCCGGCTTTTTTTATGGAAAAAAAGGTATTATTATGTTATACTAACAACTAATTTGGGGGATTTATGGAAAGTTTATTAGAAAAAAGAGGAATAATTTTAGAAAGAACTAGCAAATTATTTAAAAGAGTACAACTTGCTGCCGCTAAATATGATGAATATCAAAAGGCATATGCGAAGATTAACGAAAATGAAATAACAGATAATTATGTAGAAAAACAAAAAATTATTAAAAGGTTAAGAGATTTTTATTGTAGAATGTTTAGAGCGACTTTAAAAGATTATAATGATTGTATAAGAAAAAATGCAGAGAATAGTGAAGTTTTATTTTGTTTTTCTAAAAATGAGAGCAATACAGAAGATAAAGCACAATATTATAATTATTTAGATGATACATTTTTCACTCATTATGGAGAAGATGGCAAGTCATTATTAAAGGCAATTGATATCAGTGATTTTGTAAATTACATAGAGGAAGAAGAACCATTAATAAGAGAGTTAATTGCTTCATTAGTAAATTATGTAATAATGACATATAGTCCACAGTCTTTTTTAGAATTACATATTTTAATAGAAACTATTTTAAATGATGCAAGAAAGAAGGGAGACTTTAATTTTTTAGAGGAAATTAAAAGAAAAACGCTTCCTTTTAAAAAACAAGAACACTCAATAAATTATTAGACCAAATGGTCTTTTTTTAAATGCAAAAATAAGATATAATATTTAATAGAATAAGAGGAGTATATGAAAAAAACATTAATAAGTTTAAGTTTTATTGTTATAGTTTTTGTTATTACCACGATAGGGGTCTCTCTATCTTTAATTAATAGTGATAATTATCTAAAAAATTTTAGTATTATTAGTGTAGATAATATTAGTACATCATATCATATTAAATTTGAAAAAGTAAAAGCAGCGAAATATTATGAAGTAATAATATATAATAATGATAATAAAGATTTATTTTATAGTAATGTTTTTTATGATAATGATATAAATATAGATTTAAAAAATATAAAATATAATCAAGAGTATATGTTAGTTATCTTTGCTTTTGATGAATTTGATGATAGTATAACAGTAAAAAATCCTTATGTGTTTACTTATCATGAGCCAACATTTAGTAATAATAATAGTTTGGTTCTGGAAGATAATGTTGATTATTATTTAAATATAGATGGAGATATTAAGGCTAAGGATTATTTAATTACAATTAATGATGGAAATTATGTTTTAAAAAAGGAAAAATTAAATAGTAATGAGTATATTATATCTTCTAAATTGTTTAGTGGTTCTAATCAAAAATTAACGGCTAAGATTTATAATGGCAAAAGTGTTGTTAATGAAATTGATTTATATAATAATTTAAGTCCGATTAGTGATTTAAAAATAACAATGCCTGTGGAAGGAAGTACACTTGATTATAATGATGTAACAGTAGATTTTGAAGGCGGAGAAAATGCGACTAAATATGTAGTTTTAATTTACAAGGGTGATTTATTACTTAAGGAAACAGCAATTTTAGATCATAAATTTATTATTAGTTCGGAATTTTTTAATAAAAGTGAAACTTATAAAATTAAAATAAAAGCATATTATGATGGTTATGATAATTATACTAAAGAGGCTGAGGTTTCTTTTAAGATGAATGAAAAAGATACTTTAAAGCCGGCGTTTATTAATTTAAATTATAAGTATGTTCCAAGTGGCAGTAAGATTATTATTAGTAATCCTAATAAAGATGGAAAGATTTATTATACTTTGGATGGAAGTAATCCAGTAGATAATGGTATTTTATATGAAGAACCAATTGAAGTTACGGAAAATGTAGTTTTAAAAACAGTTGTTAAAGAAAAGAAGAAAAATGATAGTTTAGTAAGTGAGTATAATATAAATGTTGGTAATAAGAAAGAATACCGTGTTTATTTAAGTCCATCTAATCAAAGTGGTAATTTAGGAGTTAAAAGTGTTGGTTATACTAATGAAATGGCTGAGATGAACGATTTATCAGATTATATTGAAGCTCGCTTAAAAGAGATGGGCGTTAAAGTTTATAGGAATAATCCGAATGGTAATATTAATTTGTGGACAGCTGATTCAAGATTTTATGGAGCAGATGTGCATTTAGCAGTACATTCGAATGGAAGTACAGATCATACGGCTAGCGGAGTAGAGACATGGATTAATGATGAATCATGTGCGGCTTATGATTTAGGTAATATTATTCAAAAAGATTTATTTAGTATATATTATGATAAAGATAATCCTACCAAAAATAGGGGAGTTAAGTATGCGAATGGTTCTTTAGGTGAAGTTAATACGAGATTTGTTCCTTTAGGAGTTTTAGTAGAAATTGCACATCATGATTATTTAGAAGATGCTTCATGGATTATGACGAATAAAAAACTTATTGGGGAAACAATTGCCAATTCAATTTTAAAATATTTTGGCATAATTTGACGAATTTAAGTATAAAAATTTATAATGTGCTATGCTATTAATGGTGATAATAATGAATGATATTTTTAATAAACTTATTAATAAAACAGAAAATACAATAGTGTATTATGATCTTATCTTAATTAAGCATAGCCTTGACAAAACTAGTAACAAATAATAAAATATATTAAGTAAGAAGGTGGTAAATTTGATGGATGATAAGTATTATTTGACTCCACAGGAAATACTAGAACATGATTTTAAAATTGATGCTAGAGGTTATCGTATGCAAGAAGTAGATAAATTTCTTGATATGGTAATTAGAGATTATACCGAATTCTTACGTACAATAAAAAAACTTGAACAAGACAACGTAAATTTAATTGAAGATAATAGAAAACTTCAAGCAGAGTACCGTAAACTTAAAACGGCTATAGATGCTGTAAATGATGATAGCGGATCAGTAGTAGGTTCGGGAAATGTTGATGTTTTAAGAAGATTATCTAATTTAGAAAAAATAGTTTACGGAAAAGAATAATATCATAGGCAAACGCTGCATATAAGTGTAGAGGAAAGTCCATGCTCGCAAAATCTGTGATGATTTTAGTGTTTGTGCTAAGGGAATAAATAACCTTAGGTAGTTTTACTAACGGCTTCGAGGTAACCTTAAATGGTTATATTAGATATAAAAGTGCCAAAGAGACGAGTATACTGGGAAACTGGTATAATGGAACGTGGTAAACCCCACAAGCGAGAAACCCAAATTTTGGTAGGGGAGCTTTTTTAAAGCGAAGGATAAGTTTTAAAAAGGTACTAGTAATAGTAAGATAAATGTTTGCCACCCTTTAATGGGGACAGAACATGGCTTATTTGATATTATTGTTTTTTTTATTAAAGAGGTGACATTTTATTAATAATATAGGTGAGGTACTTAAAGGTACAAGAGAAATGTCAGGGGTTAGCATAGAAGAGGTTAGTAAAGATTTAAATATTCCGGTAATATCTTTAAAACAAATAGAAGAAGGTAATATTGGAGCGTTTAAAGATATATTTGAATTAAAAAAATATATTATGGAATATGCAAAATATTTAGGACTAGATAGTGATGAAGTAATAGATGAATTTAATGAGTATTTATTTGAGAAAACATCGAAAATACCAATGAATGAAATTAAAAAAGCTGCGATAGATACTAGAAAAGCAGAACAAGAAGAAGAAAGAATTGCTTCGCCTTATACTAAGTTAGTACCAATTGCTAGTAATAAACATTTTGTAATAACAATTGTGGTTGTTGTTATATTAGTTATACTTGCAATTATATGGAGTATTAAGCAGATTACGATTGGTAATATGACAACGAATGTGTTAAGTTATTTTGATAAGTAGGAGGAATCAATATATGAATTTACCGAATAAGATTACAATGGGAAGAATAGTTTTATCTATTATAATATTAATTATTATGCTTTTTCCTTGGTATGATGTTGGATATGAATTTCCTAAATATTTAGTGATGGGTAAAGTTACTTTAAATTTGAAGTATATTATATGTGGTATTTTATTTATTATTGCTTCAGTTACTGATTTTTTGGATGGTAACATTGCTAGAAAAAGAAATATTGTGACAGATTTTGGAAAAGTAATGGATGCAATAGCTGATAAGATTTTAGTAAATGGGGTTTTAATTATTTTAGCTTGTGATGGTGTTCTTCCAGTAGTTATTCCAGTTATTATTATAACGAGGGATACAGCGGTTGATTGTGTTAAAATGATTGCTGGATCAAAAGGCAAAGTGGTAGCAGCATCTATTTGGGGAAAACTTAAAACTATTTGTATGATGATAGGACTTTCTTTGGTATTTTTTGCAAATTTACCTTTTGAATTATTTAATGTTAGTTTAGGGTACTACTTGGTTTTAGTGGCTACAGTACTTTCAATTTATTCTGGCATTCAATATTTTATTTCAAATAAAGAATTTATATTTAAAAAAATGTAATTTAAAGTGCTCAAATACGGCACTTTTTTAATTTTGCCAATTTTTAAAATTTGCCGAACAATTATTCGAGAAAAGTGTTGACTTTTGAATATTAATATATTAAAATGAAGTTGTAAGAGAAAGAAATAGGTGAATTTAACTTGAAAAGTATTGATGTAAAAGATAAAGATAAAGCTTTAGAGCAAGTTCTTGCTGATATTGAAAAACAATTTGGTAAGGGTGCAATAATGAAACTTGGTAGTAGTGAACATATGGAAATTGATGTTACACCATCTGGTTCATTGGGCCTTGATATAGCTTTAGGTGTTGGTGGTTTTCCTAAAGGAAGAATTATTGAAATATATGGCCCAGAATCTTCTGGTAAAACCACAATTGCTTTAGAAGCAATTGCAGAAGTGCAAAAAGAAGGTGGCAGAGCTGCTTTTATTGATGCTGAGCATGCTTTAGATCCTGTATATGCTAAAAAATTAGGCGTAGATATTGATGAGTTATTATTAAGTCAACCAGATACAGGAGAGCAGGCTTTAGAAATTTGCGAAGCGTTGGTTAGAAGTGAAGCTGTAAATATAGTAGTAATAGATTCTGTAGCAGCTTTAGTTCCACAAGCAGAAATTGAAGGAGAAATGGGAGATTCTCATGTTGGACTTCAAGCAAGATTAATGAGTCAAGCTTTAAGAAAATTATCTGGTACTATTAATAAAACTAAAACGACAGCCATTTTTATTAATCAGTTAAGAGAAAAAGTGGGAGTACTATTTGGAAATCCAGAAACGACACCAGGTGGTAGAGCATTAAAATTTTATTCTACAATTAGACTTGATATTAGAAGAGGAGAGCAAATTAAACTTGGGGATAATGTAGTCGGAAATAAAACCAATATTAAAGTAGTTAAAAATAAAGTAGCACCACCTTTTAAAACGGCTGTAGTCGATATTATGTATGGTGAAGGTATTAGTAAGACAGGTGAATTAGTTGATTTAGCAAGTAGCAAAGATATTATTAATAAATCTGGTGCTTGGTTTAGCTATAATGGTGAGAAGATTGGTCAAGGTAGAGAAAATGTTAAACAATATTTGAAAGACAATCCAGTTTTAATGGAAGAAATTGAAAATAAAGTTAGAGAGGCTTATCAAATTACTATTAAAAATAAAGAAAAGAAGAATTAATTATAAAACAGACCGTTTTATAATTTTTTTCTCTTATTCTTGATTATTTAATAAAATAACTTTATAATAAAAGTATAGATATTATGAAAGTAATTTTCTATGATAGAAAGTGGAGGAACATTATGGATTTTAATGCAGCTTCCATTTTAACTCTTTTTATTGGACTATTACTTGGTGGTGGCACTATCTATGCAATTATTATATTAACTGGTGCTGGTGCTGGTAAAAAGGCTGAAAAAATAATAAGTGATGCTAAAAAAGAAGCTGATAAAGCTAAAAGAGATAGTATCATTGAATTAAAAGAAGAAACTTTTAAATTAAAACAGGAGGCAGATCGCGAAGTCAAAGAAAGAAAGTTAGAAGCTGAAAAAGCTGAAGAAAGACTTATGCAACGTGAAAAATCTCTTGATAAAAGAGAGGAAATGCTTCAAAATAGAGACAACTTATTAGAACAAAAAGATCAAAATTTAAATAATCTTCAAAAAGCAATACAAGAAAAAGAATTAAAAATGGATGAACTTCTTAGAGAAGAAATGGATAATTTAGAAAAAATTTCTAAGCTATCAAAAGAAAAAGCTCATGACTTAGTTATGGAAAAAGTTGAAACTAGTATGAGTAAGGAAATAGCCGAATTTATCAAGGATAAAGAAGCAGAAGCTAAACTTGAGGTTGATAAAAAAGCAAAAAGTTTATTAGTAGATGCGATGGAAAAATATTCAAATGATGTAGCATCTATACAGACAGTTACAACTATTAGTTTACCTAGTGATGAAATGAAGGGAAGATTAATAGGTAGAGAAGGACGTAATATTCGTACTTTTGAAGCTGTAACAGGGGTTGATTTGTTAATTGATGATACTCCGGAAGCTATTGTTATTTCAACATTTGATCCTTTTAGAAGGGAAATTGCTAAGGAAACTATTGAAACACTTATAAAAGATGGACGTATTCATCCAACGAGAATTGAAGAAATATATGATAAAGTATGTAAGGATATGAATACCAGAGTTACAGAAATTGGTAATGAAGCAATTTATGAATTAGGAATTACTAAAATTGATCCTAGTCTAGTAAATTTAATTGGTAAATTAAATTTTAGAACTAGTTATGGTCAAAATGCTTTAAAACATTCAATTGAAGTTGCTAATCTTTGTGGGATTATGGCCGGTGAATTAGGTGAAAATGTAATACTTGCTAAAAGAGCCGGACTATTACATGATATTGGTAAAGCAATTGATTTTGAAATGGAAGGTAGTCATGTTGAGATTGGTGCTGATTTAGCAAAGAAATATGGTGAAAGTGAAGTAGTATTAAATTCAATTTTATCTCATCATGGAGGAACAGAACCAAAAAGTATTATTGCGGTTTTAGTATCAATTGCGGATACATTATCAGCAGCAAGACCAGGTGCAAGAAATGACTCTATGGAAAATTATATTAAACGTTTAGAAGACCTAGAAAATATTGGTAATAGTTTTGATGGTGTAGAAAAAACTTATGCAATGCAAGCGGGACGTGAAGTTAGAGTTATTGTAAAGCCAGATGAAGTTGATGATTTAACATCATTTAAAATTGCGAGAGAAATGAAAGATAAAATTGAAGCTGAAATGCAATATCCAGGAACTATTAAAATTACAGTAATAAGAGAAACTAGAGCTTTAGAAGAAGCAAAATAAAACTATCAAGATTCTTGATAGTTTTTATATTCTTTAAGAAAGTAATCGTCGGTCATACCAGCTATGTAGTCGATAACTTTTCTTTCATCAGTGGTATTTTTTAAATAATTTTCATCCATACTATTTAAATATATTTTGAAGATATTATGATTTTTATCTTCTTTTTTTATTGTATCTAAAAGTTTATCAAAAAGAAAGTTAAACATATATTTATAATTTTCTAGTTCTTCTTTAGTATGACACTTTTCATAAATATTTTTATAATTAAATGCTTTTAACTCTTTAATAGCCACAAATATTTCATTGCTAACAGATATGTAAGATTTTCCTTCACTATTTTTTATAACATCTAAAATAATGGTATTAACTATATCGTGATTAGTAGAGCCTAAAATGCTTTTAATATTATCAGGAATAATATTTTTATCAAACATGCCAATTCTTTCAGCGTCTTCAATGTCTCTTCCTAGATAAGCAATGATGTCAGATAATCTTACAACACAGCCTTCTAAAGTCATGGGAACCAAGGTTTTAGTGTATCCTTTGATTTTATAACAATTCAAGTAATCAGTTAAGAAATCTTTAACGCTTTTCTTTTTGGGTTTATACTTGTGAAGTTCTAATTCTCCATTGTGACATAAAATTCCATCAAGAACTTGCACCGTTATATTTTTTCCTTTACCATTTTCTTCTAAAGTCATAAGTTCTCTTACACTTTGAACATTATGATTAAAATAACCTTCATTGTGTTTTAGAGATATCTCGTTTAAAATTCTTTCGCCTTCATGACCAAAAGGAACATGACCTAAATCATGGCCTAAACTAATAGCTTCAATTAAATCTTCATTTAAAGATAAGGCTCTACCAATAGTTCTGGCAATTTTACTTACTAATTGAACGTGAACCATTCTTTTAGAAATATTATCATTATCATTTAAAGAGAAAACTTGAGTTTTGTCCATATAACGAGTATAAGAACAACTATGAATGATGCGATCAATATCACGATAATAATTAGGTCTAATATCTGGGATATATTCCTTTAATCTAATCGCGTCTTTGTCAAATGTTGCATATTTTGAATAATAATTTTCTTGTTTAAGCATTGTTTTTTTTATATCCATAATAACTCCTTATTTGTTAAATACATATTTATAATAATTTGTTTCCAAAATATTTTTTGATATGACATATTTGTTATAGACAATAGTATTTATTTTATCTACATAATTTTCTTCTAATTCTTCATCTGTAAATGGAGTGAATTTTTTAGTGGCGGCATTATATTTACCTTTATCTGTAATCCATGAACGGTCATTTAAAATGACTAAACCATCTTCATTTGATGATAATATATCTCTTCCCATTAAAAGTCTTGAATCAAAGTTAATTCCAAAGAGGTTTAATATAGTAGGTAGGATATCTAAACTTTCGGCATACTTATCTACTTTTATAGATTTTTTCATTTTACTGTTCCAGATAACTAAATTGTTTTTGTGAATATCAAATTTGTCATCATTTATATCCATGACCTCTTTTATTTGGTTAAGGGTAAGTCCATAGGGATAGTGATCAGCCGATAATACAATGACAGTATCATCTAAAATGCCTTTTTGTTCTAATTTAACAAGTAATGTTTCTAAAGCGGAATCTAGTTCTTTTTGACTAGCAATATAGGCTTTAATAGCAGTGCTATAATTGGTGTTTTCAACTAAAGACTTATTTTTGTATGCCATATTATTTCCGCCGAAGTTATATTCTAAGTGGCCTGATATGGTCATATAGTAGGTCATAAAGTGCTCACTATCAGAATACATATCAAATGTTGAATTAATCATTTCTAAATCACTTTGAGGCCATTTTTTGCAGTTCATAAGTTTTTCTAAACCATTTCCGCATGCCATATAAGTGTATCCCATATTCGGATGGGAAAGGTGTCTATCATAAAATTTGTAAGTTCCGTCATGAAAAGCATAGGTAGTATATCCCATTTCTTTAAATACATTACCATAAGTATAAGGTAAATAATTGTTACTTGATTTGTAAAAACTCCACACACTTTCTTTAGGAAGTAGGCTAGTTAAAGATACATATTCACCATCGGATGTGCTGACATAATATATAGGAGAATAAAAGTTAGAAAAGTTAAAACCAGTATTTACTAATTTGTACAAAGTGGGGGTTAATTCTTCATTAACAGCGATAGGATTCCAGGCTTCGGCTACAAGTACGATTAAATTTTTCCCTTTAAACATACCAGTATATTCATTTTTTTCGCTAGGAGTAGAAGCACTCATATATTCATGAATTTTTATTATTTCTTTATTTGTTTCATTTTCAATAAGTGAAGTAAAATCAATATCTTCTTTATTATATTCTTTAGGTTTATTATTAGATGATGCTGAGTTATCACTATTGTTAGGTTCTTTACTAACTGTTATAAAATCTTCTTCAAAGTTAGTAATAGTTCTTTTTAAATCTAGGCGCATGGTTGTTAAAATGCCAAAGGTTTGAGCCATAGAATTAGGAACGTGTTTATTAAAATATAAATTTTTAGCACTATAAATTTCTTTATTATCTAAATTAAGAGATAATAAACCTGTTATAAATATTAGTAATAAAATGATGCTTTTAATAATTACTGGTTTCCAGGTAAGATTTTCTACTAATAATTTTTGATGAAGTAATAATAAAATTATAATAGGAATAAGAAATAAAATTGTACCTAAAATATTTTCATTTATAACAGCAATAATGGCACTCATAAAACCAAAAACTTGGCCGCCATGAATGCAAGAATAGACACTTAAGACATTACCATAGAATTTATAGTTAATAAATTGGGCTAAAAATAGGATAGTAATAAACATTTCAATTCCAATGAAAAACCATTTATTAATTGTTTTATTAAATAAAGATGTAATTAAGTCGATAAAAAGGCTAGTAATAATAGAAAATATAAATAGATAACAAGCACTTTTTATATCAAAATTTTTGAAAATTAACAAGTGGTAAGTAATTTCAAAATATATCGTTAATAAAAATGAAATTATCATTTTTTTGTAATTCATGTTAACAACTCCTTGCTATAAATTATATCATAATAATTTAATAAAAAAACCTCGACTGAGGTTTAATTTGAAGTTTTTAAGGTTAAATTAATGATTTCATATATTATAAACGATATTAACATTATAAGGATTATTCCACTCATAACTAAATTTAAATTAAATACTTGAGTTCCATATAATATTAAATAGCCGATACCTGCTTTACTTACTAAGAACTCTCCCATAATAACGCCAATGATGTAGTGATGGAGAAAAGAATACTATGATATCTTTATGTTCAATTTAATACATGATATAATTATTTATAGTTAAAGTAAAGACTTAATTTGAAAGTGAGATGGTAATAATGTCTTATATTGAATTTAAAAATGTTAATAAAATATATAAAATGGGTGAAGTTCAGATTAAAGCTCTTGATAATACTTCTTTTGATATTGAAAAAGGTGAACTGGTTTGTATATTAGGCCCTTCAGGTGCTGGAAAGACTACATGTTTAAATATCTTAGGGGGAATGGATAGTATAACTAGTGGTGAAGTTTTAGTAGACGGAAAATATATTAATAAATTAAATGATAGAGAATTAATTAATTATAGAAGAAATGATATTGGTTTTGTTTTTCAATTTTATAATTTAATTCAAAATATGAGTGTTTTAGAAAATGTAGAACTTGCTACTCAATTATGTAAAAATTCACTAGATCCTAGTTTGATTTTAGATAAAGTTGGATTAAATATGCGCAAAAACAATTTTCCTGCTCAACTTTCTGGTGGGGAGCAACAAAGGGTAGCTATTGCTAGAGCAATATGTAAAAATCCTAAATTATTATTATGTGATGAACCTACTGGAGCCTTAGATTATAAAACAGGTAAACAAATATTAAAATTATTACAAGATACTTGTCGAAATGAACATATGACTGTTATTATTATCACACATAATTCTGCAATTAGTCCAATGGCTGATAAAATAATTAAATTTAAAAATGGTTCAGTTAGTAATGTTATTATTAATGAACATCCGATGAATATTGAGGACATAGAGTGGTAATATGAAAAGTGGGCTATTAAAACATATTTTTAGAAAAATAAAAGATAATTATAAGAGATTTCTATCTTTATTATTAATGGCATTTTTAGGTGTAGGTTTTTATGCTGGTATTCAAGCTTGCAGTCCTGATTTATTAAAGACATTAGATATTTTTTTTGATAATAATGATGTTTATGATATTGAAGTTGTTTCTAATTTGGGATTAACTGATGATGATGTAAAATATTTATCTAAGATTAATGGTATTGATAAAGTAGTAGGAACTTATTCAAAAGATGTATATTTAAATGTTGATAATAATCAATATGTTGTTAAATTAATAGGAATAAATAATGAAGTAAATAAAGTTTATTTAAAAGAGGGAAGATTACCAGATAATAACAATGAAATTGTTGTTGATGAGGCTTTATTAAATGAAAATAATATAAAAATAAATGATAATATTACTATAGAGGATAAAGTATATAAAATAGTTGGTATTGTCGTAAGTCCCTTGTATTTTTCTTCAGAAAGACCAATAACTACTCTTGGAAATGGTAAAGTTAATTATTATATATATTTATTGGATGATGTTATTAAAACAGAAGTATTTACTAATGTTTATATTAATATTACTGGTACTAAAAATAAGTTAACTAATAGTGATGATTATAATGAATTAGTAGAGAATGTTATTAGTAACATTAAAAATATTAAGTCTGATAGAGAAGAAGAAAGATATAATGATTTATATGGCGAAATTATAAATAATAGTAAAAAATATGGTATTACTATTGATGAATCTAAATTTACTAAACCAAAATGGTATATTTTTGATAGACTTAATAATGATTCTTATAAAGAAATGATAAATGCTAGTGATAATATCAAAAAACTTGGTAATATATTTCCTTTAATATTTTTTGCTATTGCAATATTAGTAAGTCTTATTTCAATGATGAGAATGATTGAAGAGGATCGCACTGAAAATGGAACTTTAAAGTCTTTAGGTTACAATAGTTTTGAGATAACTTTAAAATATGTTATATATTCTTTTTTGGCTACAGTTGTCGGTAGCATTTTGGGGGTATTTATTGGTTCTTATTTAATTCCTTATGTTATTTGGAATATTTATAAGAAAATATTCTTTATTCCTAAATTTATTTATACTATTGATAGTATTTCTAATCTTTTCGGGTTGGTTATATGTTTATTATGTATTTGTGGTACTGCAATTTTTGTTTCTGGTAATAGTTTAAGAGAGGTACCTGCTAATTTAATGAGACCAAAACCTCCTAAAAGTGGTAAAAAAATATTGTTGGAGAGAATATCAATTCTTTGGAGAAAGTTAAAATTTTCGGATAAAATTACGATTAGAAATATTTTTAGGTATAAGTCTAGGGTTTTTACAACTATTTTTGGGATTGCTGGTTGTACGGCTTTAATTCTAGCGGGTTTTGGATTAAAAGATTCGATTAAAGATGTAACTGATTATCAATTTAATTATATTTTTAAGTATGATAAGATTATGGTTATTAATGAGGATAAAAATTATAATTTGATTAAAGATGATTTGTCAAAAGATCCTTTAGTAGATAAATTGGTAGCAATTAATACTCAAAGTTTAACTGTTTCAAGTAATGATAAAAAACAGGATGTAACTGCCATTATTCCCCTTAATTTTGATGAATTAGAAGATGTTATTTCACTTGTTAATATCGATAATAATAAATCAATTAATAATTTATCTGGAAATAATACTTGTATTATAAGTGAAAAAACATCGAGATTATTAAAGGTGGGGGTTAATGATCAAATTACTATATTAGATAGTGATAATAATAAAAAGAAAATTATGATTTCATATATTACTAAAAATTATATTAATCAATATTTATATATGTCTAAGGATACTTATCAAGAAATATTTAATAATTACAATGTTAATTCCTTCTTAATAGATTTAAAGGAAACTAGTAAAGAAGAAAAAGATGCTTTTAATAAGAAATATATAAGTAAAGGATATGCGACATCTATTGTAAATAATGAAGACATAAAAGAATCTATTAGTGAGGTATTATCTTCAATAGATTCTATTGTTGCTATTTTAATAATAGCTGCTGCAGCGTTAGCTTTTGTAGTTTTATATAATTTATCTAATATTAATATTAGTGAAAGAAAAAGGGAAATTGCTACTTTAAAAGTATTAGGCTTTTATCCGAGTGAGGTTGATAAATATATTAATCGAGAAACAGTTATTTTAACTGTAATTGGAATAACTATTGGATTATTATCTGGTTCTTATTTATGTCATTTTATTATTTCAACTTGTGAACCAGATTATATAATGTTTGACCGAAATGTTTATACTATTAGTTTTATTTATTCTGCTTTAATAACAATATTATTTACAATTATTGTTAATATAGTAACTCATTATAATTTAAAAAAGATTAATATGATTGCATCTTTAAAGAATGTAGAATAATCTATATTATTTGGTAATATATTTTACTGAGGGGATTTAATTGTGTTATTAAAAGTTACTAATTATGATATAAATGGTAATATTATTATTCCTAATAAGATAGTATTAAAAGTATCAATTATATATGATTTAATAAATAAATATAATAAGGGAAAATAATTTCCCTTATTTTAAGTGATTTAAAGGAGTATATATGAAAGCAGGGTTATATGCAAGAGTTTCTACTGATATTCAAATGGAAGGTTATTCTATAGAAGCTCAAAAAGAATACTTGTTAAATTTTGCTAAATCTAAAGAATTTAATGAATTTGAATATTATATTGATGGTGGTTATAGTGGTAAAGACTTAAAAAGACCAGCAATTCAAAAATTAATTGATGATGTTAAATTTCATAGATTAGATTGTGTAATTGTTTTTAAATTAGATAGAATATCAAGAAGTCAGAAAGACACTTTATTTCTTATTGAAGAAGTTTTTAATAAATATAATGTTGGTTTTATTTCAATGAGAGAAAATTTTGATACAACAACTCCATTTGGTAAGGCTATGATTGGAATTCTTTCTATATTTGCTCAGTTAGAAAGAGAAACTATTTTAGAAAGAACTAAAATTGGAATTAAAAAGAGAGCTGAAAATGGTTATTGGAAAGGCGGGGGAAAAGTTCCTTTTCCTTATGCTTATGATAGAAATAAAGGTACTTTGGTTCCGGTTTTAGAACAGGTAGAAATATTATATAAGATGATTAATTTATATTTAAGTGGTTATAGTTTTGAAAAGATTGGAACTATTGTTGGAATGAATGAAAGTTTAGTAGAAAAAAGACTATTATCAAGAACTTCATTAGGATTAGTCCCTTATAAAAATCATGAATATGTTGGAAGGCATCCGGCAGTTATAAGTGAAAAAACTTATAATAAAATAATTGAAACTCATAAACTTAGAAGTAAATCTAGAACGGCAATTCATTATTTATTATCTGGAAAGATATATTGTGGGTATTGTGGTGCAAAATATAGATATCAAAAATGGGGTAAAAGACTAATTTGTTATTGTTATTCTCAACAAAAAAGTAAACCACAGTTTATTAAAGATAGTAATTGCAAGAATAAAAGATGGGATTCTTTTTGTATAGAAGAAGCGGTATTAAAAAATATTTTTAGAATGAAATTAGATAATAATTTATTTATTGATTCTGATCAAATTAAATATGTAAATGTAAAACTAGAATATAAAAAAAGATTAACTAGAATTAATTATCAAATGAAAAATTTAATTAATCTTTTATCTGATGGACTGATTAATACTGATGTTAAAAATAGAATTAGTAATTTAGAAGCTGAAAAGAAAAATATTATAAAAACGATTAATAATTTAAAGGATAATATAATAGATAATAAAGTTAGTACTAAATATAATTTGGAATCAGTATGGAATTTAATGTCTTTTGAAGAAAAAAGAATGATTATAATGCATCTTATTAGTAAGGTTGTTATAACTGATGACAGATTAGATATATTCTATAAGTTATCTTAATTTTTCTCCATAGTGTGTTAATTCCAATTAAAGACATAGATATATTTAGTTTTAAACTAGATAAAATTGTTTCTTTATTATGGGGGATGACTAAATAAATTAAAGTTTGTATTTTAGTAGCTTTAAAGGTTTTAAACATTTTTATTTTATAATTATCGGTGTTTATTAAACCATTGTAAATAGATATTAAGGTTACAATAGTATTAATAAGTAAACTCATAACTATTATTGAAGACATATTAGCACCAAGCCAAATAATTAGTAGGGGACCTAAAGAGACTTTAGGTAAACTATTAATTAAGGTTAAAAATGGATCAAATATTTTTTTAATACTAGGTATCATATAAAATATAATTGCAAAGACAAAACCAATGATGGATCCTAATGTGAAAGAAATAATAATTTCTTTAAGGGTTATCCAAATATGATATAGTAAGTTATTATTTATTGCTAAGTTATAAATGCATTTAATAATTTTTGAAGGACTAGAAAATATAAAACTATTGATGATATTATATTTGCTTAATAATTCCCAAGATATTATAAATAGTAAAGTTAAAGATATTTGAATTAGAAAAATAATTGTTTTATCTCTTTTAATTTTCTTTAAATACTTTTTTTGTTCAAGTGACATTTTTATCTAAATCACTCCATATTAAATCATAATAATAATTAAATAATTTATCACGCCTGTTTTTAGATGGAATACTTTTTTGTTCGAGGTCAATGTTGTAAATGTTTTTAATAACTGCTGGTCTTTTTGATAAAACGATGATACGATCACAGAAAGAAACGCATTCTGCTATATCGTGAGAAATGAGAATAGTAGTAATATTTTTTTCTCTTAAAATATTATAAATTTCATCAGTAATCATTAATCTTGTAACGTAATCTAATGCTGATAATGGCTCATCAAGAAAAATAATATCGGGTTTGATGGCAAGTGTCCTAATTAAAGCAACTCTTTGAATAGAGTGAAGACATTTTTATTTGTTTTAAGAAAATCTTATATTATATAGATTTTAAGAATGTGTTCTAATGCAACCTATATTTTTAATTGATTTGCTAATTCATTATTCATTATTTAAGAAGTTCATTACTAAATCAATTAGTATATCCTTTTCTTTGGGATTAGACTGCGCTATTAATAATGTAATTGCAACAAGTGTATGATTATCAATAACTTGTTCATTTTCTTTATATAGAATATTATAAAATTCAAGAAAATAAATAAATAATGTAGCCGCAATTCTTTTGTTTCCGTCAATGAAAGTATGGTTTTTAGTAATTAAATATAAAAAATTAGCAGCTTTTTCTTCTATAGTAGAATATAAGTCTTTTCCATCAAAAGATTGGTATATAGTGCCTATAATTGCTTTTAAACCCTCATCTCGTTCAAGTGCAAACAAATCACTATCACTATTGAATTTAAGTTTATTAACTATACTAATACAATCTTCGTAAGTAATTTTTTTATTATCTTTAGTTCCACTTGGTTTAGTTATTCTTTTATGGTCATAATCATCAAGCAGATTTAAAGCATTTGAATAGTTATTTATTACTTTAATTATTTCTTGGGCTTCAGTTCCTTTTAATTCAGTATCTATTCTTCCAGCAATATCTATTAATTTAATTGTTTTTTCAAGATATTCTAATCTCTTTTGATTAACTACATATCCTTTTAATAGATAATCTTTTAATATTTTATTTGCCCATTTTCTAAAAATAATGCCATTTTGACTCTTAACACGATAACCAACACTAATTATCATATCTAAATTGTAATATTCTACTTGATAAGTTTTACCATCTTTTGCAGTTGTCGCAAATTTTGCGACAACAGAATTATCTAGTTCTTCATTTAAAGCATTATTAATATGTTTGCCTATTGTTTTAATATCTCTATCAAAAAGCATAGCTAATTGCTCACGATTTAGCCAAACATTTTCATCTTTCACATTAACTTCGAGTTTTACATCTTGATTTTCAAATAGTATAATTTCATTCTTCATATATTTTTATCTCCTTTACTATGTATTTGGATTTTGAATAGAGAGTATTTCTTTTCTTAAAAATTCCATTTAATTTGTATATCTCTACTTTTGATTTCAACATTAAACTTGCCAATATAGATTTTATCTATAAATTCCTCAATAAAAACTCTGTGTAAACTCTGTTTAATTTCGTTAGTTTTTTTGGTATTTACTAAATATTTCTATATTATTTTTTCTTTCTGTAATATATATTCACTAAAAAATGGTGATTTCCTTTTTTATTTTAAAAATTCCAGATAATTTCAATGTTTCTGGTGTTTGTTTTCTCATGAGTTTGCCCAATAAAAATCTTATCTATAAATTCGTTAACAATAAATCTATTTAATTTCTTTAACTGATAATATTTATTAAATAACTTACAAGGATCAAAATGTTTTTTTGTTTCATAGTAACTAATTTCTTTTTTTATAAAATTTAATTCTGAATTTAATTTTTGTATATCATTTTTATAAATAGTAATTAAATCTTTAAATTCATTAAGACTTATAACTTTATTAACTTTATCTTCATAAATGTTTTTTAAGTATTTTTTATTGCTGTTTAATTTTTTGATAATATCCTTTTTTTGCTTTTTTAGAGATTCTAATTTCTTAGAAAAACTGTTTTTGAAATTGTTAAAATAATTCTTTTTTAGCATATTTAAATCAAAGTAATCCTTTATTTTTTTATTTATTAAATTTAAAATAATTTTTTCTAAAACATCATACCTAATGGAAGATTTATTTAAGCAATTTATATAATTATCATTTATATGAGAGCAAACTAAATATTCATGTTTAGAAGAATTTTTTTTACGTAAATGATTTTTACATTCTAAACAAAAAACCTTACCGGAAAAAGAGTGAACTAAACCGGTAGATTTTAATGGCTTTGTTCTTTTTTTGATTTCTAGCTGAACTTTATCAAAAATATTTTTATCAATAATGGCTGCATGAGTATTTTCTTTTTTTATCCATTTATTTTTAGGCTTATTAATTATTTTATGATTTTTATAACTTACAGTTGTTCTTTTTCCTTGAATTAAATTACCTATATATAATTCATTAGTTAAGATAGTTTTAATAGTGTTTGGGTTCCATTTAATAGATTCTCTTGGTTTACTACTTACAATATTTAATTTAATATTTTTTTGATATTTATAAAGAGAAGGAGAGGGAATATTTTTATCATTTAGATATTTAACAATTTTAGTATAACCAAAACCTTTTAAATATAGATTATATATTTCTTTAACAATATCACTTGCAAGGGGGTCTATAATTAATTTATTATTATTTTCTTTAGATATTTCATAGCCAAAAGCAGCGAAAGGGGATATAAACTCTCCTTCTTTCATTTTAGAATTAAAAGCACTACGAATATTATTAGAAACATCTTCTAAATACCATTCATTAACAAGACCATTTATTTGCCTAGATTTTTTATTACCATAGTTTTCGGTATCAGCATTATCCGCTAGACCAATAAAACGAATATTCCATTCTTTAAATTTATTATTAATATATCTTTCTACAATTTCCATATCCCTGGAAAAACGAGATTGACTTTTACATAAAACAATATCTAACTTTCTTTTTTCACAATCGCTTATTAATCTTTCAAATTCTGGTCTATAGGTTCCCGCGCCAGATAAATCTTCGTCACAGTATTCATCTATTAAAATAAACTCTTGATGTTTATTTATATAATCTAATAACATATTTCTTTGATTTTTTATTGATTCACTAGGATCATTTTTATTAATTTTATCCTTGTCTTCATTTGATAGTCTTAAATAAATACCAACTTTATAAAACTTTTGATCATCATTATTATTTAATTTATTCATTAATATTAATTTCGAATTCTAATAAGTTAATAATATTAATTAGTTTTTTATTAATTATTTCTTTTAATTGATTATCATTTAAATCTTTATTAATAATTTCTTTAATATTATAAGTTATCATTATATCCTCCATTTAAATATATTAAATAAGAAATAAAATTATCTTAATTATTATATTAGTTTTTAGATTATACATGCTATAATAAAAAAAGAGAAATTATGAATCATTTACAAACCTGACTTTGACAGTTGAAAGAAAGAAAAAACTCCTAAAGTCCCTATTTATAAGAACTTGCGGAGTTTTTATTTGTTAAAAAAGTGCGTGCCATAAACCTTATTTTATAATATTAAAAATTTTTTTCAAATCTTTGTAAGTGATAATTTCATAATCAGTTCTAAAGTTAAATGTTTCGTGTAAATCGTCAGTTAAATTTGTTCGAATATATTCTGGAATGTAACCATCACCTTTATTTTCTAATAAATTCATATTTTTTAAAGTGTTTAAAATTTGAGTTGTTATATATTTAGGTCCATGTTTTTTATATTTAATATGAAAAATATAATATAAATTAATTTAGTTTTATTTAAGGCTTGGTTATGGTATAATTTTTATATAATAATAGAGGTTTAGTATGAATGAAAATAAACATATAAAATGTGTGAAATGTGATTATACTTTAACTAATGATGATTATTTTTGTCCTAAATGCGGAGAAATAACGGCTGAAGGATATATTTTTTATCAAAAAAGTATGAATTTAGAAAAAATAAAAAGAGGATATGTTTATAAGCAAGAAAGAAAATTAAAGTTTTTTATGTTTTTGTTATGTTTTACTTTTATTTCTTTTGTATTAATGATGAATTATAGGGGTAAAAGCATGTTTAAGCCGTATTTTGATTTAAAAAAAGAAATATATAGTTATATATATGGGTATAAATCAACTATATTAATAACAGATAATAACTATAGTAATGTAAATGTTAATTCTTTAGAAACAAGTAAACTGTTAATAAAAAATGATTTTAATAATCAAAAATGGCAATGTTCAAATAGAAAAGATGTATCAAAAATTGAATATAACTTAGAAAATGATTTAGAAATATTAAGTGTTAGTTTTTGTGATATGGATTATGAAGAAGCAAGTAAAATAGATAAAGTTATTAGAGAAATATATGATTTATTTCCATCTATTAAAGGAGGCCTCACTAATCTATCTATTTCTAATGCTAAAGAGTTAAATGAATATATTGCATATTTTCAGCCAAGTTATATTTTTGTGAATGATAATGAAGATATAAGTAATAGTGGTAAAGTACATAAAACACAAATTCTTTTAAATAGTTATTATTTTTTAAATGAAAAAATACTTGATAAAGGAGTAACTAGTGTTGTAACGCCAGAATGGTATGTAAAGGATGCAACGTTTGAATCTTCTATTGCTCATGAACTAGGTCATTATATTTCGTTTTATTCTTTATTAAAACAGTATGGTATAAATAATATATATTATGAAAATTCAGAAAATTCTAAAATAATAAAGGAAATAATCAATAAATTTGATGATGGTAGTTATTCAAATGAAATACTTGATACAGCGATTAATAATTATAATGAAAAGTATAATTTAAGTATTTCAAAAGATGAATTTACTAAAAATATTTCTAAATATGCTGGGGCGAAAGATGCACAAGGTGTTTTGATTGCAGAAGAAACAATTGCCGAAGCATTTCATGATTATTATTTGCATAGAGAAAATGCTCAAAATGAAAGCAAAGAAATAATTGGCGTTATTAGAGGTAGACTATGAAAATTTGTAAAAATTGTCAAAAAGAAATTTTTAATAATGATAAGTATTGCCGCTACTGCGGGACAATAATTAGAAGTAAATGGTATTATTTAAGTGTAAATTTAATGCTTACATTCTTGATTATCTTTTTAATTTTACTATTATTACTATTTGCTTTATCATTTATGTATGAATAAGAGGGATAAAAATGGATAAGGAAAAATTAGGTTATAATGAAAGTATAGATGAATTATATTTTAGATTAGTTACAAATGCAGATGGATTAACAGATGAAGAAGCAATAAAAAGGCTTAGTAAGTATGGAGAAAATAAACTTAATGAGGAAAAGAAAAAAAGTAATTTTATAATTTTCTTAAACCAATTTAATGATATAATGATTATTCTTTTAATTTTTGCAGCGGTATTTTCAGCAATAATTTCTTACATAAGACATGAATCATATTTTGATTCAATAGTTATTATTGTAATAGTAGTTATAAATGCTATACTTAGTTTTATTCAAGAGAAAAAAGCAGACGCAGCAATATCAGAACTTAATAAAATGTTTGTTACAAATAGTTATGTTATTAGAAATGGTAAAAAAGAACATGTGGATGTAAAAAATATTGTTCCGGGAGATATTTTAGAGTTAGAGGCGGGAGATTATGTTAGTGCTGATGCAAGAATTATTTTTTCGGAAAGTTTAATGGTTAACGAATCTACTTTAACTGGTGAATCTAGAGCGATAAAAAAGGATAATATTGATATAACGGAAGAAAAAGAACTATATGAAAGAAAAAATATGGTTTATGCTGGATGCAATATTACAAATGGACATGCTTTTGCCGTTGTTTGTGCGACGGGAATGAATACTGAATTAGGCAAAATTGCAACAAGTTTAACTAATAAGAAAAGTGATATAACACCTCTTCAAAAAAAGGTAAATCAAATAAGTAAAGTTTTAACTTATATTATTATGGGAATTATAGTCCTTATGATGATAATTGGACTACTTATGAAAAATAATTTCTTTGATGTATTAATGCTTTCTATATCTTTGGCGGTAGCGGCTATACCAGAAGGAATGAGCTCAGTAATAACGATTATTTTATCTTTAGGAATGAGCGCAATGGCTAAGAAAAATGTGATTATTAGAAAGATGGCAAGTGTTGAGACATTAGGCTCTACGGATATAATTTGTTCAGATAAAACTGGTACAATTACACAAAATAAAATGGTGGTAAAGGCTCTTTATATTAATAATAAAATATATAAAGATGATGAGAATATACCTAATAGTGAAATATTTAATATTGGAGCATTGATGTGTCATAATGTTAAAAAGAGTGATGATAATTATATTGGTGATGAAACAGAAATTGCCATTTTAAAATATTTGGAAAGTATTAATTTTAAATATGATTTATATACGGAAAGATTAAAAGAATATCCTTTTGATTCTGATCGTAAGATGATGAGTGTAGTTACTAAAAATAATGATAAAGTTTATGCTTTTACAAAGGGGAGTTTAGATTCAGTTATTTCTAGGTGCAAATATTATTTAATTGATAATGAAGTTCTTCCGATGACAGATGCAGAAAAAGAAAAAATATATGATGCCGAAAAGGAGCTTTCTTCAAAATCACTTCGTTTACTTGCTTTTGCTTATAAAATTGATGATGTTTATAATTCGGAAGAAAATATGATTTTTATAGGTTTAATTGGCATGATGGATCCACCAAGAGATAAAGTATCTGATGCTATTTATATTTGTAATAAGGCGGGACTTACGCCAATTATGATAACGGGAGATAGTATTAATACTGCTACAGCAATTGGCAAAGAAATAGGGATTATAAATGATGATAGTTTAGCAATAGAAGGAAAGTATATTGATAAGTTAAGTGATGAAGATTTTAAAGAGGCTGTAAAAAAATATCGTGTTTATGCAAGAATTAGTCCTAATACAAAATTAAGAATTGTAGAAGCCCTACAAAGTTTAGGCTATGTAGTAGCAATGACTGGTGATGGGGTAAATGATGCGCCGGCAATTCAAAAGGCAGATATTGGAATTGGTATGGGAATAACCGGTACGGAAGTTGTTAAAAAAGTTGCTGACTGCATTTTAGTTGATGATAGTTTTGTTACTATTGTTGATGGAGTAGAAGAGGGAAGAAGAATTACGGCTAATATTAAAAAGGTAATCCTTTATTTGTTAGCGGGAAATATTGTTGAGGTTATTTTGGTATTCGTATCATTATTACTTAATATGGAAATGTTTACAACTTTACAGCTTCTATGGATTAATTTAGTAACTGATTCAATTCCAGCAATTATGCTTGCTTTTGAAAAGGCTGATGATGATATTATGGAAAATAAGCCAGTAAATAAATCGAGTACAACCTTTTTCACCCCATTTTTAAATGCTAAAATTATTATTAGTGCTCTATTTAAATCTTTAGTTATGATAATTTTATTTATATATTATGCTAAAACTTATAATGCTAATATAGCTGGATCTTTGTTGTTTATATATTTAATTGCAAATGAATTACTTTATTCTTTTTCTTGCCGAAATTTGAAACATTCGGTAATTAATAAAAAGTTATTTGATAATAAAAGATTATCAATTGGAGTGGGTGTTATTGTAATTCTTCAAGTTATTATATTTTCAACGGGTTTAAAACATTTTTTTATAGTAGATGGTATTAGTATTAAAATGGTACTTATTACTTTAGGCATATGTTTAGGAACATCATTAATTGGAGAAGTATTTAAGCCGGTATATAGTAAATTATTTAAAGATTATAAGGAGGAAAAATGAAAAATAATGTTAGTTCAATCATAATAGTCTTAGGAGTACTTATTTTAGGAGTTTTTACGGGAGTGGTTGTTTATAATTTTATTCCTAAAAATTCAGAGAGCAATTCATATTATGTAAAAGTAGAAGATGATATGAGTGCGAAAATAGAAGGACTAGAAGTTAATAAAGGAATTTTAAATATTGATGTTTCAGGAGATGCTAAAGAATACTGCGTTAAATCGACAAGAAGTACACCATCTTTAAATGCATTATGCTGGCAAAAAATTGAAAATAATAAAGCTTCTATTTCTATATATCAATATAAAAAATATTATATTTGGATAAAAGATGTAAATGATAAGATAAGTACACCGATGAGTATTAATACGAAAGAAAATAAATAATGGAAATAAAAAAATTAAAAGAAATAACTTATTTATTTAATGATAAAGAATATCTTTTATTAGGTCATGGTACCGGTAGAAGAGGTGAAAGTAGCGAAATTATAGAAAGTATCTTTTCTACGGGACTTAGAACAAAAGATAATTCTTTATATTACACAACTATGGGACTAGAAACTAGTAATATAGATGATTTAATTTATAAATTAAATAACTGGCCCCACTTAAATTCTAAGAAAATTATTTTAATAAGATTGCCTATCGAATATATAAATATTAATGGAGAAAGTTCTGATTTAGATGGAGAAAAATTTGGGGCTTTTACTTATCCTAAAGCAAATGATGGCAAAATCACTTATTATTTAGATCCTAAATTCATTATAGGATGTTATGATGCAAGTACTGGTATAGTAACTATAAATGATAAATTTGAAAAAGAATTATCTTTAAAAAGTATAGAAACACTAAAAAAGAGATATTTAGAATGTGTACAAAAAACTAGAAGAAGAAATGAAGTTTTAGATGGTGCACTTATATCACTTTCATTATCTTCTTCATCATATAATGATATTGAAATGCCGGACTTTGATTTTGACGAGCCTAAAAATCTATAAATGATGGTGCTTATTTCTTTTAAATAATTGTTTTATACTGACTACAATTTGTGGTCTTTTTATTTTTAATTTTTTGTGTCCTTATCATAATCAAGCAACTCTTTGTTTCATACCACCAGATAAGTTGCTAGGATAAACATTCATGAATTTTTCTAAACCGAAAGATGATAATAATGATTTTACATATTCAACAGTTTCTTCTGTTTTTTGATGACTTAGTTTTAAACCGATGCAAGCGTTATCTAAAACTGTTAACCATGGAAGTAATGCGTCATTTTGAAGCATATATGCGGTTTTTAAATCATGAGTATTAATGCTTCCACTTGTTTCTTTATCTAAACCATCTAAAATATTTAAAAGAGTAGACTTACCGCAGCCAGAAGAACCAACAATGCCAATGATTTCTCCTTTATGACAGTTAAAAGAAACATCTTTAATAGCTTCTATTTCGCCATTAGGGGTGTGATAATTTTTAGAAATGTGATTAATTTCTAGGACATTATTATTCATTAATAATTAAATCATTAAAAGAAACATATTTATCTAATAATTTAGCATCGATCATCATATCTTCTAAATTATTAAACATTTTTTCAGTTATTAAAGTATTTGAAAGCCATGAATCGGCATTTTTATATCGATCAATTATTTTTTCTAAATCATTTAAAGAAGTATCAGGAAATTGTTTTAAAATATCTTTGGCTAAAGTTTTACTATCTGTGCTTAAAGTGTATTTTAAACCTTCATTAATAGCGCTTTTAAATCGATTAATAAGTTCTTTATTATTTTCTATATAGCTTGTTCTAGCATTAAAGGCTGTATAAGGAACTTCACCGCTATAAGCACCTACACTCGCTACCACATAACCATATCCTAAAGATTCTAACTTAGTAGCATTAGGTTCAAAAAGATTAACAAAATCTCCCATACCACTTATAAAAGCACTAGTTAAATTAGCAAAATCTACGGAACTATTAATGTTAACATCTTTAACATTTTCGTTTTTTAAAGCGTTTTCAAAATTGATAATTGGCATGCCACCAGCACGACCAGCAAGGACTTCTTTATTTTTTAAATCATTTAAAGTGAAATTATCAATTTTATTTCGTGAAATAATAAACTGACCATCTCTTTTTGTTAAACCAGCAAATGTTTTTACATAGTCTTTTTCACCTTCATTATAAACATAGATTGTTGCTTCGGGACCACATAAGCCAATGTTAACATCATTAGATAATACAGCGGCAACAACGTTATTAGCACCACTTGTTAAAATTAAATCAATATCAATATTGTTATTTTGAAAATATCCTTTTTCGATCGCTACATAAAATGGAGTATAAAAAGCACTGTGTGTTACTTCAGCAACTTTAATAGTATCGTAATTATTATTATTATTTTCATTTTTATTTAGTATACCTATAATTATAGAAAATAAAATAATTACACCTATTAAAATATAAGTAATTTTTTTCAAAATTACACCTCCCTAAGGTATTTTATTCTAAATAGGGTAATTTGGTATAATTAAAAATACTTAATTTATATTCATTAAAATTAATATAGACGATTAATTTAAAATTCATAAAAAAAGAGTATGAATAAATTAATATGTCACTCATTTAAAAATATATTTCTTTTAATTGTATATAACAAAATAATTGTATAAATAAAATAATGAATTGTCTATATACCCCCCCTCTCAGTTGTCTACTTTAAGCTTACCACCGCACATACCATTACACAGTGGTTAATACCATAGACTTTTTACGTAGGCAATATTAACTTGACGTTGGTGGGGGATTATTAGTATAATTATATAGAAAATATAGGTGATGTTGGGTATGAAAGATGTAAAGAAAAATAATATTAAGGCACTAATACTAATAGTAGTTTTAACTTTGATGATAAGTGTAGGTCTTTCTTATTCTTTCTTTTCCGCTAGAATAAGTGGAACAGAAAGTGAATCCACAATAGTAATGGAAGCAGGAAGTTTATCTATAGAATATACAGATTTATCAAATGTAATAAGTGTATCAAAAGTATATCCAAGAGAAGAAGAATGGGTAACTAAAGAATTTAAAGTAACTGGAACAAATACGACAAATTTAGTATTATTTTATAAAATAAATATAGTCTTAGATAATAATGAGTTTGAAGGACTCGGTTTAAGTTACAGTTTAGAAAGTGAAAACACAGGAAATAATGGAAACATTATCCCAAGTATAAGTAAAGAATACATAGGAAAAGATGATGTTAATTTAGGACAAGGATATTTTATAAATACAGGGACAACACCCAAAGAACATAAATATACATTAAAAATATATTTAAAAGAAAATGGAGAAGACCAAAATTATTTACAAGGAGCCAAATTTGCCGCCCATATAGAAATAGAAGCGGGAGATAAAGCCGTGGAAATGACACCAAAAGGATGGGATGAGGCAGGAAGTGGAACATTACTAGCAGGAATAAAAGAAAATTATCCATCATTAATGCAACCGTTAACCAATCCAGGGAAAGAAGGATCACCTGCAAATGAAGCAGTATTAGCAGGTGCAGTAGATGATTATGGCATGAGTTATTACTTTAGAGGAAATGTAACTAATAATTATGTCCAGTTTGCAAACAAATGCTGGAGAATCGTACGTGTAACTGGGGATGGCTCCATAAAATTAGTACTTCATAATGATAATGTAAATAACGTAACAAGTCCATGTGCTTCTTCAAATAATAGTACTAATGCGGCATTTGCAAGGTACAGTGGAACCACATATAACACAGCATTTAATGAACAATACGATGATAATGCATATGTCGGATTTATGTATGGAACTGCTGGATCAAGTAAATATGCCGAAACTCATGCGAATACAAATAAGAGTACCATTTTACAAAAATTAGAAACATGGTATAAAAATAATTTAGCAACATATGAAAGTAAACTCGCAGATACCATCTGGTGTAATGATAAAAGTACAAAAACTAATCAAACTATAATAGCATCATATTTAAATACCAAAACTAATAAATTAAATATAAATAGTGTCAATTATCCAGGGCTCGGATACGGAACAAATACAACATTATACAGTGTCAGACAAAGAGCAAGATCAAATTATTCTTATAAAGATACTTCAAAGAAAACATATGGACCAGTAGGAACGGGACCAACATTAATATGTCCATTAGATAATGATGGGGGAAAGTTATCTAAATTAACAGTTTCAGATACAATTAATGGTAATGGAGCATTAGATTATAAAATAGGATTACTTACAGTGGACGAAGTATTATATGCTGGAAGTATTGATTATTTAGGATATAAAGCATTAAATTATTCTAGCTCATCAATAAATAGTTATTTAAGAGAAAATGTTGCAAGCGGTTTGTCGTATTGGACCTTTTCGCCTTATACTTTCTTTAGTAGTGCCTCTGTGCTTGTCGTGGGGGGCTTTGGCTTTGCCAACTGGACTCAGGTGTCGTACACTTTCGGTCTTCGTCCGGCAGTTTCTCTTACGAGCGCAACGACGATATCAGGTGGAAATGGCACCTCATCAAATCCGTTTGTAATAAGCTGATTTACAGACACTTTTGTATAAAAATAAAAAAGCTGTAATTAAAGCATTAGGTGTTCCTAATCAAATTCGTAAAACAATAATATTGGTAGTGATAGTGATTTATATTTAACAGGCATCTTACAATCAAAGAATACTATTTGCAGTTTTTTAATAAAAATTATGCTAAATTTAAACAAATAAAAACTCCTTTGTTTTAAGTACAAAAGAGTTTTTTGTGTTTTTTTAATTTTTTCTTTCTTTTCTAATATAAATTACACTTATTATTAAAGATATTATACTTATAATAGTGCCTTCTTTAAATCCTTTAGGTGTATATGTAAACTTTATTTTATGATTTCCTTTACTTAGATTAATTCCAATTAAGCCGTCATAAATTTTTATAAAATCAACTTTTTCATTATCAACATAAACTTTCCAGCCATTGTCAGAGGCAATAGTAGTAAATAATAAACCATCGTTTTTAGCGTTTACATCTAAGGTGAAGTTACTATCACTAATATAATCTATATTATTTACTTTATTTTGATTTATGTTTTGAATTAATTTTAGATATTCATCATAAGAAACTAAGTAAACATGATATTTATAATTATTGGATTTACTTGTTTCAGTAGTTATTTGAATTTTTATTTCATCTTTGTTATTTATTAAATAAGGAATGTTTGGATTAGTGTATGTTTTATCATTAATTATAATTTGATAATTAGATTTATCAGTACTGGTTTTATCTTTATGAACAAATAGAAAATATTTATTATCAGATGTATATTCATAATTAAATTCGGGAATTCCATTAATTATACAGAAACTAGTACATGACACCGTGGAATCTTTTAAGTCTATTTCTTTTAAAATGTTGATATCACTATTATTTATTGTTTTTACAAATTTGTTAATATTATCGATATATTTATCAGTTAATTTTAATTTAGTAATTTCTTTAGTAGTTAGAAAACCGATGCTTGTTACATCATTATTTTGATATATTTGGTAATCGTTTATTGTGTTTATTTTTTCGTAGTAATCAAGATTATTAGTCTTTGTTATGTAATATTTTATATTTAATAGGGAGTTAGTTATCGGATTATTATATAAGTAATTAACGTTACAATCATCTAAAACACTTGTATTGAATAATTTTTCTAAAACTTCAATAGTATTTTTGTTACGCACAGAAGTAAATAAATTAATATCATTATAATTTAATAATAATCCATTATTTTTAATAGGTTTGTCTTCAAAAGATAATCTTTCAAGAGGACTTGTATTAAGATTATTTAAAATTTCACTATTTAAATTATACTGAGAATAAAATTCTTCTTTAGTTATTTCATTACCATTATTTCTAAAGGCAACGTAAGTACTTAGTGATAGCTCAATAATTAAGATGATAATTACATATTTTTTAAAGGAGTCACTATTTAAGATGAGAATGTAGTAAATAATAAATAAAAGACTTATACCAAGATAAATATATTTAGCCATAATATTTTCAGGATCTTTTAAATTTCCGGAAGTGAAAAAGCCAGTAATACTTAAGATGATGATAATTAGGCCAATAATAATTAAAGTAAGTGGTTTAAATTTATAATAGTTTTGAAAGTTTTTATATGCTAGTAAAATAATAAAAAAATCAAAAATAAAACCATATCTTACCGGGTACCAAATAGGCATCTGCATCATTTGCCAAAAGTAATCTAAGAAATTAAAACTCATTGATAATAAGAAAAACGCAAATAAGCATAGAGAAGTAATTCTTTCTTTTAACTTAATATTCTTATTAAAGAAATACATAATAAGATTAACATAAACAAAAATAGAAACATAAATATTAGGATTTCCGTATTCTAAGTCGCCGTTAGAAAAGGAGGCAAATGTTAACTTATAAAAAACATTAATAAAATCTAAATCAAATTTAAAATAATCTTCTGTATAATTAGTAAATAAAGTTCCTTTACCATTAATAAGTTCAAAGATAGTTGGTAATATAAATATGGCACTAAGAAAGCCGGCGAGCAGAGAGGATATTAAATATTTTTTTAAGATATTTTTATTAAATTTACTAGTGATACTTTTGTAAATAAAATATAAGACACTAAAGATGCAAATCATATACCCCATATAAAAATTACATATTATTGCTAGTGATAAGGATATAAGATAAGTTAAACATTTATTTTCTTTAAATATTTTCTCAATTCCTAATATGACTAGGGGGAGCAGGATAATACTATCAAACCACATGTAGTTAAGATAATAAGTTAGATTATAAATAGAAAGCCCATAACAAATACTAAAATATAAATTAGATTTACTTTTGTTTAAATATTCTAAAAAAATATTCATGGTTAAACTGCATAAACCAATTTTTAAAATGATACTAAATGTGTAAAAATTTATGATGTTACTGCTTTTAAAAAATAAGAATAATAAATTAGTAAGGTTTAACGTGTAGTAAGCATAATTAGCAAATACATTAAAACCTAAAAGACCTTTAAAAGAATAAAAAAGACTTTGATGGCTTTTTAGGGATTCTATAAAACTATTTAAGAATCCTGGGTATTGATTGTAGCCGTCTAACATAGTAAGTAATTTATTTCCAAAGGGATAAAATTTGTTTATACCTAAAGATATTAATAAGATGAGTATAGGTATTAAAAAGGCAAAAACGTTTCTTTTTAGAGTATCTTTATTTTTCATATAATCACCATATTTATCATATCAATTTGCTATTTTAAAGTAAATATAATTATTGATATTTATGGTAATGTTTGCTATAATCGATTTAGAATAGGAAAGTAGGTTGGCTCTTATGAAAGTATTAATAGAAGAAATTAACGGAAAATTAGAAGGTATTATTGAAGATTTAAAAACACGTAAACAAACTTTAGAAGATAGTTTAGCAAATATTCAAAGTAAAATTGATGAAAAGATTGAAGAGGCTAAAGAATATAAAGATGATGTTGATAAAAATAAAAATAATATTAAATCTTTAGAAGCAGAAATCGAATCATTAGAGCAAGACTTAGCAGATTTAACTAGTAAGTTTAGTAATAAAGATTTAAATGCGATATTAGAAACAGCAAATAAAGAAATTAATATGAAGATTTCTTCTAGAGCACATGAAATTAATAAGAATAAAGATCAAATTAATGAACTTACAGAAAAAGCAAGAATGATTAAAGATTTACTTCTTAGTCTTAAAAAAGATAAAGATGTTAAAAAAAGTAAATTAGATGAACTAGATGCCGCTTTAAAATATTATGAAACGGAAATAAATAAAATTATTAATTATAGTGAAGAACATCCTGATAATTTAGTAGTAGAAGAGGAAGATTCTTCAGATGATGATACTTCTTCAAATTATACTTTTGAACCTATTTATGAAACTAAAGTAGTGGATGATGGACCGGTATTTGATGAAATAAAATCAATTGCTGAAGAAGAAAGTGATGAAGAAGCTGAAGATGATTTCGGACCAACATTTACAAATGTAGATGAAGATGATAATGATGTAAATGGAGATTTGGAAGAAAAAAATGATGAGACAAATATTTCTTTGGAAGACGAAAAAGAAGAAATAACTAATGAAGAAAAGAACGATACTTTAAATGAAGAAATCAGTTTTGAAAATAAGGATGTTGATTCATCAAAGGTTTCAGAAACTATGGAAAGAGCAAAAGACAGTAAAGGACCTGATGGGGAAGAAAGTAAAAAAGATGAATCATTTACTAAAAATAGCTTCTTAGAAGAAGATGATGATATTTTTAATTTCATAAGTCATAGAGAAGATGTAAATGAAGAAACAAAAGAAGAAAACATTAATAGTGAAGTTTCAGAAATTACCGATGATATAGCCGATGATGATAAATCAGATATTGTAAGTTTATTTGAACATGATAAAACGCAAAAAATTGACTTTAAAACATTAAATGATTCAATCGATAAAGAATATGAAAATATTTTTGGTGAAAAGATTGATGAGAAAAAGTTTGGAAAAGAAATGGATTATGTTCCAACAGATGATGACTTTTTAGATTTTAAAGTAACAAATGAAAAAAATATTTTTGATACTGATGAAGAAGCAGAAGTGGTATCAGAAAAACCAATAAATTCTGGTGAAGTAGTTAATAATAATGAGCAAAATTTTAAAGACTTTTGTGTAAATAATGGACTAGATGAAAAATTATTTAATGAGGAAGATAGGGATTATTTAATTTCCGTTTATAATGAAAGTTTATTTAAAAAAATAATTGATGTAATAAAAAACAATAATATTGATTTAAAAAATGTTTATGAAGCAGTTCATATTTTTGATATGTCTTCATTAGAATTAGAAAAGATGATTAATAAACTTCTTTTAGCAAATCAAACTACTACTAATATTGGTTTAGTACTTGATACTTTACCAGAAATTAATAGTTATGATTTAAATGAAGTAATTGAAAGCTATGGTCAGAATGCGAAAGATACAGATATTACAGAATTAATTGTTAAAGCTAAACATTTAAAAGATATTGGAGGAGGTAAGTAATGGATTATTTAAAAAATTTAGATTTTTCTAGCGATGAAATAAATCATTTAGGAGGAACTCTTCCAAGAAATGTCATTGAAAAATTAAAACTTTTTCCTAGGGTGGTAAAAACAAACTATCAAATATTAAAAGATACAGGAATTAAAAATTATAAAGATATTTTTGTAAATCATACACACATGTTTTTTAAGAATCCTGATAAATTTAAAGCAATATTTGCTAAATATGATCCAAAAGATTTGATCAGATGTTTAGAAAAAAATGGCGCGATTATTGAAAAACTTTAAAGGCTAATTTAGGTTAGTCTTTTTTTGTTAATATAATGTCTAATATACTAGCAGTATTTAACAAATAATATAAATTTTGATATAATGGTAAAGAATAGTAGGTGGTAAAATGACATTTATTTTATTGTTTTTGATAATGTTTTCTTTTACGATAAATGTTCAGGCGGATACTACATATATACTTGGTAATATAACCAAAGATACAAAAAATGTGGCGGTAAGAGTATGTGCATCAACTTCTTGTGATATATTAAAAAGCGATACTAAACAAGATATTTATATTTCATATCCGGAAGCTTTTGAAATTACTGGAGAAGAGGGAGATTTTTATAAAATTACTTTACAATATAGTGGCTTTTGGTATAGTGGATATATTTTAAAAAAGAAAAATGATAAAGAATTTGTTAGTAAAAAGGATGTAACAGTAACTGATTCACTAATTAATGAGTATCAGTCGATGGGGTTTCCTTTATCTTATGCAACGAAGATAGCAACTTTGAAAGCATTACATCCTAATTGGAATTTTATTCCTTATAACGTAAATGCTACTTTTGATGAAGTTATTGCAGGTGAAACAAAATATATAAGTACTAATTTAATTAGTGGTAATAATGTTTCTTTAAGAAATACTGAAGATGGCGCTTATGTTGATGGAGTATATCAGGAATTTGCTGGTGGTGGATGGTATTCTGCTTCAAAGCAAACAATAAAATATTATATTGATCCTAGAAATTTTTTGAATGATGGACATGTGTTTATGTTTGAAGTTTTAGGCTTTGATGAAGCAACGCAAACTTTGGATGTTATACAAGCAATGCTTAATAATACATTTATGAGTGGTGATGCTTTTTACATAAATGATGCGGGAGAAAAGGTTAATATTTCTTATGCTCAAACTTTTTATGATTCGGGAAAAGCGAATACGGTTAGTGCAATTCATTTAGTTAGTAGAGTAATACAAGAACAAGGAAGCAATGGTTCGGCACTTTCATCTGGTGATGATAAAGAATTTCCTGGTTTTTATAATTTCTTTAATATAAAAGCAAATGGGGAAACTGCAGCTGATGTTATTCATAATGGCCTTGCTCATGCGAAAAAGAAAAATTGGAATAGTCCCTATGCTGCAATAATTGGAGGCGGAAATTTACTTGGCGATTATGTTTCTTATGGACAAAATACCTTATATTTACAAAAGTTTGATTTAGCAGGAGATAGTTATTATACAAATCAGTATATGCAAAATGTAAGGGCACCATATACAGAAAGTTATTCTTCTTATAAGGCATATTATAAAACTGGATTTTTAGATTCTAATTTTATGTTTAGCGTTCCGGTATTTAAAGGGGAAATGCCAGTGCTTACTTCACTAAGCGAAGAATATAGTGAAGATGCAACTCTTAGCATGCTTAATGTTACTGGATGTAATTTAATGCCATCTTTTATTTCTAGTGCTTATGAATATACTTGTAATGTAAGTAAAGATACCACAAAAGTTACTATTAATGCGGTTGCAACGGATATAAATAGTACCATTACAGGTATGGGTGATATTGACTTAAATAATGATGAACAAACAAATGAAGTAGTTGTAACTAGTAAAGGAGGAAGCACTAAAGTATATAAAATAACAATAAAAAAACTAGATGAAATTATGCTTACTCCTGATGAAATACTTGCTAAATTACAAATAAATAATGATGGTGGTTTTATAAGTGGTTTTGATTTAGGAAGTGATGCTAAGAGTTTAAATGATTTAATATATATTAATTATCCTAATGCTAAATCAGAAATAAATGTTCAAAGTAAGCTTTCAACAGGAATGACATTAAAACTTACAAGTAATGGAACAAGTGATTATGCAATTGTAATGTATGGTGATAATAATGGTGATGGTGAAATTGATATCGTTGATTTATTAAAATTACAAAAGCATATATTAGGTGTTAATAAAGTCGCAGATGCTTATTTAAAGGCTTCTGATGTTAATAAAGATGGGGTAGTGGATATTGTTGATTTATTGAAAGTACAAAAACATATATTAAATGTAAGTAAAATTGAGCAGTAAAAAGGAGGAAATATGAAAAATAAAATAATAATGTTATTAGGATTAGTATTAATGTTACCAACAACAGTTTGGGCGGCTAGTGGCTCTATAAAAGCAACAGTATCTTCAACAAGAGTAACATTAAATAACACGGTTACGGTAACTGTAAAGGTAAGTAGTACGGATACGTTAGGTTCTTGGCAATATGGATTATCTTATGATAAAAGTAAGTTATCTTTAATAAGTGGAGATCCTTCAATAGTTGGTTATGGAGATGGCACTTATTCATCAAAGACTTATACTTATAAATTTAAAGCAATTGCAGTAGGTAGTGCTTCTATTACGATCGATAATCCTAAAATTGTTGACTGGAATAGTGAAAGTGCAATAACAACATCTAAAAGTGATTTAACTTTAACAATAAAAGAGCCAGTAATAATTAATTATTCATCAGATAATAATTTAGCTTCCTTAGGAGTAGAGGGATTTACTATTAGTCCGGAATTTAATAAGTCTACACTAGAATATAGTGTGACAGTAAAACCAGATACAACAAGTGTTAATATTGTCGCTAAAACAAGAGATAGTAAAGCCAAAATGAGCGGTACGGGAAAGATGAATGTTGTAGAAGGTACTAATCAAGCAAAAATAGTAGTTACGGCCGAAAATGGAACTTCTAAAACTTATGTGATAAATATTACAGTTCCAGAGAAAGATCCAATAAATTATAAATTTGGGCAAGATAATTATAATATTTTAAGAAAATTACCAGAAAATTTACCACTTAATTTTAATAAAGCAACAATTAAATTTAATGATGAAGAGGTACCTTGCCTTCAAAATGAAAAACTAAATATTACCTTAATATATTTAAGAAATAGTAAAAATGAAGAAAACTTTTATATTTATGATTCTAGTAAAAAGTCAGTAACTATATATAATGAAGTAAAAAATAATGATATAACAGTTTATATAACTAATAAAGAAGTAAAGATAAAAGGTTATAATAAAAGAAATATTAAAATAAATGGAGTAGATGCAAATGGTTATCAACTTAGTGAAAATAGTAAAGACTTTTTAGTCACGGGAAGGAATGTATCTACTGGAAAAGATAGTATTTATGTTTATGATTCTATTAATAAGACAATAAGTTTATTTAATGAAGATGATTATAATTATTTAGTTAATGAAACACATTTATATAAAATGATTACGTATGCTTTAGGAGCGTTACTGGGTTTACTTTTACTTATTGTAATTTTACTTGCAAGCAGCCGTAAAAAATTAATTAAATTAATGAATAAAACGGTTAGAAAAGAAGAAATAAAAGCAGAAGTAAAAGAAGAAGAGCAAGAAGAAAATAAGGCCAAAAAGAAAAATAAAAAGAAAGAAAAAAGAGATAATATAAATAATAATGAAAACCAAGAGTAAGAGTTCTCTTGGTTTTAAGTTTGCTTTTTTTTTAGATTTTTCATATAATTTAGTTATGGAAATTGTTAAGTTTAAAAAGTTAAAAACAAATTTGTATGAAATTCATTTAAATAATGAAACAGTTATTTCTTTATATGATGATGTGATTGTTAAATATAATCTTTTAGTAAATAAAAAGTTAGATGATAAAAAATTAGAAGAAATAGTTAATTATAATAATTCTTTAGATGCTTATTATCAAAGTATAAAATATATTAATAAAAAATTAAGATGTGAAAAAGAAATAGAAGATTATTTAAAGAAAAAAGGTTATAGTAAAAAGATAATTGATGATACAATTAAAAAACTTACTAAAGATGGTTATTTAGATCATAAATTATATATTAAAAGTTATATAAATGATAGTTTTAATTTTAAAAGTGATGGACCTTTAAAAATTAAAAATAATTTGATGATTTTAGGATTTTCAGATGATGAAATAATGCCATATTTAGATAAAGATTTTAAAGAAAAAGTTCAAAAAATAATAGAGAAAAAAGATAAGATGAATCATCATTTAAACGATTATATGTTTAAACAAAAGATGAATAATTATTTAATTAATTTAGGATATCCGAAAGATTTATTTATTGATTATTTAGAAAGTTTACAAAATAATGACAAAAATATTATAAAAAAAGATACTATTCTTTTAATTAATAAATATAGTAAAAAATATGAAAAGGATAAACTTAAATATTTTATTAAAGACAAACTTTATAAAAAAGGGTATAATATAAGCGAAATTAATGAGGTGTTAAATGAAGAATTATTATAGTAGATTAGATGTAGATAGAAAAAAAGAAATTAAGGAAAAATTTTTAAATTCTAATGAGTGTCTAATATATAAAAAAGCAAATAAAATGTTTAATTTATCATTATTTGGAATGATATTTGGAATGTTTGCCTTGGGTTTTGATTTAACTTATAAAAATGGAATAGCAAATATTTTACTAGATGGATTTTTATTTGCCGCATGTTTATGGGTTTTAATAAAAATGAATAGATATAAGATGCAAGAGATTAATAAATTTGCGATAAAAACGAAAGAAAAATAAAAATATCACATTAATTATTCGTGATATTTTTTTATTTTTTAATTTGAACTTGTACTTGTTTGGGCTTGTAATATTTGATTAGAAATGTAAGTTTGATATTGTTTATTTAATTCATCATCTTCAATTTTCATGCCATATTCTTTTCTTAGTTCAACTAAAGCATTAATTTGTAAGGCTTTATCATTATTTTTCTTTTCAGTTGCAAGTGTTTTTTTAATACTATCTTTTAATTTATCTAAAGATTCTTTTTCTTTTTCACCAGTTTTTAAAATAATATGATATCCAAATTTAGTTTTGACTGGTTCTTTAGTGTAACTATTTAGTTTTAATTTGTAAGCAGCAGTTTCAAATTCAGAAACCATTTTGCCTTTATTAAAATAGCCTAAATCGCCACCTTTATTTTTATTAGTATCATCTTGTGAATATTCTTTAGCAAGTGCACTAAAATCTTCACCATTATCTAACTTTTTGATAATTTCTTTAGCAGTATTTAAGGCTTTTTCTTCAGCTGCTTTCTTTTCATCATTAGTCATGCTATCTTTAACATCAGGGGTAATTAAAATGTGTGAGCAAGAGATATCACCAACAGCTTCTTTGTCATAATAGTTTTTAATATCTTTATCAGTGATACTGTTAGCTGCATAGTCATCAATAGCTTTTTGGCGATAATAACTTAAATTTAACATAGTTTTAAATTCATCAATAGAGTTAATTCCATAGTATGAAGATAGGGCTCTTAGTAATTTTTCTTCGCTATATTTACCATTATCATCTACATAATACTTTTTAATATTAGTAAGTTCACTGTCAACATATTTGTCTGCATTTTTTTCATCATCTGGATATTTATCTAAAAGAATTTTAGTATCAATCATATCGATTAAAGAAGAAAGTGCATAATTTTTCTTTATCTTATTATATAAATCTGTAGCACTAATTCCATTTTCCTTATTAGTAAAAGAAACAACTGCTTCTTCACCATTAGAAAGAGTAGGAACTTTACCACAACCACTTGCAAAACCTAAAATAAGTAAAGCGATTAATATTTTCTTTTTCATATTCCCTCCAGTAAATATTATAGCAACTATAAACTTAAATTACAAGAACACAATAGCGCCTATTTGTATACAATAAAATGAGATATGAAAAGGAGGGAGATTATGAACGCTTGCTGTAATAATAATAATATTGGTGTAAGTGGAGCTGCATTTATTTTAGTATTATTTATTCTTTTAGTAATCATAGTTGGAGCTGCTGTTATCTAGTAAAGGAGGTTAACTATGTGCGATAAACATAAAAACAATAATAATAATCAAGGATTTGCTAGTAATGCCTTTATTGTATTAGTACTATTTATTTTACTAGCAATTATTCTTGGCGCTGTAATATATTAAGAGGGTAACCTCTTTTTTTTATGATTTAAATATGATAAAATTTATTATAATAGGTGATAGTAATGTTTGGGAAAATATTAGAAATAAAAGATAATATCGTGATTTTAGAAAATAATAGTAAAAAAATAGAAACCAATTATTTAAATTTGCATATTGTTTTTCCTGAAGAACAAAGAAAAGTTGTAGGGGAAATAATTGGTATGACCGATAAAGAAATACGTGTTTTGTTAGTCGGAGAAATAGTTAATGATCGTTTTTTTCCGGGAGTTATAAAAAAGCCGGATGGCAAAAATGGAACTAGAATAGTATATAAGAGTGAAGTAGAACTTTTACTAGGTAATCAAGATTTATATGATAAACAAAATATGTATATAGGAAAATCTATTATATATGATGGCTTTAATGTTACAACTAATAAAAATAGTTTTTTTTCCAATCATTTTGCTTTAGTGGGAAATTCTGGTTCAGGAAAATCATGTGGTCTTGCAAGAATATTACAAAATATATTTTATGAAGGAATGGAGACACCAAATAATTCTCATATTGTATTATTTGATGTATATGGTGAATATAATACCGCTTTTCAGTATATGAATAATGCTGATGGAATGGGATATAAATACTACACTACGGATTTAAAATCAAAAAATAATCTTTTACAAATACCAGCATACTTTTTAGATGTTGATGATTTAGCCTTACTTTTAAATGTAACAAATAATAGTCAATTACCAATTATTGAAAAGGCTTTAAAATACGTATATATATTTAAAGGTGAAGATGAAACTAGTAAAAAATATAAAAATAGTATTATTGCGTCATGTGTTTTAGATATTTTATCATCAGGGAAAAGTGGAGCTCAAATTAGAGATCAAGTGCTTGCTGTTTTATCAAGATATAATACGGAAGATATTAATATAAATACACCAATAGTGGAGCCGGGATATACTAGAACATTAAGACAGTGTTTAAATATAGATGCTTTAGGAAAGATTAGTGCTTTACCATTAGTAATTGATTATTTAAATAATTATAGTTATTTAGATTTAAATGATTTTAAAGGTAATATAGAAACGATTTATGACTTAGAAGATTTATATTATGCTTTTGAATTTGCATTAATTAGTGAAGGAACTTTAAATAGTGGTAAAGCATTTGAAGATTATAATTCTTTAAAGGTAAGATTACATCAAATAATAAATAGTGATTTAAAGGAATTCTTTTGCTCGACAGTAAGCAGAGTTTCAAAAAGCAACTATATTAAAGATATGTTTGGTGATTATAATCATAAGTATCAAATAATAAATATGAATTTAAATTATATTGATGATAGGACTGCGAAAATTTTAACTAAAATATATGCAAGAATGTTTTTTGAGTATGCAACTAATTTAGATGAAAGAGCAAGTTATCCGATTCATATTATTTTGGAAGAAGCCCATAGATATGTGCAAAATGATAACGATATAAATATTTTAGGATATAATATTTTTGATAGAATTACTAAAGAAGGAAGAAAATATGGCGTTATTTTAGGATTAATTACGCAAAGACCAAGTGAACTATCAGTAACCGCATTATCACAATGTCAAAATTTCTTAATATTTAAAATGTTTCATCCAGAGGATATAAAAATAATTAATAGTATTACGAGTAATGTTTCTAGTGAAACAATTGAGCAAATTAAAAATTTAAATTCGGGAACTTGTATGGCTTTTGGTTCAGCATTTAAATTACCATTAATTGTTAAATTAGATTTACCAGATCCAATGCCTAAATCAACTAGTGCAGATATAGTTAGTTCATGGTACAAATAAAAAGAAGCGATTGCTTCTTTTAATTTGCTTTTTTTAAGGTTCTAGCTTCTCTAGCAGTTAATCTAACTTTAACTCCGTTAATTTTATAAGTTTGTAAGTTAGGATTTTGTTTACTATTAGTTTTGTTATTAGCATGAGAACTTAGTTTTATTGATAAAGGTTTTTTGCTTGATAATTTTTTAGCCATGTTTTTTCCTCCTTAATTAAAATCTTTATAGATTTTATCATAGAAAAGAGGGCAAAGTCAAGAAATAACCGCTTTAGTGTGAAGTTTATTAGATAAATAAAAGATATTTTATAAAGAGATATAAGAAAACATGATATAATTTATTTGAAGGAGGCATAATTATGAAATCTTGTATAAGTATTAAAACTGATTATAGTATTTTAACTAGTTTAATAAAACTTTCAGATTTAGTTAATTATGCGGTAGATAATAAAATAACCGTTTTAGGTATATGTGATGATAATTTATGCATGACAGCAGAATTTTTATCTCTTTGTAAAAATGAGAATATAAAACCACTGGTTGCTTTAGAAGTTAAATTTAATGATAGATTAATATATTTATATGCTAAAAATAATAAAGGGTTAAAATCATTATTTAAATTAAATACTTATTTACTTGATAATGAGCTTATTATAGATGAACTTAAAAAATATATAGATGATCTAGTAGTTGTAATTTTATATAAAGATAAAGATATTTATGAAAGTTTAAAAAATATTACCGATAATATATATATAGGTTATGCAAATGAAGAAGAAAAAAGAAATGCTTTAATTATGACAAGTAAACTAGTTTATTTTAATTTAGCGTTAGCAATCAACAGTTATGATACAAAATATATTAATTATTTACAGATGATAAAAGATAATGTAAGTAGTAGTGAGTATACTAGTAAGGATTATAGTAAATTTTATTTAAAAAGTACTTTAGAAAATGATACTTTTATTAAGGAAATAGATAGTTTATTTTTAACTAAAAGAAATGATTTAATTCCTCATTATGATGAAAAACATGAAAATAGTTATGCTTTTTTAGAGGCTTTAGCGATTAAAGGATTAAGTAAAAGATTAAATGGTAATGTAAGTGATGATTATAAAAAACGTTTAATGTATGAACTATCCGTGATTAAAAAAATGAATTTTGTTGATTATTTTTTAATAGTTTATGATTATGTTAAATATAGTAAAAAGAATAATATTTATGTAGGTCCAGGAAGAGGCTCAGCGGCAGGTTCTTTGGTTACTTACACTTTAGGAATTACCAATATTGACCCTTTAAAATATAATTTGCTTTTTGAGAGATTTTTAAATCCGGAAAGAGTAACAATGCCTGATATTGATATTGATTTTGATGCAAGTAAAAGAGGGGACGTTATAGAGTATGTCAAAAAAAGATATGGTGATTTAAATGTAATGCCAATTATGACTTATGGAACGTTAGCATCTAAACAAGTATTACTTTCGGTTTCCAAAATTTTAAATGTTGATATTTCTTTAATAAGTAATTTAATTGATGCTAAAAAAAGTTTAAGAGATAATTTAACTAATGAAGTTGTTAAAATACTTAATAGTCATAAAGATATAAAAGAGGTTTATTATGATGCTTTAAAATTGGAAGGCTTAAAAAAACATATTAGTACCCATGCGGCGGGAATTATTATTTGCCGGGAAAGATTAGATGAAGTTATTCCAATAATTAAAAGTGGCGATTCATACTTAACAGGTTTTACAATGAATTATTTAGAAGATTTAGGCCTTTTAAAGATGGATTTTTTAGCAATAAAGAATTTAACAACAATGGCTAATATTTTAAATGAAATAGGAAATGTTAATATTAATGAAATTCCTTTAGATGATGAAGAAGTATTAAAGAGGTTTTCTTTTGGAAATACAACTGGTATTTTTCAGTTTGAAGTGGAAGGAATGAAAAACTTTTTAAGAAAATTAAAACCTAGTTCTTTTAATGATTTAGTAGTAGCGGTAGCTTTATATAGACCGGGACCAATGGAAAATATAGATACCTTTATTAAAAGAAAAGAAGGAAAATTAAAAGTAGATTATATTGTTCCTAGTTTAGAGCCCGTTTTAAAAGAAACTTATGGAATTATTGTTTATCAAGAGCAGATTATGCAAATTTTTATGATTATTGCATCTTATACGACAGCAGAAGCAGATATAATTAGAAGGGCAATATCTAAAAAGAAAGAAAGCGTCATTAAAGAAGAAAAAGAAAAGTTTATTATTAGGGCAAAAAAGAATGGATATGAAGAAACAGACGCTACAAAAATATATGATTATATAATGAAGTTTGCTAATTATGGCTTTAATAAGTCACATTCGGTGGCGTATGCGTTAGTGGCATATCAAATGATGTATTTAAAAGTAAGATATCCTTTATATTTTTATAATTATTTACTTAATATTAATAAAGGATCTAGCATTAAGACTAAAGAATATATTGATGAAGCCAAAATGGTAAATATTAAAATAATTAAGCCTGATGTTAATATTAGTAAAAATGATTATTATATTAATGAGGGAATTGTAATGCCTTTATCATTTATTAAAAATGTAGGAGAAGCGATTTCTAATGAGATAGTTCTTGCAAGAGGAAGTGTGCCATTTAAAGATTTCTTTGATTTTGCAGCACGTATATATAATAAGGGAATTAATGAAAAGACAATAGAAAATTTAATTATGGCAGGAGCTTTTGATTCTTTTGGGGAAACAAGGGAAACTTTAGTTGATAATATCAAGCCAGCCATTTTATATGCGGAACTTATTAGTGGTTTAGATGAATCATTAGTTAATAAACCAGAGTTAATTAAAAGTGAAGAATATCCAAGTAATGTATTAATGCAAAAAGAATTAGATTTATATGGTTTTTATATAAGTAATCATCCGGCTAGTAAGTTTAAATGTCCGAAAATAAAGGACATAAATAATTACTTTGATAAAAATGTGGTAACAGTTGGTTTACTTGAATCAGTAAGAATGATTAAAACTAAAAAGGGAGACTCCATGGCTTTTTTAAGAATTTCTGATGAAACAGGAACAATGGACTATACAATTTTCCCTAACCGGATAAATTATGCCAATATAATAAAAGATGGCGATTTATTAAAAATTGCGGGTCATGTAGAAAAAAGACTTGATAAGTATCAGATAGTAGTTTTAAAACTTGAAAAGATTAAGGAAATTTGATATAATATGCCCTAATTTAAGGGGGTATTTATGGCACGTGATATTTTCAAGTATTTATCTAGCATTGTATTATGTTTTGTTGTATTAATATTTAGTTTATTTATTTGGGAAAGATTTAGAGAAAAAACGGCTATGATTGAAAAAGCTGTTGCGCAAAATAATATTGAACTTATAAGCGGACAAAGTTTAAATCAAGACAATTTAGAAATGGCAATTATTAATGGAAGTTATACCGTTTTAAATAATTCTAAATATAATGTTAGTGCCGATTTAGTTTTTAAATTAGACAAATCTTCAGAAATTAAAGGTGACGATTTAGTAGTTTATTTAGATGACTATAATTGCGAGTTAAGTTTTTTATATCAAAATAGTGATCAAAACTATGATATATTTTTACTTAAAAGATTTAATTTAAATGGTAAAGAAAAAAGAACCTATAATATTAAATTAGCAATTAAAAAGGAAAACTACGATTTAGTAAAAGGGAAAAAATATAAATACAAAATAGAAGCAAACACTTTATTATAATTATAAGAGGGGAAATTTATATTTCTTCTTTTTTGACTTTAAAAATTTATTTATATTTTAACTTTATTTGCTTGCAATTAAAACTTATAATAGTTACAATATTTTTGAAGAAGGTGTTAGTATGAAAGAAAAAAATATCTTGCCAGCAGATACTTATATAGTTGTTAATAAAACGATACTAACCGAGTTCGATAAAAAGAATTTAATTAATCTTTATGAACCAATTGTGGGACCCCTACCAGTAAGTTTGTATATGACTTTATGGAGTGATTTAGATAAATCAGAAACTATTAGTAAAGATTATACTCATCATCATTTAATGACTTTTCTAAAAACAGGATTAGAAGATATAAAAGAAGCAAGAAAAGCATTAGAATCGATGGGGTTACTTAAAACGTATTTAAAAAAAGAAAATGATATTAATCATTATATATATGAACTCTTTTCACCTCTTAGTGCTTATGAATTTTTTAATCATCCAATTTTGAATGTGGTTTTATATAACAATATTGGAGAAAATGAATATAATGGTTTACTTAAGTACTATAAGAAACCTACTTTTAAATATGATGATTATGAAGAAATTACTGTAAAATTAAATGATACATTTAGATCTACCGTAGGAAATATTTTTAACAACGGGGATATTAAAGCTAAGAGTGAAAATAAATTAATGATTGATTCTTTAATTGATTTTGATATGCTTATGGAAAGTATTCCTAATAAAGTTTTAAGTGATAAAGCACTTAATAAAAGAATGAGAGAATTAATAAATAGTTTAGCGTTTATTTATAATTTAGATACACTTAAACTTAGTGAAATAATAAGACTTACGATTGATAATAATGGAATGATTAATAAAGATTTATTAATAAAAGAAGTAAGAAAATATTATGAATATAATAATGGAGGAACTCTTCCAACGTTAATTTATAGAACGCAGCCAGATTATTTAAAGAGTCCGGAAGGAAATTTATCTAATAAAGGAAAAATGATTTATATTTTTGAAAATACTAGTCCTTATGACTTTTTAAGAAGTAAATATAAAAATAATAATCCAACACCTAGAGATTTAAAGTTATTAGAGTATTTAGCAATTGATTTAGAGATGACACCAGCAGTTATTAATGTTTTAATTGATTATACTTTACGAATAAATGATAATAAACTTACTAAAGGATTTGTAGAAACGATTGCAGGACAGTGGGTAAGACTGGGAATAAAAACAGCAACTGCGGCGATGAATCAGGCGGAAAAGGAATATAAGAAACGTCCAAAGAAAGAAATTAAAAAAGAAGCGGTTTTACCTTCTTGGTTTAATAATAAAATTAAAGATGAGGAAATAACCGAAGAAGAAAAAGCAGAATTAGAAGAATTATTAAAAGAATTTAGGTGATTATAAGTGAGAGAATTTAATGCCATGAAAGGTAAAAAAGATTTAGAATTTAGTTTAAAAAGTGATTATGCAGTGGCTTTAAAGGATGATAATTTTAAAAAACTTGTAAATACTTTAAAAATTAAGGAAAATGTGGCATGCAAATATACTTCTAAATTAGAAAGAACAGTGGAAGAACTTCAAAAATGCGCAAACTGTAAAAGTTTACTTGCTTGTCAAAATAGGGTAACGGGGATGGTTTATTATCCAAGTGTAAATGATGATGGTCTTTTAGAATTTAATTATGTAGCATGTAAGTATAAAAAGAAAGATATTAAAGAAAAAGAAGGAATTAAATCTAATTTTTTTCAAATGCCTTATGATATTAAAATGGCCAGGATGGCTAATATAGAGTTAGAAACCAAAAGAGCAAAAATAATTAAATGGCTAAAGAAATTTTATGATAGTTATCAGAAAGATGAAAAGCAAAAAGGACTTTATTTATATGGCTCATTTGGTAGTGGTAAAACATATATGATAAGTGCACTTTTAAATGAATTATCTAGATTAAACTATAGTGTTGTAATTGTTTATTATCCGGAACTTATCAGAAGTATTAAAGAATCTTTTTCTTCGGGAGAAGATTTTTATGAGAGAATGAATGTGATTAAAACCTGTGATTTATTACTTTTGGATGATATTGGGGCAGAAAGCGTAACCGCGTGGAATAGAGATGAAATTCTAGGAACAATTTTACAATATAGAATGGATAATAAGATGCCGACATTTTTTACATCAAATTTAAATTTGGAGGAGTTAGAAAATCATTTAATTATCAAAGATACTGCCGAAGAGAAAATTAAAGCAAGAAGAATAATGGAAAGAATAAAACAATTATCAGAGTATTTAGAATTATTTGGAGAAAACCGAAGAAAATAAAAATGAATAAATCTGTGGTTTAGTTATTACCATAGATTTTTTATGGTTAAAATTAACTTGATTATAATTTGTAATGATAGTAAAATTGAATAGTAGGTGATACCATATATGAATGATATAAAGAAGAAAAATCTAAAAGTGGCAATATTAACAATTTTATTAACTTTAACAATAGGAGTTGGAATTTCTTATTCTTTCTTTTCGGCTAAAATAAGTGGGGTAGAAAGTGCTTCAACTATTGTTTTAGAAGGTGGTAATATTTCTGTGACATATACGGATGGTAGTGGTACTTTGAATGCAAAGGGCATATTTCCAAGAGAAAAAGAGTGGATTACTAAAACATTTACAGTAACAGGAAATAATGATTTAGATTTAACGGCTTATTATAAAGTAAAGATGGTAATAGATAATAACGAATTTGAGGAAAATGCACTGCAGTATAGTTTAGATAGTGAAAATACAGATGGCAATGGAAGTGTTATTTCAGCTATAACTAAAGCAAATATAGGAACATCTGATATTGAAATAGGACAAGGAGCATTTACAAATACAAAAGGAAAAGATAAAGTACACAAATATACATTAAAAATATATTTTTTAGATACAAATGAAGATCAGAATATAAATCAAGGGAAAAAATTTGCGGCTCATATTGTAATTGAAGCAGGAAACACAGTGAGGGAGCCAGCACCTGAAGGATGGTATGATGCCAAAGCAGGAACATTACTAGCAGGAATAAAGAAAAATTATCCGTCAGCAATGCAAACAATAACAACCCCAGGAAGAGAATTGTCACTTTCAAATGAAGCTGTGTTAGCATCTACTTCAGATGATTATGGAACTAGTTATTACTATAGAGGTGCAATAACTAATAATTATGTCGAATTTGCTGGTAAATGCTGGAGGATAGTGCGTGTAACCGGAGATGGCTCAATCAAATTAGTACTTCATAATGACAATATAAATAAAGTAGCAAGTCCATGTGCTGCATCAAACAATAATACAACAGCCGCTTTTGCTAGATATTCTGGAACAACTTATACAAGTGTGTTTAATAATTTTAAAGATAATAATGCGTCTCTTGGCTTTATGTATGGAACACCAGGATCAAGTACATATGCAGCGGAGCATGAAAATAAAACGGATAGTATAATTCTTACTAATTTAAAAACATGGTATGATTTAACATTTAGTGAAATACAAAAAAATAAATTAGCAGACACGATATGGTGTAATGATAAAAGTACGTTGGATCCAGGATTTGGAACTAGAGCCACAAATTATGCGGCATATGATAGAGAAACATCACCAAGCATAATATGTCCTGCCGATAAAACTGGTGGTAAATTATCTAAATTTACCGCGAGTGATACAATAAATGGCAATGGTGCTTTGAAAGGATATAAAATCGGATTACTTACATATGATGAAGTATCCTTTGCTGGCGGAAAGTATAGTGGAGAAAATAGTTCTTATTATTTAAATGAAAATGCAAGTGGTGAGTGGTGGTGGACTATGTCGCCGCGCCTTTTCTATGTTAATGGTTTGGCGAATGAAGGATGTATTCATTCAGATGGTAGTCTTTTTGATTCTTCGGTGGTCGTTGTGAATGGAGTGCGTCCAGCAATATCATTAAAAAATTCAACGACAATATCAGATGGAACGGGAACAGCTTCTGATCCATTCATAGTTTCTTAATTGATAAAATATTTTGAAATTTAAGTTTTTACTGAAAAGGAAAAGGGAAAAATTCTCTTTTTTTGTTTTGGGTATTTATTAATAAAAATAAATATGATAGAATAATAGTAGATTAATATAAGGAGGATGCTTTATGGCACTAAATTTAAAAAAAGCATTATTTGGTGAAGAAGATAGTAATGATGATAGTATAAATATGGAAGAGGAATTTTACTCTGTAAGTGAAAAAAACTTTAAAGAAGATGAAGCAAAAAACGGAAGTAAAATGATATTAGTTGAACCTAGAGCATATTCTGAAAGTCAAACTATTGCGGATCATTTAAAGAAACGTAATAGTGTAGTAGTAAATTTAAAAAGGGTAACTTCTGATCAAGGTAAGAGGATTATTGACTTTTTAACAGGATGTGTATACGCGATTGGCGGAGATATGCAAAAACTAGGTGGGGGAATATATTTATGCACACCTAAAAATGTAAGTGTACAAGGAAAGATGAGCGAACAAGAAAATAGTAAAAAAGCAGAGGAAGAAATTGATTTTTAATATATAAGCATATAAAGGTGATAGTATGGAAAAATTTAGCACGGCACTACGTGGCTATAGAAAAGAAGAAGTTAATAAATTTGTTGATGATGTAATAAAGCAAGTTGAAGAAATGCTTTCTGATTTAAAGAAAAAAGACTTAGAAATAGCAGAACTTAAGAATTCATTAGAAAAATATAAAAATTTAGAAGATACTTTAAATAGAGCAATATATTTGGCGGAAGATACATCTAGTCAGATGAAAAAACAAGCAAGAGATGAAAGTGAAAGCATTATTAATGATGCTAAGAAAAATGCATCAAGAATTGTAAATGAAGCATTAATGCAAGCAGAAAAAACACAAATGGAGAATTTAGCATTAAAAAGAAATATTATAACCTTTAAAAAACGATTAAGAAGTATATTAGAAAGTCAATTAGAATTAGTTGATGATATAGATCACTTGGATTAAATCCAGGTTTTTCTTTTATTTATAAGATAATATGTATTATAATAAAAATGAAGGTGGTACTTATGAAAAAGATAATTTTAGTAGATGGTAATAATTTAATGTTTAGAAGTTATTACGCAACTGCTTATACAGGAAACTTTATGAAAAATAGTAAGGGAGATCCAACAAATGCTTTATATGGTTTTGTTTCAATGATTAATAAAATTATAGAAGAAGAAAAACCAGAGTATATGGTAGTTGCTTTTGATATTGGTAAAAACTTTAGACATGAAAAATATGAGCAATATAAAGCAGGAAGAATTGAAACACCGGAAGAATTAAAAGTTCAGATGCCTAGGGCTAAAGTATTATTAGATGCGATGGGAATAAAACATATTGAAGTAGAAAACTATGAAGCTGATGATATTATAGGTACTATAAGTAAAATGGCTTATGATGATAAAGAATTTGATGCTTTAATTGTATCTTCTGATAAAGATTTACTACAGTTAATTAATGAGGAGGTTGAAGTAAAACTATTAAAAACAAAAGGATATATAAGATATAATCCGGATAGTTTTGAAGCTGATTATGGAATAAAACCAATTAGAATGATTGATTTAAAAGCATTAATGGGAGATCCTTCTGATAATGTTCCAGGAGTTAAAGGAATCGGAGAAAAAACAGCTTTAAAATTGTTACAAGAGTATGGCACTTTAGAAAATATTTATGAGAATATAAATAGAATTAAAGGGGCTTTACATGATAAGTTAGTAAATGATAAAGAAAATGCTTTTTTTAGTAAAGATATATGTACAATTTGTTTAGAGGTACCTATAAAGGAAAAATTAGAAGATTTAAAATATTTGGGTCCAACTGATAAGTTAGAAGAAATTTATACAGATTTAGAATTTTATTCATTATTAAAGAAGATGCCAAGAAAAGAAAAGAATTTTACGCCTGATTATAAAGAGTTTAAGGATGTTAGTGAAATTAAAAATGAGGGAATAATTTCTTATTTTATAGAGTGTAATAATATTAATTATCATTTAGCAGATATTTTAGGTATGGGGTTATATGATGGAGAAAATGCTTTTTATGTTCCTAAAGATAAAATTAAAGAGATATTAGAGTATTTAAAGGACAATAAGAAATATACTTATGATTTAAAAAAGAATATAGTTTTATTAAATGATTTTAAAACTAATACAATATTTGATACGATGGTTGCTGCATACTTACTTAATTTACAAATTAAGGAAGACTTAGCGGTTTTGATGAATAAAGAAAATATTGATGTTCCTTTTTATGAAGATGCGATTAAAGATGAAGAAAAGTTAAAAATAGCAGTAACGATGAAGGCTAAATATATCTATGAAACAAGGGATGATTTAATTAAGAAATTAAAACTTGAGGATATGTATGATTTATTTAATAATATTGAGATGCCTTTGATTCCTGTTTTAGCACGGATGGAAATAAATGGCATTAAATGCGAAAAAAGTGTACTTGATGAATTACATGACGAAACACTTGATAAATTAAATGAATTATCAGATAAGATATATGAAAGAGCAGGAGAAAAATTTAATATTAGTAGTCCGAAACAATTAGGAGTAATTCTTTTTGAAAAGTTAGGCTTTCCTTATCATAAGAGGGTTATTGCTGGTAAGAAATATAGTACTGATGCAGGGACACTAGAAAAGTTAATGGGAATAGATCCGATTATTGAATATATTTTAGAATATAGAAATTTAGCTAAATTTAATAGCACTTATTTAGAATCTTTACATAACTATATTTTGAGTGATGGTAAGATTCATACGATTTATAAGCAAACTTTAACTAGAACAGGAAGATTATCAAGTATGGATCCTAATATGCAAAATATACCAACTAGGGATGAAAATGGTCGAAGAGTTAGAAAAGCTTTTGTTCCTTGTAATGATATGTTTTTATGTGCAGATTATTCACAGATAGAACTTAGGGTTCTTGCTCATATTAGTGATTCTAAGGAATTAATTGAAGCATTTAAATCAGGCGAAGATATTCATACGACGGTAGCAAGTGATATTTTTGAAGTGCCTAAAAGTGAAGTTACGAAACAAATGAGAAGAACAGCTAAAGCAGTAATATTTGGAATCGTTTATGGTATTTCAGGATTTGGTTTAGGTGAAAATTTAAATTTAAATCCTAAAGAAGCTAAAAAGTTTATTGATAAATATCTAGATTTATATCCAGGGGTAAAACGATATATGGATGAGATAGTTGAAGAAGCTCATATGTTTGGTAGTGTTAGAACTTTATTTGGACGTAAAAGAGAGATTGAAGAATTACAAAACTCTAATTATATGATTAGAAATGCCGGAGAACGTATTGCACTTAATACACCAATTCAAGGAACTAGTGCCGATATTATTAAAATGGCGATGATTAAAATTGATAAAATTATGGAAGAGAAAAATTTAAAATCGAAGATGCTTTTACAAGTGCATGATGAACTTATTTTTGATGTAAAAGAAGAAGAAAAAGAAATTATTAGTGAAATTGTAAAAAATGAAATGGAAAATATTACACCACTTAAAGTTCCATTAAAAGTTGGAATGGATTATGGCAAAAATTGGTATGATGCAAAGTAAGGAGTGAGTTTATGCCGGAGTTACCAGAGGTTAGAACGGTTGCTAAGACGTTAAGAGAAAAATTACTTCATAAAAAGATTATTGATATTAATGTTATTTATCCTAAAATAATTGAAGAAGGAAGCTTAGATATTAAAAATTTAATTTCTAAAAGTTTAGATGATGTTAGTACTTATGGGAAATATTTAATATTTAAGTTTAATGATCTTTATTTAATTAGTCATTTAAGAATGGAAGGTAAATTTTTTATAAAGACGCCGGAGGAAAAAATAGAAAAGCATGAACATATTATCTTTTTAATGAATGATAATATTTCACTTAGGTATCATGATACTAGGAAATTTGGAAGAATGTTTGTGACTAATGATATTAGTAAATATAAAGGATTAAATAAACTTGGTTTAGAACCCTTTGATGATAAGCTAACGGCGACGTATTTACTAGATTATTTTAAAAATAAAAAATTACCAATTAAGGAGGGACTTCTTGATCAGGAGATTATCGCTGGCTTAGGTAATATATACGCTAATGAGGTATTATTTTATGCTAAAGTGAATCCTTATAAGAAATGTGAAGATATTACAAAAGAAGAAGCAGATTTGATTATTGAAGGAGCAAGGAAGATTCTTACGAAAGCGATAAAAGAGGGCGGAACAACGATTAGAAGTTATACATCTTCTTTAGGAGTTATTGGACATTATCAAGAATTTTTAATGGTTCATAAAAGAGAAGGGGAAAACTGCAAAATTTGTAATGAAAAGATATTAAGAGTAAAGATAGGTGGGCGCAGCACATACTACTGTCCTAAGTGTCAAAAGTAACGAGGTGGCTATTGATGCCATCTTTTTTAGTGGAAGTAAAAATATATATTTGTGTTTTAAATACATAAAATTGTGGCTTTAAAAAATTTTTAAAAAAAAGATTGATACAAGAACAATTGTATGCTATAATAGATGACTATGGAGGTAAGTAAATGAATAATATAGAAAAATATGAAGAAAAAACTTTTGAGAGTATAAAACATATTGATGATCATGGTAATGAATTTTGGAAAGCAAGAGAATTAATGCCTTTGCTTGAATATCGTAAATGGGAAAATTTTCATAAGGTTATAAAGAATGCTTAGATTCCTTGCAAAACCAGTAATAATAAGGTTAATGAGCACTTTCCTGAGGTCAGGAAACCGATAGTTGGTGGTAAGGGTAATATTCAATATGTTGTTGATTATCACTTAACTAGATATGCTTGCTATTTAATAGTTCAAAATGCTAATCCTAAAAAAGCATCAGTAGCACTGGGACAAACATATTTTGCTGTGCAGACTAGAAAACAGGAAATTACGGAAAAAGAATATAGTAATTTAACAGAAGTTGAAAAGAGATTATACCGAAGAAAACAAACTAAAGATGGTAATAAAGTTTTATATAAAATTGCTAAAGAAAAAGGAGTTAAAAATTTTGATAGATTTACCAATGCTGGATATAAATGATTATATAATGTGGAAACTGCAGATGATATTGCTAAAAGAAAAGGTTTAAGATATAGAGAAGATATCCTTGATAATATGGGAAGTGCCGAGTTAGGTGCTAATATATTTAGAATTACCCAAACAGAAGCATTACTTCAAAAGCAAGAAGAATCAAATGAACAAATAGCAACTGACATACATTATAATGTTGGAAGAGTAGTAAGAAAAGCAATAGAAGAGCTTGGTGGAACTATGCCTGAAGATTTACCAACACCTAAAAAATCTATAAAAGAATTAGAAAAAGAAAAACTAAATAAAATAAAAAACAGGTAATGCTTATAGCATGAAAAAATTATAGTAATTTATAATTATTTTACTATGAAGGTAAAAAGAATTTTGCTATAATTAAAAATAGAAGGGTAAGTGTGATATGGAAAAGAAGAAGAATGTTACAATAGGAGTTTTATTAGCAATTATATTCTTATTAATTGGATTTATTGTAGCAATGATGATTATGGTTAAAGGTAAAGAAAATTCAGATAATGATAATAAAAGTACTAGTACAAGTATAAGTACAAGTTCAATAACAAGTAGTACTACGAGTAAGATAATAAATGTTAAGAAGGTTGCAACTGAGTTTATTGATGAACTAAATAAAAAATTAGCAATGTATACTTCTCCGTTAGAAAAAAAATACAATTTGAAGAGAAAATATAATATTACTTGTGGTGAAAATTGGGATGATGGTTGCGAGTTTGACTTAGATTATTATTATAATGACAAGATTGTGTTTGGTGCCTGCTTGGGTGAAGGAAATATTAACGATTTAATAATAAATATGAAAGGAGAAGTAGACAACGATGATATATTTATCATCAAAGAAATTAAGGATAGTAAAAATAATGATATTTATTATTTGGTCTTTAATCATGGTACGGAAGAACCATTATTTAATAAATATATAACAAATAAAAATTTTGAGCGAATATATGAATTAGAACAAAATAATATCTTTTTTATAGAACAAAAAAACGGTCAAAAAGTTTATGATGGATTATATTATTACGAAATTACTAATAGCAATAAGCAAATTAATTATATAAAATTAGATACTACTAATGAAATGACTGAATATCATCAAGTTATTATTGAAAATGGCAAAGTAAAAGATACAGTAACTAAAAGAGATAGCTTTAATAATTATGAAATAGGATATGCAGGGTAAGAGAGGTTATTATGGAAAAGAAAAAGAATATAATTATAGGAATTTTAATTGCAATAATATTTTTATTAATTGGACTTATCTTTGCAATATTAATAATGACTAAAGGTAAAGAAAATTCTGATAAGGATAATAAAAGTACAAGTACAAGTACGCAAACCTTAAAAACTAGTAAAGTGAGTGAAACAACAACTATTAGGTCTGTGGAAATAGAAGAATATGAGAAGAAGTTAAATGAAAACGCTGAATCATTAAAGCCATCTTTAGTGAAAAAATATAATTTGCAAAGAAAAATGATTGCAGACTTTTGCCTTTATGATACTTGTGTTATTGAAATAAAATATTTATATAATAATAAAGAAATAATATCTTCATATATTGAAGATATTAAAATAGGTGATATGAGTATTTTAACAGATAGGGAAGAGATTGGCATTAGAGAATTTTATGATAATATTACTCATACTATATATTATGCGGTATATGATGATTATGATGGAGAAGGTCTTAGATCTTTAAAAATTTTTACGAAAACTTTTGATTTGTTAAATGGTGGAGATATAACTTTTTGTCCTCCGGGGATTTTTTATAAAAATGGCGATTACATTTATGATAATTATAGTTTTAAATTTGTTAATAACAAAACTATTGATTATGTTATTAGTAACTCTGATGTATCTAAAGTTTTATTTCATAAATTAACGGTAGAAAATGGCATAATAAAAGATATTATTTTAAAAGAAGATTCTGCTGATAATTATGGTTTTGCAGGAATTCTCGATTGTGAAGATGTTTATAATTAATTTAGTATAGTTGGGAGTAAATTATGGAAAAGAAAAATAATGTTTCGATAGGAATTTTAATTGCAATAATATTTTTATTAATTGGACTAATCTTTGTAATATTGATAATGACAAAAGGTAAAGAAAATTCAGATAAAGATAATAAAATCACAAGTACAAGTTCAACAACTATGAGTAGATCTAAAGAAATAGAAGAGTATGAAAAAACATTAAATGAAAAACTATCTAGTGTAAAATCACCATTAGAGAAAAAATATAATTTACAAAGAAAAATAATTGTTGGCTCTTATGAAACTGGTGACTATGGTATAAGTATTGTTTATTTATATAATGGTAAAGAAGTTATTTCGATGGAAGAATGCCGCTCAAAATTAGGAAAGACGAATTGTGTAACTGATACCGATAGTTTTGAAATAAAAGAAATTAGTGATAGTACAACTAATGATAAGTATTATTTTATATATACAGTAGATGGTATTATTAGTTATTTAAAAATTTATAATTCAGAGTTTGATTCATTAAAAGAAATTACTTTTCCAAATGGAGGAGTAAATTACAAAAATGATGAACCTGTTTATGATAATGGTTATAATTATAAGTTAGTAGATAGTAAAACTTTAAATTATATTATGGGTAGTTCATTAGAAGAGAAAGTTACATATCATAAACTAACTATACAAAAAGGAACTATAAAAGATACAATTATTAAAGAAGATGCAGCAAGTAATTATATTTTCTTTGATAATAAAGGATAGAATTTAAACACTTTTTTAGTGTTTTTTTCATCTTAAAAAATATAAAAAAATAATAACTCATATCTACAATTTTTATTCTTTATATGTTAAAATAGTTATTGAGGATAGAGTATGGACGATAAGACGTATATTATATTAGGAATTGTTTACGGTGTTTTGGCAATAATTTTAATTGTCTTTGTTTTAGTGTTCATAAATAAAAATAATAAAAAGAAATTTAATAAATTAGTGGCAATATTAGAAAGAGATAAAAACTTAATTATATCGGCAAATATACTTACAGAACTTAACAAAGTAGCGTCTTTAATTAATAACAAAGATTTAGAGGCTAGATATAATTCTTGGATTAAGAGATATAATCAGATAAAAGATGTAGATATTCCATCATTAAATAAAAGATTAAATGATTTAGATAGTTCTCTTAAAACAAAAAAATATAAAGAGATTGTTAAAGAAACGGGAGAATTAGAATTAGATATTTATTACGTAAAAACAAAAAGTGAATTTTTGTTAAATGAAATAAAAGAGATTAGTTTATCAGAAAGTAAAAATAGAGAAATTGTTACTAAATTAAAAAGAGATTATAGAGAAATATATTTAAAATATAAAAATCATTTAGAAGATTATGAACTTATTAAAAAACCAATCGAGTTACAATTTGAAAATATTGATAAACTTTTAAATGCTTTTGAAATTACGATGGAAAATAATGACTATGCGGAGGCACCAAAAATTGTAAAAGCTTTAGGTGATACGATTGGTAATTTACAAATTGTTATTGAAGATGCTCCATCAATAATTCTTATGGGCAAAAAGTTAATACCAAATAAAATAGAAAATATAAAATCTTTATATGAAAAAATGCTTAAGGAAGGTTATGTTCTTGATTATTTAAATATTGAATATAACATTACTGAAGCAGAAAAGAAACTATATGATATATTTGATAGATTAAATGTATTAAATTTAACTGATTCAATATTTGAACTTAAAACAATTCTTTCTTATTTTGATTCATTGTATACCGATTTTGATAATGAAAAACAAGCAAGAAGAACATTTGATGATAGTTCAAGAAAAATAGCAATAAAATGTAAGAAGTTATTAGGAATAATTAAGAATTTAAGTTCTAAAATTGAAGAGATTAAATATAGTTATGATTTAACAGATGAAGAAGTAAAAGTTATAGATGAACTTAATTTAAGTATTAAAGCAATTTATAATGACTATGAAATTATAGTAGAAAAATATCGTAATAGAACATTTGCTTTTTCTAAATTAAGTAAAGAATTAGAAAGACTAAATGCATCCCTTAATGAAAAAGAAGAAAAGTTAGAATATACAATTAGAACTTTAAGTAGTTTAAAAGAAGATGAGTTAAGAGCAAGGGAACAACTTGATAGTATTAAATTAATTCTTAATAATAGTAAAGAGAAAATAAATAATTATAAAGTTCCTTTAATTCCCAAAAACTATTATATAGAATTGTCAGAAGCTAATGATGCGATTGAAGCAATGATGGATGAGCTTGATAAAAAACCAATTAGAATAAAAGTTCTTAATACAAGAGTAGATACGGCAAGAGATTTAGTATTAAAGTTATATAAAACAACGAGTGATATTGTAAAAAATGCATATTTAGCGGAAAATACAATTGTATACGGCAATCGTTTTAGAATTACAACTAAAAATGATGAGCTTTTAGGTAAAGCTGAAAATTTATTTTATGAAGGTAAATATAAAGAATCATTAGAAGTTGCTATAAATGTTGTTGCATTATATGATAATAATATTCATCAAAAGATAATGAATTTAATTAAAGATAAATAGTAAAGACTTTTTAGTCTTTTTTTTGTATAATAAGTAGTAGGTGATTTAGATGTTTGAATACATGGGAGATAGAATTAGTAATGCAATAAAAAATATTAAAGGTATGGGAAGAATTACCGAAGAAAATATTGCAGACGCTATTAAAGAAATAAGAATGGCTCTTTTAGAAGCAGATGTTAACTATGAAGTTGTAAAAGAGTTTACAAGAAATATAAAAGAAAAAGCGTTAGGTTTGGATGTAGGAAAAAATTTAAAACCGGATGAGCTTTTTATAAAATTAGTTAAGGATGAGTTAATTTCTTTGTTAGGAGGAGATTATGCCCCACTAGAAACAAATAAAAAGCCCACTATAATTATGCTTGTTGGTTTACAAGGTTCTGGTAAAACAACTACCTGTGGGAAACTTGCTAATTATTTAAGAAAGAAATTTAATAAGAAACCATTATTAGTAGCGTGTGATATTTATAGACCAGCAGCAATTGATCAGCTATGTGAAGTAGGTAAATCTTTAAATATACCAGTTTATTCTAAAGGTAAAGAAGATCCAAGAAAGATAGTAACAGAAGCAATTAATTATGCAAAAGAAAATAATAATGATTATATTATAATTGATACGGCTGGTAGACTTCATATTGATGAAAATTTAATGCAAGAATTAAGTGATATTAAAGATATAGTGAATCCAGATGAAATAATTCTTGTTATTGATGCAATGATGGGACAAGATGCGATTAATGTTATTAAAGGATTTAATGAAAAATTACCTTTAACAGGAGCAATTTTAACTAAATTAGATGGTAATACTAAAGGTGGGGTTGCTTTATCGGTTAGACATTTAACAAATATTCCAATAAAATTTATTGGTGACTCAGAAAAAATGGATGGTTTAACAGAATTTTATCCCGAGAGAATGGCTGAACGTATTTTAGATATGGGAGATATTTTATCAATTGCAGAAAAAGCTGCCAGTGCGATAGATGAAAATGATGCTAAAGATTTGGCAAAAAAAATGCAAAAGGGTAAATTTGATTTAGAGGACTTTTTATTAACTATGAAACAAATAAAGAAGTTAGGGCCTCTAGAAAATATTTTAAAAATGCTTCCAGGAGCGAGAAATATGGGACTTAATAATGTTACTATTAATCCAAAGGATATGGCTCATGTTGAAGCAATAGTTTTATCAATGACACCTTATGAAAGAAGACATCCTGAAGTTTTAAAAGCAAGTAGAAAGCAGAGAATTGCGAAAGGTTCAGGGCGCAGTGTTGAAGAAGTTAATAGATTATTAAAACAATTTGATTCAATGAAAGATATGATGAAGAAAATGAATAATGGTTCATTTAATATGCCATTTTAGGTATTTATGGATTTGGTTATAATGGCGGCTGGTAAAGGATCACGTTTTGGAGGATTAAAACAGCTTTGTCCAGTCGGAGCAAATGGAGAATTTATTATTGATTATAATATTTATGATGCGATTAAAGCGGGTTTTAAAAGAATTATTATAATAATAAGAAAAGAACATCAAGAATTATTTGAAAAAACGATAAATAAAAGAATTAAAAATGTGCCTATTATATATGTTTATCAGACTAGTGAACTAAATGGTATAAATAGAAATAAGCCTTGGGGAACAGCTCATGCTTTATATATGATTAAAGATGTTGTTAGTGATAAATTTGCAATTATTAATGGGGATAATTGGTATGGTGAAGATTGTTTTAAAAAACTTTATGATGCACTTATAAATAGTAAAGAAAATAATATAAATCTAATTGGTTATGAAATTATAAAAACATTAACGAATGATAAAGAAGTAAAAAGGGGATTAATCTTTAGAGAAAATAATCAAAAAATTATAAAAGAGTCATTAGTATATAAAGATAATGATGTTATTATAGCAAAAGATTTAAAAACTAAGGAGAAAGTAAAAGTAAATAAAAATACATTAGTTTCAACTAATGCATGGGCATTTAATAAACGAATTTTTAATTTGTTAGAAAAATATATGTATGAGTTTAAAATAAATACTTTAGATATTTCTAATGATGAATTTATGCTTCCAGATGTTATATCTAAAATGGTTTTAAATGATAATTTTAATTTAAATGTTGTTAAATCTGATGCTGATTGGTATGAAATTACTTATCCAGAAGATGCTGATTATATAAGAATTAAAATAGAGGAAAAAATAAAAAAAGGATTATACCCTTTGAATTTATGGTAAAAAAAATAACCTTAAATGAACTGAACCCCAAAAGTTGGACAGTTTATAAATAGTTTCTAATTAGAGGATTGTAACCTGTAATTTACAGGAGACAGTCCTTTTAATTTTACTTTAATTCTATCATAATTGTAGTAATTAATATAGTCGTCTATCGCTAAGATTAATTCATCTATATTTTTATATTTATCTTCTTGATCATAAAACATTTCTGTTTTAAGTAGTCCAAAGAAATTTTCCATCATGCCATTATCCATACTATTTCCTTTTCTTGACATGCTTTGTTTTATACCATTGTTTTTTAATCTTTGTTGATAGGATTGGTGTTGATATTGCCAACCTTGATCTGAATGAAATATTAATCCTTCTAGATTTTTGCCATCAAATGCTTTATCAAGCATATCATTTATTTGTTCTAAATTAGGTGATTTAGAAGTATTATAAGATATAATTTCACCATTATATCCATCTAATATTGGTGATAAATAACATTTCTCACCGCGAAGATTAAATTCAGTTACATCAGTATACCATTTTTGATTAGGCTTTTCTGCATTAAAATCTCTCTCGATTAAATTATCAGCAATTTTACCGATGGTTCCTTTATAAGATGAATATTTTCTTTTATTTCTTTTTAGTGGTTTTAAACCTAATTTAACCATTATTCTATAAACTTTTTTATGATTAACATTATAACCATGATTTCTTAGTTCTAATGTAATTCTACGATAACCATATCTTTCTTTATTATTAATAAATATTTCTTTTATTTTATCAATTATTTCTTTATTTTTATCATCTTTATCATTTTTAGATAAAGTATAATAATATACAGATTTAGCCAAACCTGATATTTTCAGAAGAATCATTAATGGGTATGTTAGCCGAAGTTCACTAACAACATTTACTTTTTCTTCTGTTGTTGATTCTTCCTTGCTTGAACAACGGCTCTCAATTTTTTTGAGTATTCTAGCTCAGCTTTTAAATATAAATTTTCTTCTTCTAATCTTTTAATTTTTTCTTTATCTGTTTCATTTTCTTTTTTCTTAGTTACTTTTGACATAGTTGTACGACCTCGCTTTCGTTCAACTATATTATAACCGTTTTCTTTATATTTTTTAATCCAATTTTGTAACATTCCTTGACTTAATAATCCCTCATCTATAGCAACAGAATATGCCGACTCATTATTAAGTAGGACCCTGTTAATAATCTGTTCTTTTTCATAAGAAGTAAATGTTCTATTTTTACTTATCCTTAAAACATCATAGCCATGTTTATCAATTAATCTTACTAAATATTTAATTACATTTTTTCTAACATTATATTTTTTTGAAATATTACTTATTGCATTTCCATTTTTTCTTTCTTGATATATATTTATTTTGTTTTCATAACTTAATTTTGACATATAAAAACCTCGTTTCTATTTTGTCCAAGAAACGGGGTTTATATCAAAACTGGTTATTTCTTTTTGTTTTCAGAGTATCCTTTTATTGCTTCTAAAACTTCAATAGGAAGAGCAAAAACAATAGTGTTAGATTGATCTGAAGAAATATCGCTTATTGTTGATAAAGTTCTTAAGTGCATTGCACCTGGTGTTTTAGACATAAGAGTAGCTGCTTTGGCTAAGTTTTCTGATGCTTCAACTTCACCTTTAGCTTTAGTTATAACTGCTTCTTTTTCACGTTCCGCTTCAGCAACTCTAGCAATAACTCTTTTCATTTCTTCTGGTAAAGAGATGTCTTTTAGTTCAACATTTTCAACTTTAACACCCCAGGGATCAGTGGCTTCATCAACGATTTTACAGATTTCTTCAGAAATTTTATCTCTTTCGGCAAGTAGTTCATCTAAAGATACGGCACCAACAGCGTTACGCATAGTAGTTTGGGCTAACTGAGCAACAGCATATTTATAGTTTTCAACGGCAATAATGGCTTTAGATGCATCGAATATCTTGTAATATAGAACAGCATTAATTCTAATAGAAACATTATCTTTAGTAATTGCATCTTGCTCAGGTACATCAACAGCTTTAGTTCTAATATCTACTTTTTTCATGGAATCGATGATAGGAAAAATTAATCTCCAACCAGGATTTAAAATACGTTTGAATTTACCAAAACGAAATAATACGCCTCTTTCATATTCATTAATTTGTCTAATAGATCTTAGTAAAAGAATTATTACTAAAAAAATTAGTAAAATTATAATTGGCTCCATAAGTTTTCTCCTCTCTAAAAAAATTATAACATAATTTGATAGATAATATGCTTTTTATTACACTAAAAAAGACTATTAACTAAATAGTCAATAATCTTTAATTAGTTATTATTGTTGTTGTTTCCCCAGCTCCAGCCAGCTCCGATAATAATAACTAAAAGAATAAATAGAACTATCCATAAGGCAGCACCTAATCCATAGCCACCAGCAGTATTTCCTGCATAGCTATAACCTGAATTGCAGCATGGGTTTCCATAACCGTATCCACCCATTGCATTACCGCCATTATATCCATAATAATACATTCTTATACCTCCTTTGTATCTACTATAGTGTACTCAAATAGGCGTAATTGTGTTAATAAAAAGACTTGAAAAAGAAAGAATATTTTTATATAATAAGTTTGTATTTAAGCGATGACTTCCTTGGAAAAGAACGAGCTATAACTAAATGAAGACTCTAAAATAGGGTGGAACCACGTAAAAATGCGTCCCTATGATGTAAGAGTCTTTTTATTTTAGGAGGGAAAATGAAAAAAATATTTATTGGTTGTGGATCAAACCCACTTATTAGTAAAGAAATACTAGATGAAACTAAAAGAGTATGTGAGTATTTCAGTAAAAATGATTTTGAATTAGTGTATGGTTCTTATGATAAGGGAATGATGGGAATATGTGCACATACATTTTTAGAAAATAAAAAGAGTGTTTATGGAATTAATTTAGATAAGTATCCTAAAAGTGTGATTGATACAAAACAAGAAGAATACCATACTTCTTTTGATAGACTTAAAAGAATGTATGAATTAGCAGATTTTTTCTTGATATTACCTGGTGGGACAGGAACGTATTCGGAACTATTCGGGATTATGGAAGAGTTTAAAACTAATAAGCAAAGTAAAAAGTTATTTTTATATAATTATGAGGGATTTTATGATGAATTAATTAACTTTTTAGAAAAAAATAAAAATAATCATATATTATATGATGATGATTTAGATAATTTAAAGATTGTAAATACATTAGATGAATTAAAGAAAGAGGTAGAAAAAAATGAAATTTAGTATGGATGATATTGTTAATTATTGTAAAAATTATGGATTTATATTTCAAGGTTCAGAGATTTATGGAGGATTATCTAATACTTGGGATTATGGTCCTTTAGGAAAAGAATTAAAAGAAAATATTAGAAAAGCTTGGTGGAAAAAGTTTATTACAGAGATACCTAATAATTATGGACTTGATGCGGCAATTTTGATGAATCCGGAAGTTTGGGTAGCGTCCGGTCATGTTACAAGTTTTGCTGATCCTTTAATGGACTGTAAAAAATGTAAAAGTAGATATCGTGCTGATAAATTAGTTGAAGATTTTACTAAGGGAAAAGAAACTGGCGATGGCTGGGATAATAAAAAGTTAGAAGATTTTATTAGAGATAATAAAATTGCTTGTCCTAAGTGTGGTAGCACAGATTTTACGGATATTCGAAAATTTAATTTGTTATTTGAAACTCATATTGGGGTTACAGAAGATGCTAAAAGTATTTGTTATTTAAGAGGGGAAACAGCACAAGGTATTTTTACGAATTTTTTAAATGTTCAAAGAAGTATGAGAGCAAAGGTTCCTTTTGGTATTGGACAAACTGGTAAAAGTTTTAGAAATGAAATAACACCAGGAAATTTTATTTTTAGAATTAGAGAATTTGAACAAATGGAATTAGAATTCTTTTGTAAACCAGGAACAGATTTAGAATGGTTTAAGTATTATAAAGAGTACTGCATTAATTTCTTAAAGTTACTTGGTATTAAAGAAGAAAATTTGAGATACCGTGATCATGCCAAAGAAGAATTATCTTTTTATAGTAAAGCAACTACTGATATAGAGTATAAATATCCGATGGGCTGGGGCGAATTATGGGGAATTGCTGATCGAACAGATTATGATTTAGGTGTTCACATGAAACATTCAGGTCAAGATTTAAGATATTTAGATCCCGTAACAAATGAAAAGTATTTACCTTATGTAATTGAGCCTAGTGTAGGATTAGATAGATTAATTTTAACGGTTTTATGTGATGCTTATACTAAAGAAACCTTAGAAAACGGGGAAGAAAGAGAAGTTTTAAAAGTTATTCCTTATTTAAGCCCGATTAAAGCAACTATTTTGCCACTTATCAAGAAAAATCATAGTGAAAAAGCGATGGAAATTTATAGTTTGCTTTCACAAGAGTTTAATGTAAGTTATGATGAAAGTGGTTCAATTGGTAAGAGATATCGTAGATGTGATGCGGTTGGAACACCTTTTGCAATAACTGTAGATGATAATACAATTAGTGATGGTACAGTAACAGTTAGAGAACGTGACACGATGAAACAAGAAACGGTAAAAATAGCAGATTTAGTTAAGTATATTGAAGATAGAATAAAGTTATAAAATTACAAAAGCGTGATAAAAATAGTAAAATTCTTTGCAAAAGTGTGATAAAAAACATTAAAATGGCCACAAAAGTGTGATTTATGATATAATATATTTATGGGAGATGATGCTATGAAAAGATTTATATTAGATAAATTAATTGATTGGAAAAATAGTAAAGATAGAAAACCATTAATATTAAAAGGCGCTAGGCAGGTAGGTAAAACATATATTTTAAAAGAATTCGGAGAAAATTTTTATGATAATGTTGCTTATTTTAATTTTGATCATGATGATGGTCTTGCTGAACTTTTTTCAAATACTAAAGATCCAAAAAGGATTATTGAACAGTTAACTTTAGCAAATGGTAAAAAAATAAATCCGAGAACAACTTTGATTATTTTTGATGAAATACAGGAATGCCCAAATGCACTAAATTCATTAAAATATTTTTGCGAAGAAGCAAATGAATATCATGTCGCTTGTGCTGGTTCATTACTGGGAATAAGACTTTCTAAAACTTCGTTTCCTGTAGGTAAGGTAGACTTTTTAAGTTTATATCCAATGACATTTAGTGAATTTCTTTTTGCTGATAATTCAGAAAATTTAGTAACTGTTATGAAAGAAACTAAAGAAATAAAAACTATACCTAAATTATTTGAAAATATGTTAATAGAAAAATTAAAAATATATTATATAGTTGGTGGTATGCCAGAAGCAGTCTACAGCTGGGTTAATGATAAAGATATAGAAAAGGTAAATAAAATTCAGAAAAATATCTTAGATGCTTATGAACAAGATTTTGCCAAACATACTGATGCGAGTGAAGCTAATAAGGTATCATTAATTTGGAATGGTGTTCCTTCCCAGCTAGCAAGGGAAAATAAAAAGTTTATTTATCAAGTTATTAAGGAGGGAGCTCGGGCTAGAGAATATGAAGGTGCCTTAAATTGGCTTAATGATGCAAATTTAATAGAAAAATGTTATTTAGTTAACAAATGTGCATTTCCTTTAAAGGCTTATTGCGATTTATCAGCGTATAAGATTTATATGAGTGATGTAGGATTATTAAGAAGAATGGCGAATTTAGATAGTAAAATTATTTTAGAAGGGAATAAGCTATTTGAAGAATTTAAGGGTGCTTTTACAGAAAATTATGTGGCCAATACATTAAATTATTTATTTGATGAATGTCCTAACTATTATACTTTTGACAGAAACGAAATTGATTTTGTAATTCAAAAAAATAATAAGATAATACCAATTGAAGTTAAGTCTGATAAGAGTACAAATAATAATAGTTTAACAAAATATAATAATAAAAATGACAACGAATTAGCGTTTAGATTTTCATTAAATAATTTAAGTAGAGATGGTAAAATTGTAAATATTCCACTTTATTTTATTGAATACATAAATAATTTGAATTTAGATTAAAAATAAGGGTTTGTTTAAACTCTTTTTGTTTCTTAAGAAATATGGTAATATATTAATGAATTGAGGTTGTTATGGAAACAATAAAAGATTTTAATGATTATGAAATATTAGCAATGAGTAATGGCTACAAGTATGAAAGATGGGGAAGTGTTTATTTGAAAAGACCGGATCCGGAAATTATATGGCCTGGTAATGATAATAATATTAAAGTGGATGCAACTTATAACCGCTCAAGTACAGGTGGTGGGGCTTGGATAATTAATAAAAATGTTCCTTCGTCTTGGATAGTTAATTATAAAGATATGAAATTTAATTTAAAATTAATGGGTTTTAAGCATACGGGATTGTTTCCAGAACAAGCATATAACTGGGATATTATTAGAAATAAAATAAAATACTCAAATAAAGAAGTAAATGTTCTTAACTTGTTTGCTTATACTGGTGCTGCTAGCGTTGCTGCTTTGATGGAAGGAGCAAATGTAGTTCATGTTGATTCATCTAAAGGAATGGTAGAATGGGCTAAAGAAAATGTAAGATTAAATAAACTTGATGAAAACAAAATTAAATTTTATATTGATGATGTAAAAAAATTAGTTAAAAGAGAAATAAGAAGAGGAAATAAGTACGATATAATTATTATGGATCCACCTTCATTTGGTAGAGGGGCTAAAAATGAGGTATGGTCAATTGAAAAAGATTTATATAATTTAGTAAGTGATGCTTCATCATTACTTTCAGATGAACCACTTTTATTTATTATAAATTCATATACAACAGGGTTATCAATGACTGTTTTAGAAAATATTTTGAGAAAAACAATTGATAAACCGGGAATAATTACTAGTACCGAATTAGGGGTTAAGGCAAATGATGGTCTAATTTTACCATGTGGGATAACGGCTAGATGGGAAAAATAAATGAAAAAGTTTTTAAATATTAGATATGTTCCAAAAGAACTACTAAAATCAGTTAAAGTTTATATGATTGCCAATGGCGGTTTTAAGGAATGTTTACCGTTTGTAGTAACAAGAAAAGTAGTTAAACCTAAAAATTTATATTGTGATTTTGATGATATGCCTAAGGATGTTCAAGATAAATTTGAAGATATGGCTATAAGTGAAGGAGAAAACTTAAGCGAAATATATTTTAATCGTAAAGGGGCTTATACATTTAATAGTGAAGGCGTAAAAGTTGTCATTAATGAAAAGACATTACTTCTTCCTATTGTAGGAAATTTGCTTCCATCAGGAGATATTACACCCTATACAGTTTTATATGATAATGGAAATTTTACACTTGTTCCAATTTTGATATCTCTTAGAAATCACTGGTCTGATTTATATTTAGGCAAAACTAGATATGGAAATAATGTGTTTTGCTTAGCATCTGAACTTTCAAAAGAAAAGATCGAAGAACACTTAAGTGAAATTATTATGGTTAAAGAAGTTCCTACTTACTTACAAGTGCAAAAAATAAATGGTCAAAATTTTAGTCTAAAATAAAATGCTCCTTCATAAGTTTTTATGAAGGAGGCAAAATGGAAACATTAAAAGTATCTAGTAAGAGTAATCCTAGCAAAGTAGCAGGAGCAATCGCGAATGTTTTTAGACTAGATGGAGTAGTAGAAATTCAAACGATTGGAGCAGGAAGTTTAAATCAAGCGATTAAAGCAATTGCAATTGCCAGGGGATTTGTTGCTCCGAGTGGGAAAAATTTAGTTGTTATTCCAGCATTTTCAGATATTATAATTGAGGGTGCCGAAAAAACAGCGATTAAATTAATAGTAGAGGCAGCATAAGCCTTTTTTTATTGGCAATTTATTTATATATGATATACTAAATAAGAGGTGTGCTTATGAAAGAATTTTCTAGGGATAACATGGGTGAAATCAATAATTATTTAAATGACTTATTTGTTTATTATGAAGAAGATGATTTTTTTATTAATAACTTAAAATTTTTTATGAATTTAGCAGATGAATTTATAGATGTTTTTGAAGATATACCTGATGTTAATATAGATAAATTTCTTCCAGAATTACCTTTTTATAGTGTTGAAGAGCGTTTAGAAATTGTAAGAAAATATTTAACAAAATATGGTTTTAAAGGAGATTTAGATGATTTAATTAGTAAAGGACAAGTTAATGCTAACAATAATAATTATATAACTGATATAGGTAAGAAGCATAGATATAGACCATATATAGATGGTTTATCTGCTAGTTATCCAAATGGAGTTCCTTATATTTTAGTACCTAATACAGGATACATTTTTGATAGTTTAATTATGGCACATGAACTTAGTCATATGAGAAATATTGAGACTAAAAATCCACAAACTGGTGTGAGATATTATTTTACAGAAACTATTGCATATACGGAAGAATTTTTATTATTGGAAGATTTAAAAAGAACACATAAAGAAGAAATGAACATATATCTAATTTATATGTTTGAAATGTTTAAAAGAACAACTAAAAAATTTAATACAGTTTTACCTTTTTTATATACTTATTCGGTATGTGGCGATATTTCTAAAGAAAGTATGCTTTTTGCAAAAGCCAAAATGGGCTACTATGACGGCGAACTAGATAGTTTTATAAAATTACTTAACGAAGATAATTTATATAATATTGTTGATGATTTAGATTATTTACTTGCTATGCTTTTATGCTTTTATCTTTTATATAGTTATAAAAATACAAAAGATATAGGTGTTATAAGAGATTTAAGGGAAAATTTAAATAATATAATGTATTTTAATGATTTTTATAATAGGATAGGACTTAAAACTTTAAATATTAAAGAGTTAGTTCCTTTTATAAGACACTACATTGAAGAGAATGTTTTACCTATTATAGATGCTTTAGAGGAAGGTTATAGATTAGATTTTTAAAGTTCTAGTCTTTTTTTTGAAGTAAAACTGTTTTATAATATTTAGTGGTGGTTTTTTATGAAATTAAATGAAGATTACATTACTAAAATTTCTAAATTAAAAAAAGAACCAGAATGGATGCTTGATTTTAGAATTAAATCTTTTAGAAAGTTCTTGGAATTAGATAATCCAAATTTTGGCCCAGAATTAAATATTGATTTTGAATCACTTAATTATTATAAAAAAGTGGGAGAGTTAACTGATAACTGGGAAAATGTTGATAAAGATGTTAAGGATACATTTAAAAAATTAGGTGTTATAGATGCCGAAAAGACTTATTTGTGCGGAGTTTCTAATCAGATAGAAAGTGAAGTTTTTTATCATAAGATGAAAGATGATCAAGGTGTTATCTTTTTATCGACGGATGAAGCATTAAAAGAGTATCCGGAAATGTTTAAGGAATATTTTAATAATTTAGTTAAATATGATGAAAATAAATTTACGGCTTTAAATGGTGCATTATGGAGTGGCGGATCATTTATTTATATTCCTAAAGGAGTAAAACTAGATAGACCCCTACAAAGTTATTTTAGAATATCTAGTGAGTTAATGGGACAGTTTGAAAGAACAATAATTATAGTTGATGATGATGCAGAATTATCATATATTGAAGGCTGTACCGCGACGAGTTATTCACAAAATTCACTTCATGCGGGTGTTGTAGAAATATATGTTGGTAAAAGAGCAAAATGCAAATATAGTACAATTCAAAATTGGAGTACGGATGTTTATAATTTAGTTACTAAAAGAAGTATAGTTGATGACCATGGTTATATGCAGTGGCTAGATGGAAATATTGGAAGTTATATAACAATGAAGTATCCTGCTAGTATATTAAAAGGAGATTATTCATCATCTAGCTCTTTAAGTATAGCGTATGCCAAAAAGGGACAAATTTTAGATGCAGGGGCTAAAATGATTCATATGGGGAAACATACTAAAAGCACAATTATTTCCAAAAGTATTGCAGAAGGTGGAGGGAGTGCTAATTATAGAGGGACAATTAAAATTCTTCCGGGAGCGTCCAATAGTGAAGCCTCATTAAAATGCGATACTATTTTAATGGATAATATTTCTAAGAGTGATACTATTCCTAAAAATGTCGTTTTAAATGATAGTAGTATTTTAGAGCATGAAGCAACGGTTTCTAAATTAAGTGCGGAAAAACTGTTTTATTTAATGAGCAAGGGATTAAATGAAGAACGTGCTAAAGAATTGGTTATTTTAGGATTTATTTCGGATTTTAAAAAAGAACTTCCTTTAGAGTATGCTGTAGAATTAAATAGATTATTAAGAAATAATTAATTTATATTAAATTTATAAATGTATATAATAAATTTAAAAAAATTAAAGTTAAAATTTAGAAGAACTAGTCATTTTTAAGGCTAGTTTTTAATTTTTCTTTCTTTGATTAAATTTTCTTTTAATGGTAAAAAAGATGAAGGAAAGGAGAATTTATGTATAATTTAGTTAGTTTAATAGGACGTCTTACGAAAGATCCGGAAATCATAACTACTGACAATAACAAAAAGGTTTCAAGAATAACTTTAGCAGTGCAAAGAAGTTATAAAAATGCAGAAGGCATATATGAAGCGGATTTTATTAGATGTGTTTTATGGGATGGAATAGCATCTAGAGTATGTGAGTTTGTTAAAAAAGGTGATTTGATTGCGGTAAGAGGTCAATTAAAAAGTTCTGTTTATGAAGATGATAATAAAGAGAAAAAGTATAGCACAGAAGTAATAGTTGATAAAGTCGTGTTTTTAACAAATAAAAAAGAAGATAAAGCACCAGAAGAAATAAATTAGATAAATAAGGCATATTTTTAAAAGAAAATAATAATATATATCAGTGAGAATTAAAGGAGAACTTATGAATAAAATAAAGTATTTTGTTACGATTGTTTTAGTTGTTTTTAGTTTTTATCTTACTGATAGAGTGATGATTTATATTGATAGTAAAAATCCCATTATGAAAAGTATTTTAGATAAAAAAGATGATTATTATGTAAAGGCCGTTAATGCGGTTATAAAAGACGATACGATTATTCCGGGAATTAATGGAAAAGAAGTTAATGAGTATAAATCTTTTGTAAAAATGGAGGAGTTCGGTTCTTTTAATGAACTATATTTAAAATATAATTTAATTAAACCAGAAGTGTCATTAGAAGATAATAAAGATAAAATAATTATTAAGGGTAATGAAAAGAAAAGAGCGGTATCTTTCATAATTTATAATAATGAATTAATAGAAGATTATTTTAATGAAAATAATATAAAGTATGCATTAATAGCCAATGTAAATACCGTTATAAAAAATAATATGGAGTATATAAATGGAGAGAAAGAACATTTTTCAGATTTACATAGTTTACTTAAAAAGAATAAACAAGATATTAAATTATGTTTAAAAGATTATTCACTTTTAAGTGAGTGTCAGAAATATAAGTATTATATTGTTAATTATTCTGTGGATGCTAGTAAAAACATTATGGATACTTTAAATAAGATAAATAGTGGAGATATTATATTTATTAATAATAGTGTTTCTTTAGATAATATTAAACTTATTTTAAATGAGATTAATAAACAAGATTTAAAGATATTATATGTCAAAGAATTAATTGATGAAAAAAATTAACAAATTTATTAATTTTTTAAAAAAAGTATTGCCAAATTATTTATATTTGTTATATAATTAAATTGCCTATGAGTTATACACATAGGTCAATCTGAATTTTGAAGCGTTAGACTTGTCTAATGCGGGAAAGTAGAAGATTTATCTTCTACTTTTCTTTTGCACTAAAGTAATTGAAAAAAAAGAAATATTTTGATATAATTGATTTACCGAAAAGAACTTTAAATAAAAGAAAGAGTGATAATAAATGTGTAAAATAAAGATTTTTGGCATGGGTGGACTTGATGAAAATGGTAAAAATACTTATGTTGTTAACATAGATGATCATATATTTGTACTTGATGCGGGATTAAAATATGCTAATGATACAATATTTGGAATAGATTATATTTTACCAGATTATTCTTATCTTGTTCAAAATAAAGATAAAATAGTAGGTGTATTTATAACGCATGCACATCCCGAAAGTTATGGTGGTGTAAATGATTTAATAAAGGTTATTCCAGATATTAAAGTTTATGCAACAAAATATACTTATAATCAAATGATATTAGAAGGAATACCAGCAAATAATTTAAAATTAATTGAAACGCATAAAAAAATTAATATAAATAAAGAATTAAGTGTATTTCCTGTAAGAGTTAATCATTCAGTACCTGATTCTGTTATGTATGTAATAAATAGTGCTGATGGTGCTATAGTATATACAGGTGATTTTATAATTGATCCAACTATGATGGGACCATATAATATGGATTTAGGCAAAATAGCGTATGTAGGAAAACAAGGAGTACTTGCTTTATTATGTGAATCAAGTTTTTCTGAAAATATCGGACATACTAGTCCTAATCATCATATGTCATCATTTTTTAAGAATATCATTAATAAAGCGAGTGGCAGAGTAATATTTAGTGTACTTCCTGTTCATTTATATACAATTGAAGGAATATTTAATGCAGCTAAGAATACACACCGTAAAATTGTAATTATGGGGAAGAAACTACAAAATATAATTAATATGGCCATAAAAGATAATTATATGGATATAGATACAAATATGATTGGTGATTTATCTAATATAAATGATTCTAATGCAATATTACTTGTTTGTGATGATAGAGCAAATCCATATAATTCAATGGAAAAAATCATTGCTGGTAATGATAAATATATTAAGTTAATTAGTACTGATACAGTTTGTTTTGCAGAACCTAAATATGACGAAAATGAAAAGATATTTGTAAAAATTGAAAATGAACTTGCGATGATGGACATTAACACAATTAACATTCCAAAGGATAAGGGAATATCACTACATGCTTCTTCAGAGGATTTAATGTTAATGATTAATTTATTAAAACCAAAATATTTTGTTCCTGTTAAAGGTGAATATAGATATATGGTTGGTAATGCTGATTTAGCGAGTAATTTAGGTTATCAAAAAGAAAATATTATTTTAAAACAAAATGGTGATGTCATAACTATTACTGATAAAAAATTAGAAGAAACCGGAGAACATATATTTATAGATGATGTTTTAATTGATGGAACAAGTTCAGATGATGTCGGAGATTTAGTAATTAAAGATAGAGAAATGTTATCGGAAAATGGTATTGTCCTTATAAGTGCAACACTTGCCAAAAAAGATAAAAGATTATTGGTTGGCCCAGAAATAACAACACGCGGATTTATTTATGTTAAAGATTCTAAAGAGATGATTGATGAAATAAAACGAATATCTTTAGAAGTAATAAATAGTAATATAAATAATAATTATGTAGATTTTAATAATATTAAAACCGAAATTAGAGAAAAATTAAGTAAATATTTTTATGTAGAAACTGAGTGCAAACCAATGATAATTGCTGTAATTCAAGAAGTCTAAGAAATTAGGTTTCTTTTTTTAATTCATAATTTACTAAATAGCGTTTATCATGATATAATCGTTTTAGAATCGGGGATGATTATTATGCAAAATAAGTATTTAATAAATGTAATTGTACCAATTATTGAATTGGAATTTGATGTATATATTCCAAATAATAAAAAAGTGGGAACGATAAAAACTCATATTTTAAATGCTATAAAAGAAGAATCAAATAATTCTTTTAATAAAAATATAAATGATATTAGAATTATTGATAGAGATAATGGTAAAGAATTTGATAATAATGTATTAGTAAAAGATTCGGGAATAAAAAATGGTAGCAAAGTCGTTATAATTTAGTGGCTTATATGTAAAGCACTTTACATTCCATTTTGACATTTTGGGATATAATGATATTATGTTATTAGGGTATGGTTACCTTATTATTATTCATAATAAATAGAAGGAGGAGATTTTTGTGAATGATATTACTGTAAAAAATTTAGACTTAGGATATAGTCAATGTGAGGCTATAAATAACACATCTTTAAATGCTGGAGAAACTTTATTAAATAATCTTTCTTCAAATATCGCAAATTTAAAGAGTCACTGGGTAGGAACTGATGCTACTGCACATATTAATAATTTGATTAATGTTTATAAAGGCTTAGGTGCTTTAATTAATGATGCATTAATAGTTACTCATGATGCTGCCGAAAGTATGATTAGTGTACAACGTGTAAGAAATGCTAATGGTGGAGAAGGAATGATTGGTGAAAGTCTAAGATCATCAATGGAATTTATGGCAGTTACTCCAGCAGAACCAACTGTTGAATACTATGTAGATCCAAGTGCACTTAATGATTTAACTACTTTACAAGATATTTTTAAAGAATATCAAAACTTTTTAAATACTTTTACAACTGAAAAAGATGATTTACTTGGAAACTGGTTAGCTGGTGCTAATAGAGAAAAAGTAGTAAGTATATTTGATGAATTTTATAATAATACAGAAATGTATACAAATTATTTTAATAGTGCCATTGAAAATTTAACCATTGCAACAAAAAATATTTCAAGATTATAAGGAATTGTTAATATAAATGACTATAGAAGAAAGAATTGCTGCATTAAAAGAACAATATTCTGAACTTTCAAAAAGTAAAGAAACATGCGAAACTTTAAAAAATAATTATATTAATCTAAATAATTCTTTAAGTAGTTATGGAAATCATGTTAATTCAGCACTAGATTTTATTTATGGCGCTGGCAAGGATTGTGAAAATGGTGGTTTTATTTCTGGAACGCAAATACTTGGCGGTGACTTAATTTATGGTATTCAAAGCGATTTGGAAAATTCTTTAGAGTCAATGAGAGATTTAAATAGTTTTTGCATAAATAAAATGCAAGAATATCAGACTAAAGCCAATACTTATCAGTGGCAAATGAATAGTTTATCTGTTGAAATTGGTAATTTAATAAGATTAAAATCAATAAAAAATAGAAAGTAGTGATGTTGCATGTTTAAATATATTCCAGAGTTATTTAATAGTGCTAAAATTAATATTGATGAATGTTCCACGAAAATTGAGTCTGCTGAAGCTGCTTTAGAAAACATAAAAAGTAAAGCAAAATTTGTTGGATTTTCGAGAAATGATTTAATTTATAGCATGGAAGCAGATTTACTTAACGCAGAAAAGAAAATGGAAGAACTATTAAATATTGAAGCAGCGGTGAGAAAAGCATTAAATATTGAAGATCCAACATTATCTGGAAAAGGTATGAAAGGTTTTTCTACTTCTTCTATTAATTCAAAAAAATTTGATGTTAATGATCTTGTTGAAATAATTAATGAAATAAAAACTGATAATCCATATGGCAATGGGCAAACTAGAATTGATAATTTAACTAAAAAATATGGTGCTGATGTTGCTAGATTAGTTCAAGAGGTTATTAACAATAACTTTATTGTGCCTCAGTCTGTTATTGATTATTTAAATAGTGATGCTAATAAAAATACCGTATATACTAATTATGTTGATGCTAATTTTTCTAATATTGCACAATGCACTTCGAATTTGGTTGATCTTGCAAAAAATGTTCTTAGATCTAAAACACCAACTGCTGCTTATAATGAAATAGAAGCCAATTATGGTAGTGAAGCAAGAAAACTTGTTGAATATATAGTAAATAATAATTTGAAAAACGGCAACATTGAAGTGAATGATGCTTTGTATCTAAAGGTACTTAATAGTAATTATTTAGCAGAAATGCTAAAAGATGATCATACACCAACAACAGAAGAAATTGAAATGCTTTTTGGAGAGGAAGAAAAGTCAAATAGTAGCAAAAGTGAAAAATTAAAAACTGATAAAATTCCGGAACTTGTTAAATTAAGTAAAGTTTCAACGGGATATTATAGTGCTAATACTGAGGATAATATTTTGTATGCTTATAACAAAATGACGAAAGAATTCGGTTATACTGATGCGGCAGCGAAAGCACTTATTGCTAATATGGTTAATGAAAATGATACGTTAGATCCTACTAGAGGTAATAAGTATGGTGCTGTCGGGCTTTTTCAGTGGCTTGATCCAATTAGAAAAAATAATCTTCAAAATTATTGTAAGGAAAATGGACTTGATCCAAATTCAACGGATGGTCAACTTGAGTTTATGAATTATGAGATGCAAAATAATTATAATAACATGGCTAATGGACAAGATTATGGTAAATTATATGATCAGTTAACTGGTGAAGTTGATCGTAATTATACTGATATTACTCAAAATATTACTGTATATTATGAAGCTCCTTCTCATGATAGTCATGAAAACAATAAAATAGGTTTAAGACGTGCAAATAGCGAAAAAGCAATTGAAGCTATTAATCTTATAGATGCAAACAGAACTGTTGATGATAATATTGCTAGTAGCATATAGTGGTTATATTTAGTAAAAATAAATAAAAACTGTTTTCAAATTAAATGAAAATAGTTTTTTTATGAAATTAAATCATTTATTTTAATATAAAAAATTTTGCTCTTTTTATTTTATTTTAAGTGTAGTATAATTTTTATAGTATAAAATAAAGGGGTGTAATTATGAGAATATCCGTAATTAAACTTTATTCAATTAAAAATATTATTTTGCCAGAAAATGTGCAAGGTGTATACTGGGTTGATGGGATTGATTTAAATGGTAATAGAACTAATTTAATATCAATCGAAGCAGAAAATGGTAAATGGAAGTTAATTAGTAATAAAGAAGTATATTATATAAAAAATAATGTCATGGAACCATCTGCTTATTTAGAAGTGGGTAAGTTTTATTATGTAAAAAATGATATTGATAATAGTATTTTCATATTATATTGTTCCCCAGTTATTGAAAATTATAATTGTTATGAAATAAATGAATATATCGAAAAAGGTCTGTTAATTGGTAGTAAGTCAAGTGCGAATATCAATTATAGTAATTTGGATAAAGAATCATGTTTAATAAAAAAAGAAGATAATAAACTATATATATATGTATATGATACAAAAAATGGTATTTATGTAAATAATTTTAGAATATTAAAAAAGGCTGAAATTAAAATAGGTGATGTAATATTCATTGTTGGGCTTCGTATGATGATTTCAATGACTACAAATAATGGATTTGCTTTATATGTTAACAATGGAACTATTAATTCTATAAATACAAATATGATACCTTTAGGAATGATTGGTTCTATGTATTCAGATTTTACAGAGCCGGCAACGGAAATAGAATATCCTATATATAATGATAATGATTATTTTTATAAAAAGCCAAGAATAGTGCCTGTTATAAATACATTAAATTTAAAAATTGATGCACCGCCTGCTAAACAAGAAGAAAAAGAAAGCCCTTTTTTACTTACTATTGGTCCAATGGCAACTATGTCAATGACTTCTTTAATTATGGGTTATCAATCGCTTAATAATGTAATGAATGGAACGGCAACATTAAAACAAGTGACGCCATCACTTATAATATGTGGAGCAATGTTTGCTAGTATTTTTGTGTGGCCTTTATTTACTAGATGGTATCAAAAATATGAAAGATTGAGTAAAGAAAGAAAAAGACAAAAAAAGTATCGTAAATATATCGATTCTAAAAAAGAAGAAATAGAAATAAATAAGCATAGTCAAGAAGAAGCCTTAAACATGTATTATCAAGATACATCTAAAGCAGCAGATATAATTTTACATAAGAACCCTGCATTGTGGCAAAAAAGAAAAGATGATATTGATTTTTTAACTGTCAATGTGGGAACAGGAAACTATCCAATGAGAATTAGTATTAATTATCCTGAAGAGGGATTTTCAATGGATGAAGATAATTTAAAAAAAATGCTAAATGAACTTGGTAGTACACCAAAGACATTAGAAAATGTAGCAATACCTTATTCTTTTAAAAATAACTTTATAAGTGGAGTGTTTGGACTATCTAGTTTGCATAATTTAATTAGAAGACTGCTTATTCAAATTTTGGCATTTCATAGTTATGATGATTTAAAGATTGTAATACTTACCGATGAAGAAAGAGAACACGAATGGAGTTTTTTAAAACTTGCTCCTCATATATTTACTGATGATAAATCATTAAGATTTTTTGCTACAAATAATGATGAATATAAAGAAGTTTGCTATTATTTAAATAAAGTGTTTGAATCACGTAAAAGTGATGATCAAAGTGTTAGTGATAATGAAACTAACAAAAATAATCAATCATATTTAATAATCACTGATTGTCTTAAAAAGGTAAGAGAATATGATATTTTAAAAAATGTATTAAATAATAAAGAATATAGTGGTTTTAGTTTATTAATTTTAGAACAAAAAATGACTAATTTACCAGATCAATGTACATCTTTTATCGATATGAGTTTACTTAGTAATAAATATCATGAATGTGAAATTAGAAATAGTTTAAATCCTGAAGAAAGTATTAAGTTTGTTCCTGATTTAGATTCAATTATTGATTATGAAGCATGCGTAAAAGTTCTTGCTAATATTCCAATTGATATAAAAAATGATGCAGAAGGCAAACTTCCAAATAAGATTGGCTTTTTAGAAATGTATGATGTTGGTAAGGTTGAACAACTTAATTCACCACTTAGATGGAAAAGGAATAATCCAATTCTTAATTTAAGTACTCCAGTTGGGGTTGGAAAAAATGAAGAATTAATTGCCATTGATTTACACGAAAAATATCATGGACCACATGGACTTATTGCTGGTATGACTGGTAGTGGTAAATCAGAGTTTATTATTACATATATATTATCGATGGCTATAAATTATCATCCTTATGAAGTACAATTTATATTGATAGATTATAAAGGTGGCGGTTTAGCCGGGGCCTTTGAAAATAAACTTACAGGGTTAAAGCTTCCTCATTTAGTTGGAACAATAACGAATTTAGATGCTAATGAGATAAAAAGAAGTTTAGCATCAATTGAATCAGAATTAAAAAGAAGACAGTCTTTATTTAATAAAGCAAGGGAAATATCAGGGGAAAGTACGATAGATATTTATAAATATCAAAAAATGTTTAGAGAAGGTACCATAACAGAGCCGGTTTCTCATTTGTTTATTATATGTGATGAGTTTGCGGAACTTAAAAATCAGCAGCCAGAGTTTATGGATGAACTTATTAGTACTGCTCGTATTGGTCGTAGTTTAGGCGTTCATTTAATCTTAGCAACCCAAAAACCTAGTGGAGTAGTTGATCCACAAATTTGGAGTAATACAAGATTTAGGGTATGTTTAAGAGTTCAAGATACTTCTGATTCAAATGAAGTAATTAAAAAGGCGGATGCTGCTTATTTAAAACAGACAGGTAGATTTTATTTTCAAGTTGGTTATGATGAAGTATTTATCTTAGGACAAGCGGCTTATGCTGGAGGTAAATATATTCCACATGAAAAGGTAAGCAAAGAACTTAATACGTCTATAGATTTTATTAATAATATAGGTTATATAACTAAAAAAATAAATACTAAAATTAAAAAAGAAGAAGTGGTAAATGCTAGTGGTGAAGAACTTATTAATATTGTTAAATATTTAGAGAGTATTGCTCGTGAGCAAAATATAGTGACAAAGCCATTATGGCTTGAAAAGATACCAGCTTTTATAACAGTTGATGGACTAGCTTCAAAATATAATTATAAAGCCGAAAAGTTTAATGTTAATCCGATAATAGGTGAATATGATATTCCTAATAAACAAGAACAAAGGTTATTAACTATTCCTCTTTCTAATCAAGGAAATGCTTTAATTTATGGAGCAGCGGGAAGTGGTAAGGAAAACTTTATAACTAGTATGATTTATGCTTCAATTGTTAATTATACTCCGGAAGAAGTTAATTATTATATAATTGATTTTGGTTCTGGTGCACTTAATATGTTTAGAAATTCTTATTTAGTTGGAGACATACTAGCAAGTGGCGAAGATGAAAAAGTTAATAATTTATTTAAAATGATTGTAGCTACAATAAATGAAAGAAAAGCACTATTTGCTGATTATAATGGTAGTTATGAAAGTTATATAAAAAATAGTAATAGAAAAATTCCTAATATAGTTATCATTATTAATAATTATGAATCGTTTGCTGAAGTGTATGATAATTTAACAGAAAACTTGGGAGTACTTGCTAGAGAAAGCACAAAGTATGGAATATATTTTGTTTTAACCGTGACAACACCAAACGGAATAAGATATAAGTTAAGACAGAGTTTTTCTCTTACGTATACACTTAATCAAAATAATGAAGATGACTATATGGTTATCATGGGTAATGTTAATAAGAATTATCCGGCTAAATTATTTGGTAGAGGTCTTATTAAAATGGATGAAGTATTTGAATTTCAAACAGCGATGGTTAGTGAAAAAGATACAATTACAGAAAGTGTAAAAAATAAGATTAGAATTACTAATTCACTTTATAGAATAAAAGCAAATAAAATACCTGTTTTACCAAATATTGTTACTCTTAATGAAATAAAAAATTACTTATCTAATAAAGAAGTAGTTATTGGTATAAATAAAGCAAATTTAAATGCTTGTACTTTTAACTTTAATAGATATTTAATTAATATTATTAGTACCTTAGATTTATTATCGGTAAGTAAATTTCTATATCCTTTATTAAATCAAATTGTTTATCAGAAGATAGCAAATGTGATGGTTATTAATGCGGGAGAAATAGAACTTCAAAAAGGTAATTATCAATATACAGATAAGGATTTTGATAAAACATTTACTAAATTAAATGAATTTGTAAATAGTAATTATGAAAAGTATGTAAATAATAATTTTAATAAGGATATTTTTGCTGATAATCAAAAAATTTACTGCGTTATTATTGGTATAGATTCATTTAGAAATAAGTTAAGTCAAGAAAATATGAAGGCATTTGATAAAATGATGAATAATGCTAAAGATTTAGATATTATTAAATTTATTATAGTTGATAGTGTTGATAAAATCCGCAAGATTGAAATGGAAAATTGGTACCGTACTAGTGCGAATGGTAATTTTGGTATTTGGATTGGTAATGGTATTAATGATCAATATAGTGTTAAGGTTGCTCAAAAGATTCCGGAAATGAAAGAAGATATTCCAAGCAATTTTTGCTTTGTAGTAAAGGCTGGAAAACCTTCATATGTTAAATTTGTAGAATCTTTTGAAGTGACAGAAGAAACTACGGAAACATTATAAAATAAAAAACTTTCTAAAATGATTAGGAAGTTTTTTGTTATTAAAGAGTTTAATTGACAGATAATAATTATTGTTTTAATATTATACTAAAGGAGAGTAGGAATGAAAAAGAAGGATAAAATGAAAGTTAATATTATATGTTCAGGATTAATATTACTTTTAGGAATATTTTTATTTAGTGCGACATTTTTGGAAAACATGAAACCAAATCTACTTTTATATGTTTTATTTAGTGTTTATGCAGGAATAAAGATGATTGAATTTATTTTAACGAGAGAAAAAGAGGATAGAGAGAGTTTATATACATCAATAGCGTGCATTTTAGTTGCTGTAAGTGGTTATAAATTTGGTAATTATGATACACCTAAAGTATTAGGCATTACATTATTTTCTTGGGTAGGAATTATGTCAATTATAAAACTTATTAAACTAGATTATTATCATGATAGAGATGATGGAATGTTTTATGTTAATTTGATGACTTTTTCTTTATTTATTTTATTAGGATTACTTACAAGTATTAATTTATATTATGATCAAAGTGTCCAACTTTTGCTTTTAGCATTCTTTTTTGTAGTAAATGGCATATTATCTTTAGCAGAAACTGGGATTAACTATTTAGTTAAAAGAAATAAGTTTAAATCGTTTAAAATATAATTGCTATTTAAGGAAATTTATATTAAAATTATTATGAAGATAGAAGGAGAGTTTATGAAAAATAAAGTAAAAGTTTTATTATTATCTATATTATGTGTTTTAACTTTTGTTATTGGATTTTTCTTTGTAGGTGACGATAATAAATTAAGCAAGGATAGTAATAATGATAGTAATATAAACTATGAAAGTAATAATTTGCTAGGATATACTTATTATATCTATAAGCCAACGACTAAAGGTTGTGAGATTTGTATATTAGGTAAAAATTGTGAGTATGATACATATCTTTTATTTAAAGGTAAAGCTGTGGCGCCTTGTTCTTCTGATGGCAACATTAATCCCCGTTGGGGCAGTTATGATGATAACTTATGTTGGGATAAACTACTATCTGGTAATTATTGTGTTCATAGTGCTACTAAAGAATTATATAATGTTAATGAGCAACCAACACAAGCACCAGTAACACAGCCACCAGCAACACAAACAACAAAAGGTACAACAAGAAGCACAACAAAGAGCACAACTAAAACGACAGTGACAACTACACAACAAGTTGTAACTATTCCAGTTCCAAGTGTAAAAGAAGAAGAATTAAATGCTTATTTTTATGCTAAAGAAGGCGCAAGATATTCAGGTGCGAGTATATATTGTGGTGATAGAATATATGTAACAAAGTGTGATGAAAATGATTATTGTACAGTTACTAAAATAAATGGTGGAGATGTTAAAACAACAACAAAGGTTTATAAGAATAAATTATCAACTACTGATATAAGTAATACATGTTCTTCAAAGGTTGGTTATGTTAAGGAAGGAACAAATACTTATACAAATTCTAGTATGAGTGTTAAAAAGCAAAGTTTAACTTGTGGAACAGAAATTAGTTTAACACCTTCTTTAGGTGATAGATGTACTGATGGAGTATGTAAAGTTACTATTAAAGGAGAAGAACAATATATTTATTTAAATAATATATTACGTGATAAACCTGCATGTTCAGCATCAACTACTGATGAAAAATGTGAAAGTTCAAGTAAACTTACTGACTTTAAAGATAAAGTGGATAATTTTAAAATTTGTTACAAAAAAAATCAAAATGGTGAATATGTAAATTCTGAAAATGACAATATTAGTGAAAAAGTTACTTGTGCGGAAAATTATGATAAGTCAATAATCGAAAAACAAAATACATGTAAAACAGCAACTAGTGATACTTGTTATATAAGCTATTCAGTATCTTGTGATTATATAGCAAGACCAAGTGTATCTTCTACTGGTAGCATCGTAAGAGCAGATGGATACGGAACAGTTACTTTACAAGCTACTGATAATGGTTCACAAGGAATTAAGGGTTATTATATTTCAAGTGGTACAGAACCAATTATAAATTCTGAATGGACTTCATTTAATGATGAATCTTATGTAGCAAGAGAAAATAAGATGGCTGGTACTTATTTTGTTTGGGTAATTAATAAAAATAATAGAATAAGTTATCCATCAATGAGTAGAATTTATGATGCTGATACATCAACAACCATTTCTAGTTTTTCAGTAAAAAGTACTGATGGTACAGAAACATATGATGCTAAACCATTAAATGATGAAACGACGGCTTATGAAAGCGCTACTTTAGTTGATAGCAAATATGTTAGATTATCTAATACACTAAAAAATGATAGTGTTCTAGCAAGTTTTGATTTATTAAAAACTGGTTATGAACTTACAGTAAATAGAAGTAAAGTAGCAATTTATGCTAGTTTAACTAGTAGTGATGCTTCTTTTGTAGAAGGTTTTGAACCGAGAACGGTTGATGTAAAATACGGAAGAAATGTTGAACTGATAAAAATAGTTAATAAAAAAGGTAAGATTAGAACTTATACATTTATCATTAATAGAGTAGATGATCGTGATAATAATAACTTCTTAAGTGATATTAAGTTAAGTGCTGGTACAATCGATTTTAATCCATATGTAACTGATTATACGGTAAAGGTTTCTAAGAAAGTTACTAAGGTTTCAATAAATGGTACTTTAGAAAGTAAAACTGCAGCATTTGTAGCGGGATATGAACCAAGAACGATTGAACTTACTAGTGAACAAACTTCTGCAGTATTAAAAACAGTAAGTAGTGCGGGAATTGTTAGAAGTTATGTTATAACATTTGTAAAAGATTCTAATCTAAATGTAGATGATATTAAGACGAGTACTTATTTAAGTTCGTTAAGTATTCCAGGAACATCTTTAGTTTATGATAGAGATACAACTTCTTATACTGTATCTGTTGGGTATGAGGTAGAAAATTTACCGATATATGCATTTGCTGAAAGTGAAAATGCAGTTGTAAAGATTATTGGAGATTCAGGATTTAGAGTTGGAAATAATCAAATTGAAATAACGGTTACGAACGGTAAAAAGACCAAGATTTATAATGTTTATGTTATAAGAAAAGAAAGCGGATTAACTGTTGCAAGTGATACAAGTTTAAATACTTTAACTATTAAAGATTATAATTTAGACTTTAAACCTGATGTATATGATTACAATATTAAGATTAAAAGAGAAAAAACACTTCTTATAACGGCTACGCCAAATGATGATAGAGCAGAAGTTTATATGTATGGCAATAATGATTTAACAGCGTTTAGTATTGTTAAGGTTAAAGTTATTGCAGAAAATGGAGATACTAAAGTTTATTCAATTAATATTGAAAAGGATAAATATAATAAAAAATTAGAAACAACATCTGCGATAATTGGTGGTGTAATTTTGTTAGGAGCGAGCATAATAATAATAGTTAAAAGAAAAAGAAAAGCAAAAAAGGATTATTTAGAAGGGTAGCATAATATGAAAAAAATAATTTTAAGTTTAATTAGTTTAGTTTTATTACCAATAGGTGTTAATGCCGCAGTTGATAGTAATACTAAAACTATTGGTAGTGCAATTGCAGATAATGCAAATATTAAAACATTGTGTCAAAGTGCAGAAGATGAAAATTCAGGTTATACAAATTCAAAAAGTGGCTATTATTTAGAATGTATTGCGATTAAATGTGAAAATAGCAAAAATGTTCATTATATAAATAATAGTTTTAGTTCAAAGGTAACTTGTGAAAATGGTAATACAGATCCTAAGAAAACAATTATAAGTAGTGGTGCTGATAATAATGCGGGACAAACATTATCTTTAGCAAAAGATGCTTCATGTGCTCCTGATTCAAATAAATTAGATAGTGTAACAGGCGCATATGCTTATGCAACAAGAGTATACTCTTATGATTGTGCTTATAAAGCTGATGGTTCAGCATATACTTCAGGAAACACTTCTGGTGGTGATAATACTTCAGGAGATAATAACACAACACCAGGAAATAAGGATGATGGTGAAACTACTACAACAACAAAAACGGATAATAGTAACAATCCTAAAACAGGAGTAGAAGATTACTATAAAATACTAATTCCAAGCATTATTGTAGTTAGTGGAGTATTATATTTAGTTAATAAGAAAAATATTTTTAAAAAGATTTAAATATTAATAATTTTATGATATTATTAATATAGGTCTTGGATCTATAAGGAAAAGATGCCATTACTGGTATCTTTTTTTAGGGAAGGTATATATGAAAAGAAAAGTGTTATTATTCATGTTATTATTTTTATTCGGTAATAATGTATATGCTGCTAATGTAAATACGCCTGTTAGTAGTAATACATCTTATGATGCATGTGTTAAATTTCAAGATAATCCATTTACGGGTGAATCTTATGGATATTATGGACAATGTCAAAAGGCAGTTTGTCATAATGGATCATGGGCAGTGGGATACTTTATTACAAATGATATTGTAACTTGTGCAAATGGCAACAAGGATAAATATATTATTAAAGTTAATAGTGGCTGTGATGCTTATAGGGGACCATGTTCAGTTGGACTTAATAATTATAAATATTGTACATCTGTTTCTTATTATGATTGCAATAGAACGAGTAATGGAGCTGTTTATATAGCACCAACTACGACTACAACGACAACTAAAACTACAACAACAACGACGACAACTACAAAAAGAAGAACAACGACAACTAAAAGGACAACTACAACAACAAAAAATTCTACATCCGCATCAACTGAAACCACCACTACAACTACAGAAGCACCAATTGTAAAAGATAATAATACTTATTTATCATCACTTAAATTTTCGGAAGGAATAATTATTTTTAATCGAGAAACTACTAATTATACAATTGAAATAAGTAAAGATGCTACAAGAATTGAGGTAGAGGCAGTTCCCGAGTCAAATAAAAGTAAGGTTGATATAAAAAATAATGAAAATATTAATATAGATACCCCAATTACAATAACAGTAACTGCGGAAAATGGGGATACTAAGGTTTATACGGTAAATCTAAAATATAAAGAAGAAAGTACTAGCAGTAATAAAATTAAATCTTTAACAATCGAAGGATATAAATTAAATTTTAGCTCAGATAAAAATAGTTATAGTTTGAAAATAGATAAAAATGTTAAGACTTTAAAATTTAATATTGTTTTAGACGATGAAAATGGTACATATGAAATTTTAGGAAATTCTAATTTAAAAAATGGAAGTAAAATTAATATTGTTGTTACTGGTTCTGATAATAAGGATAATATTTATACGTTAAGTATTAAAAAATCTGGCAATATGGCAACTGTTATAATTATTTTAATTGTAATTGGTATTGGTGGTGTAGTGGCGTATAAATTAATTATGAAAGTAAAAAACAGTAATGATAATGAAAGTGTGGGGGATTATGATTATGAATAAAAATAAATTTATAGTTATAGCATTAATGTTAATTTGTTTTTTTGGTTTAAAAAGTAATGTATTTGCTGATAATTTTATGATATATAGTATTTATATTGGTAATATGACAATTGATTATAAAGCAAGTAGTAAAATAACGACTGCCGTTTTAAATTGTGATGGCAACCAAGTGACAACATTTGAAAATGTTAATAATAAAAGATTAAATAAGTCATTTGATATAACTAAAATTATTTCAGTTGGGGAGCATAACTGTAATTTATATTATAATGTTGAAGGCAGTGATATCGCATATAAAGCATTTGATGATGATGTTTATGTTAATATTACGAAACCTAATTTAGATTTTAATTTTTGCAAAAACTATAATAAAGATGCTAAATCCTGCAAACAAAATGGCTGCTTTTTTTCTAATTATGGTGAATGTTCAGGATATTATGATTCTTACTTTCCTTGGGATTTAAATTCAACTACAAATAATGGTAATAATGGTAATAATGGTAATAATGGTAATTCGACTGGAACAAATTCATCATCAACTACTACATCAAACAATGCATCAAATAGTTCCTCATCAAACAATACTTCAATTGATGAACCTGACGAAGAACCTTTTGATAGTGCAAATTTTTGTAAGGATATATCTGGGGGACTAAAAATCGCTGGCTATACAATTATAATTATAAAAATAATAACACCGCTAGCAATAATTTTAATGGGATCATTTGATTTTTATAAAGCTGTTTCTTCAGGAAAACCGGATGACCTAAAAAAACAAGCAATAATGTTAGGAAATAGAGTTTTAGTAGGTTTAATTATTTTCTTTTTACCTACAATATTAAAGACAGCGTTAAATTTTATCTCAGGGGAAAGTGAATATATAAATTGTATAGATTGTTTGTTTGATCCTAATAATAGTTGCAAATAATCGACTTGAAAATACAATAAAATTATTATATACTATTTATATAGTAGGATAGGAGGAATTATTAAATGAAAGAGGCTTCTTCAGAATTAAGTATGACAGCAATTGCAGTAGTAGCAATCGCAGCAATCGGGGTGCTATTTACAACGGTTATTTGGCCATCCATTAAAACAAATATAATTAACTCAACTAAATGTGCAAATACACTTTCTTGCGATAATTGTAATGGTAAAACTTGTAAATGTACATATTTAGATGATGATGGAAATGTTAAGAATAATTTAACTTGCCCTGATAAAACAAAATAGTAAGAGAAGTATATGAGAGAATCAATAGGTGGTACTTGGATTTTTAGTTTAGTTATAGTATTTATTGTTTTATTTACAGGATATTTAGCAATATCAGTTAATTATTCTCGTGCTTTTAAAGTAAAAAACGGTATAATAAATATTATAGAAAAAGATGAGGGACATAATTCTACTGCACAAGATGAGATTACAGCTTATTTAAATGGTTCGAGTTATTTTGTATATGGTAACTGCGGAGAAAATGAAACTGGGTATGGAAAAGCAAATGCTCAAAGTACTAAATATAGGTATTGTATTTCCAAAGTGGTTAGTGATGAATCGAAAACAACAATTCCGAGCACGCGTTATTATGTTAGAGTATTTTTTAGACTAGATTTACCAATTCTTGGTGATATTTTAACTTTCCCAATAACTGGTGAAACAAAAGCAGTTTATTTTGCAAAAGATAATTAAGCTAGAAGAGATGATAAAATGAATATAATAATTAAAAATCAAAATAGTAAAGTATTAAGTGAACTTCAAGTTGATGTTATTAAAACATTAGAAGGCGAATTTAATAGAAGTGAAATAGAACAAGAATTTGTAAATCTATTTTACAACAAGGTTATTATTGATATAACAGCGATTAGAAATTATTATGATTTTACATCTCTTTTTGATTTTTTATCTTTTTTTGAACCTAGCAGAGTTATATTACTTTTAAATAATAGTGAGCTTGTTAATAGTGCTAATTATCTATCAAAACTAGTTGAAAAAGGATATTATAATTTTACTAAGAATGCTAGTTCAATAGGATATTTAATTGATCATCCAAATAGTCTTCAAGATGTTCAAAAATATTTAGTTGAAACAAATAATAATAGTAATGTTTCTTATGCGAATACTGATAATGATAAACAAAATATAAATGTTTTACCAAATGAGTTTGGAAGTAAAAATAGAGGATTGTTTAATAGTTTGTTTGGCAAAAAAAATGAAGAAGAAAAAGATACTGATAAAGTAATAATTGGTATTCAAAATATAACTGAACATGCAGGTGCAACAACTTTAATGTATATGATGGTAAAACAACTTAGTTATCATTATAAAGTTAAAGGAATAGAAATGAATAAACAAGATGGTATTTATTTTAGAGATGATCATCTTATTATGGCAACGTCTATAGAAGATTTAAAAATGCAAATTAATGTGCTTAAAGACGAAAGTGTAATAATTGTAGATTTAAATGGTAATGATGCTAAAGAAATTTGTACGGATATTTTATATTTAATTGAACCGGGAACGATAAGATTAAATAAACTATTTAAATCTAATAGGGGAGTATTAGAAAAAACTAGTAATGGTAAGATTATTTTAAATAGAAGTGCAATTAAGGATGATGAAATAAGCAATTTGGAATATGAAACAAAAATGAAAATATTTTTCAATATGCCAAATTTTGATGAAAGAAAAGAAAGAATTCAAGTTATTGATGAATTATTAGGTAAACTTAAATTAAAGAAATCTACTGATAAGTAGACAAGTTTCGATAATTTTGTTGACAATCGTTATTAAAATAATATATAATTTAAGTGTTGTAAGGAGAGAATTTTATGAGTAATTTATTATTAAGTGGTTGGGATGTTGGCGATTTTTGTGCAAATGCCAAAGAAATTTTAACTTTTGCTGGTTGGATATTAACTATATTTAAAATTGCAATTCCATTATTAATTATTGCTTTTGGTATGTTTGATTTTGGTAGAGCAGTTGTTGCTAGTAAGGATGACGAAATTAAAAAGTCTGCTAAAAGTCTTGGTATGCGTGCACTTTCTGGCGCAGTAATATTCTTTATACCATCAATTGTTTTATGGTTATTTGGTACATTAAGTGATTATACAACTGCTGAAGAGGCTTCTGGTTTCGATACTTGTCGTAATAGTATTTTATATCCTTGGAAAAAATAACAACTTTACTGTTGTTTTTTTTTATGTTATAATTTTTACTGGAATAGTGTATTTAATGAGGTATTATATGAAAAAAATTATATATATATATTTAACTTTGGCCTTTGTTTTTCTAATATGCAAAATTGATGCTAAAGCTGATACTATAAAGTATGAAGCAAAATGGGATAATTATAACGTACAATTATTAGATGACAATACAAATAATAATGAGAATGATGCCACTGATTCATCTGAAAATGATCAGTCTAATTGTAGTGTATTAGGAAGTTTTAAGGGTGACTTACAAGAAATATTTAAAATGATAAGAATATTTGCACCACTTTTAACAGCGGTTATTTCTGTTTATGAATATTTAGCGGCTGTATTTATGAAGAACGCTGATGAACTAAAAAAAGCTAATTCTAGGTTAGTGAAAAGATTATTTTTAATAGCGGCTTTATGGCTACTTCCTACTTTTTTAAATTTGGTTTTAGATTTAATTGATAAAGGTGACTATTCTGCTTGCATTAAATAGAAAGGAGTATTATTATGAGTAATTTATTATTAACCGGTTTGGGTTGGCCTTTTACTTGGATTATCAGAATATTTTTAGCAATAGATACTTTAATTTACTTTTTTGTTGCTCAAGCATATGAAGTTTTTATGCTTGTTGCTAATGCTAAATTATTTGATTCTAGTAACGATGTTATAAGAATCATTACGAACAATATTTATACTGTGCTTGGCGTTGCTATGTTGTTTGTTTTTGCTTATAACATTTTAAATTTAATAATTAATCCTGATAAATTAGGCGATCGCTCAGATAATTCTGTTTTAGGAATAATCAAAAATTTGGTAATTTCATTAATAATTATTGCCTTATTACCACAAATTTTTAATTATACTTATAAATTTCAATACAGAGTTTTACAGTCTGGAGTTCTTAGCAGCATAATATTAGGTGGAACCAGTGCCGATAATGGTGATGCTGATATTACAAATGCGGGAAGAAATATAGCTATTAATTTGTTTGGGTCTTTTTACTATCCTATAGATAGTGAAGAAAAACCTTTTACTTATGCAGAATGTGTTTCTAATAAAGCTGGTAAGCCTTCTATATGCGATGATTATGTAACGGCAATGGATAATGCTGTAAATGAAGGAAGTATATGGGCTTTTACAGAAAATAAAACTTTAGCCAAAGCGCTGGATGATGGCGATATTAAATACTTATGGCTTATAAGTGCAGCAGCTGGTGTATTTGCAGCATATTTGTTTATATCTTTTGCTATTGATGTTGGTGTTAGGGTTGTTAAACTAGGCGTTTTACAAGTTATTGCTCCAATACCAGTTATTATGAGAATAACGAAACCTAAAGGTGGTATTTACGATAAATGGTTTAAAGAGATAACTAAAACGTTCTTAATGGTATTTGAACGATTAATTGTTATTTATTTTGCAATCGCAACTATATCTATTTTTTGCGGTGAACATGGACTAATAGCAAATCTACCTGATAATGCTCCATCTGCTGATATAATTGCTCGCTTATTAGCAAAAGTTATTTTGATTTTAGGAACACTTTCTTTTGCGAAAGAAGCGCCTAAAATGCTTGAAGATTTATTTGGCATGAAGATTGGTGAAATGAGTATTAAGAAGAAACTTGATGAAAATACTTATGCGAAAAAAGTGGCTGGTTTAGGTGTTACTGCTGGACTTGGAGCTGTTGGCGGTGCTATTAGAAGATTCAATGCGGCTAAAGAAAGAACATATTTTGGTGGAAAACCTAATGTTTTAACCGGTTTGATGCGTGGAGGTTCTGCTTTGATGGGCGGTATTGGTGGCCTTTTAGGTGGTGGCTTACGTGGCGTAAGAGCTGATTATGGAAAAGGCGCTGAAGGCTTTAAAAATGCTGTTATAGGATCACATCAAAGGAATATGGAACAAGGTGTTAAAAATGAAGCAACACGCCGCAAATTAGAGGGTAAAGGCAAAGCTGGCGATGTCGTTAGTAAAATTCCTGGTGTTAATATAGTTGCTGGTACTGGTTCCAATATTATAGATAGTGTTACAGATGGTTTTGGCGAAATAAAGGATATTGTTGGTGGCAAGGGCGTATCTGCTTTGCAATCAACTGTTACGATTGAATCTAATTTAAAAAGTATGATTTCTGCATTTATGGATTCAAATGCTAATAAGGGGCAATATTCTAATGCTAAGGCATCACGTGATAATAACGCTAAAGATATAGTAGCTGGTAAAATTTCAAGTGCCGATTTAAGTGATAGATTAAAAAGAGTTTCTGGTGCTAACTTGTCTGTGGATGCAGCTACAGGCGATATTACTAGAACGTTAGATGATGGAAAAACTGTTAAAGTATATAAAAATAATATGACTGAATTAACAAAATTAAATGCTGATATTTATAAAGAAATAATGCAAACTATGCAAGGAGAGAATTTGGCTAAGATTGTTAAATTACCCGATGGTTCTGCAGATTTTGCTAAGTCAAAGAAACAAATTGATATTCGTGTTAAATCATTAGAAAGAGATTTTCAAAGCAAAGCTAATTCCATTCCTAAAGAACAACGTGAAAGAATACTTCAAGAATTTGAAATACTTAGCAATATGGGGTTTACAAATATTGATGAAGCAAAAGAGTATGGTATTCAATTAAATAATCTAAGTGACATTTTAGAAAATTATATTAATATAAACAATAATAATTTAACCTCTTCAAATAACGGAGGAAAATCAAAATAATGATTGATAAATATAATGCGACTTTTTATAAAAAAATGTGTTTAGATTATATAAATTTATATGAACATTTATTAACTTGTATAAATGGCTATGATACTATTAATGAAGCACGTAAAAACTTAATGGAACAATTTTTTATGGGAATGTCAACAAAATTTTCTTCATCAGAAGATATCGAAAATTATATTGTGAATTTAATTATGAGATTAATAGAAGAATTTAAAATAGAAAAACCTGAATTTTATGCTGATGTTGTTTCAAAACTTAATAAAATTTTAAATAAAAATAAATTTTATGCCAAAAGAGTTAATGTTAAAACCCCAGAAAATGGCACATTATCAGATTTGGATTATTACAATATTTACTTACAATTAAAAGATATATTGAATTTAGTGATGACAATAACTAGAACAATAAACTATTAATTTCGAAGGAGGAATGAAAAGTGGGAAATAATAATTTTTTAATACCAGCGAACTCCAAAAAGTCGATGCTGATATTAGGTTTTTTTACAAAAATTGATTTGGTGATATTTGGGACAGGAATTTTAATTACACTTATTTTTATGTTTTCAATATCTGCTGGAACTTTGAAAGGTGCAATTATTATTTTACTTCCAGCCCTTATTAGTACCTTTTTGATTTTACCAGTACCTAATCAGCATAATGTCGTAACAATGCTTACTAATATTTATAGATATTTTACAAATCGAAGAACTTATTATTGGAGAGGATGGTGTGTTAACTATGGTAAAGATGAAACAAAGTAAATATACAGAAGATTGGATTCCTGTTAAAACTATTCAAAATGGAATGATTATACTTGATAATAATTATTATGTAACAGGAATAAAGATTGAGCCTAAAAATATTTTCATTTTAGATTATCAAACACAAAATAATATAATATTTAATTTTAGAAATTTCTATAATACAATTAATTATGAATTTTGGTTAATTGTGGCAGATAGACCAGTTGATATAAAATTATACATTTCTAATTTGCAACTACAATTTGATAGTGCTCCAACGCAGGCAATTAGAAAAATAATTGCTGAAGATATTTCGAAAGCAGAAATGTTTCAAAGTAAGGCGGTTAATGTAGTTGATACGGAATACTTTATATTATTTAGAGATAAAAAATTAGAAGTAGTTCAAAAGAGGATTCAGACATTAATTAGTAATTTAGCATCATTAGGAATGACTTCTAGACAAACTAGTGATGATGATTTGAAATTTTTATTACAAAATTTCTTAAATGGGGGAGCAAAAAATGAATATGGGACGGTGATGACTGATGTCTAATATATTTAAGAGTGAAATTGCTCCTAAAGGAATAGATTTTGGCAAGAGTATTAACGAATTCATTATTAGTGATAAGTTTGCAACGATTTTAACGGTTATAAGTTATCCTAAAGTTATAGGTCCTGGTTTTCTATCTAATATTACACAGATACCGGGGGTAAAAGTTGTAATTAAACATATTCCAATAGATTTTTCTACAATGAGTAGAATGATTAATAAAGAAATAGCAGATTTAAAAGCAAGATATCAAAAGGAAAATGATCGTACAATTCAAGAAAGAATTCGCCAAGATTATGAATCTTTAGAATCTTTTGTACAAATGTTAGCGGCTACACAATCAAAAATATTTGATTTTCAAATGCATTTAATGATTATGGCTGATACTCAGGAAGAATTGGATAATAAAAAAATGCAACTTAGAAATATTTTAGATGCGATGGGAATGAGAGGAATTCCAATGATGTTTGAACAAGAAAAAGTTCTTAAATCTATGCTTCCAATTTTTCCTAAACAAGATATTGAGGATAGGGTCGGTATTCCGATTCCAAGTCCAACAATTGCCGCAATGTATCCATTCGTATTTGATAGTATTAAAGATCCTGGTTCTGCAACTTTACTTGGTGTAGACTTTTCAGGAGGCGTAGTTTTATTTAATCAATTTTTATATCAAATAAAAAAAGAATTTAATAGAAATAATGCTAATTTAATTATTTTGGGTTCATCTGGTTCAGGTAAAAGTACTGCTGCAAAATTAATGCTTAGAACTCATATTAGAAATGGTTGTAAAATTATTGCTATAGATCCTGAAGGGGAACTAGAGGAAATGACTAAACATTTTGGAGGAGATTTCATTGATCTTGGTAAAGGTGGGGAATATGGTATTATAAATCCTTTAGAAGTTGTTTTTGATGCCGATGAAGATGAACTTGCTGATGGATTAGGTTATACTGTTTTAACAAGAACACTTCAATCATTAAAAGCTTTTATGAAATATTATTATCCAACTATTGAAGATGATGTTTTGGCAATGTTTAGTGAAGTTGTTCAGGATACCTATAAAAGATTTGGAATTAGTTTTGAAAGTGATTTTAGTCATTTAACAAGTAATGATTATCCAACGTTTGATGATGTTTATGCAACAATAAAAGGGAAATTATTATCTATGCCAGAAGCAACTAGAGAAAAAGATGTAATGGAAAGATTAGAACTTAGAGTAAGACCTTTTGTAAAAGAATTAAGATATTATTTTAATGGTCATACTACACTTCAAACTGAAAGTGATTTTATAGTGTTTAATATTAAAGAATTAATGAATAGTGATGAGAATATCCGTAATGCTTTATTCTTTAATATCTTAAAATACGCATGGGGTTTATGTTTAGATAAATCTACTAATACCATTATGTATGTTGATGAAGCACATGTACTTTTATCTGCAAGAAATGAATTAGGTGCAGAATTCTTAGCACAAATTCAAAGAAGAAGCCGTAAGTATAATACGGGTACGATAATAATAACTCAGCAACCAACAGATTTTGCCGCAGAAAATGTTTTAATGCATGGTAAAGCAATTTTCGATAATGCTTCTTATTATTTAGTAATGGGTTTAAAAAAACAAGCCGTTGAGGATTTATCTAAGTTAATTGATTTAAATGATAATGAAAAAGAGAGCATTAAAACATATAGTCAAGGTGAAGCACTATTTGTTTGTGGAAACAGAAGAATGAGAATTAATGTTGTTCTTACTCAAGAAGAGTTAGATTCGTTTGGTTCTGGTGGGGGATTATAGTTATTTATAGAGGGTGGTAGTTTATGCTAAAGTTTGTAAATAATTTTAAGTTATCAAAAAAAATGATATTTTCTATATCAATTTTTTTGATAGCTTTTTTTAGTATGAATTTTAGTGTTTATGCCGCTAATTTTAAATATAAAGATTTTGATTTTGATGAATTTGCCAAAAATAATTTAGGCTTTTGGACGAATTCTTGTAGTTCTAAATATGATGAAGAAGACGTAGAAAATTGTACTGAAGAAATTTTAGAAAGTCAGAGGCAATTTTACACGAGATTATATAAAATTTTAGCGAAATATGAAAGAAAAGGGGTCAAATTTAATTCTAATACTGATAATATAATAATTGCGACAGTTTTTTATGATATTTCTGTAGATATGTTTACCGATGATGGTATTTATTATAAACAAGTTAATAAAACTGATAAAACGGCTTATAATTATGATGCCGATGAAGATATTGATGCATATGATCCTGATGCTGATGACGCAGAAAATGAAGCAATTGCATATTACTTTGCGAATGAAAAAGATACATTAAAACTATTAATTAAATCAATGATTGGTTATAAGGCTACATGTATTGGTTATAAAGAAGGGACTTATGAAACTAGAAACATTGAAGTAACTGATGAGGAGGGCAATGTAACTACTAAACAAGAAAAATTCTTAGTTTGTGATGTAGGACAACCAACAAAAAATATTTTAAATCATGAAGTATGTGCTGCTACTGTTTCAACAGGATTAGTAAGTAGCTGGGATAAATTTGCTACGGCGATTGGAAGTTTTTTTGGTATTAAAAGTGATGGACAAAAAAAATGTGATGAAGAAGCATTAAATGCTGGTTTTAGTACTCCCGGTAAATATACTTCTGAAAGAACGCAAAGTGTGGATGAAAATTATTATTGGCAATTTTTATTAGACGGTGACTATTTTGATAAAAAACCTCATTTACAATATTATTTTGCTAAAGTATTAAAAAATGCTGGAGTGGAAACAATGGATGAATTCTATGCTAAAGCTGATGATACAATGTTAAGTGAAAATGAAGAGGAAATCAAAAAAGCAAGAACACAAATAGTAAATAATATAAAAGATATGCTACATGATTATAACGGTTATGAAGTTAATGGGGGAGCTAATGTTTCTTACATGGATGTTAATGGTCATGGATATTGGTGGCCGATTGGAAGTGTAGAAACGACCTTGGAGGATGGAAAAACTTTTGCAACAGGTGATCCGGAAACATCTAGTATATACCGTGATTATGGTACTACTAGAGATGATGTTAATAATGAATATAATAAAAATTATGGAATAGAAATAATTGCTAATGCAACCGCTGGAATGACTAATATTATTGCTGTAAGTACAGGAACTGTTTCTGAAGTATATAATAGTTGTAAAAGCAATGATGATAAAAAATGTGGTAGTGGTTATGGTAATTACGTTATCGTTCTTCATGCTGATGGAAATTCTACTTTATATGGTCATTTGCATGAAGGCACTATAACGGTAAATGTCGGAGACTCTGTTAGTCAGGGACAAGTTATTGGTAAAATGGGTGCTAGTGGCAAAACTAATAGAACTTCTTTATATTTTGAGGTTAGAACGGGATCAAGTAAGGCAACTGCTGTAAATCCTAATGATTATGTGAAAATTGATAATCCTAGACCGGCAGTAGCAAGTAGTGAACTATTACAAATGCTTTTAGGTTTAGAAGGCACAGGTAATATTATAGGTGATAGTTATCAAGTTTACTGTAATACTGATGATGTTCCTACAGTTGGAATAGGGGTAACTTTAACTTATCAATATGATAAATTTGCAGCGGTTGGTTACCCATTATCGCCACCATATACTAATTATTGTGGTAAAACGATACCTATAAGTACTGTTGATCAAGTTCAAGCTATGGTTCTTGAAGAGTATACAAATAATGTAAAAATGGTACTTGCCAGTGCTGGGTTAAATTTAAATCAACAACAAATAGATGCTTTAACTATCTTGGATTATAATGCAGGTAATATTAATGGGTTTGTTGAAGCTTATAACTCTTATGGCTCTACAGACGCTTTATGCTCTAATTGGTGGACAAGTAAGGCAATTAATTCAACATACGCTTCGGCACTTAGAAAAAGAAGACAAAAAGAATGTCAATTATTTGTTCATGGCATTTATGATGGAACGTATTCATAAGAGGTTATTATGAAAAAAATAAAGGATAATAAAAAATATATTTTGATAGGAACTATAACTATTTTAATAATTACATTAATTTTAGTTGTTAACAAAACTACAAAAGTTAATAATGGTAAAACAGGTAATAATTATGTTGTAGTTAATAATCCTTCTAACTTTTTTACAATCGAAAATTGTATTAATAAATTTATTAATACAATTTATAGTAAAGATAGTGGTAATATATTATTACTTTTAAATGATGATTATATTAATGATCATGGAATTAATCTTGAAAATGTATATAATTATGTTCCTAATTTGAGTGGTAAAACTACTTTTCAAGCAAAAAAGATTTATAAAGAAAATAATAAATATTATGTATATGGTTATTTAATGGAAGAAACTATTGATAGTTTAAATATTACAGATGATTATTATGTAATAATTAATATAAATGATGATAATATTTTTGATATAATTCCTTATGATGGAAAGATATTTAAAGGTGGTACAAATGAATAATTTAAATGATAATAAGAGAATAATTATTATATGTGCTATTTTGATATTATCATCATTAATAATCTTTTTTATAACAAAAAAAGAAAAAGGCGCGGAAGGGTATTTTTTTCAAGATGAATCTAATAAAACAATAAGAGACTATAAAATTAATGAAGTTATTCCGGTATATGTAAATACAGAGCAAGTGGCTAAAAAGTATTTAGCTGAGTATGTTAATTTTATGTTATATTATCCAGAAAAGGCCTATGAATTATTAGATAGTGAAGAAAAATCTAAAAGATTTTCAAGTATTGAAGAATTTGAATATTATATTAATCAATTAAAATCAATTAAATTAGAAAAAGCCGAAGTTAAAAAATATTCATATAGTACATATAACAAAAAAAATACTTTTTATATTATAGATAATTCAGGTAATACTTATAGATTTATTGAAAATAGTATAATGGATTATACAGTGATTTTAAATTAAGGAAAAGGAGGTAATTTTATGAATGAAGAAAATGGTAAAAATAATGTTACCTCTTATAATAATGTTAAAAAAAATTATGCCCATTTAGCATCGGAAATCAAAACAAACCAAACAGGCATTCCCAATTTTTATTATGGTGGTCAAAATGATGATAAATCAACCGTTTTAAATAATGAAGAAAATGTTAATCAGACTGAATCCATGTTAGAACCAGGTTTGTCACAAATAGATGAAGGCACTTCAGATAATGATAATGATGAAAATATAAATGATTTTAATGAAATACAAGATAAATTAAAAAACGCAAAAAAAGCAGGAAAAAAAATTGGTAAAAGAATTCTTTTAAAGATTCTTTGGAAAAAATATAAAATTCCTATTATATTAGGTGGAAGTGGTATAATAATATTTGTGAGTTTGATTCTTTTAGTTGGATTTTTACCTAATGCTGGTGGTATATTAGAATTAACTAATAATAATGAAAATAACCAATTTGAAAGTAAAGATGAAGGCGCTGATGGTGAGGTTGTAATAGGTGATGATAGTGTTCCTTATTTAGTTAATGATGGTTTTACTCATTTTTTTCAATATAATTATGCTCATGTTACTTACGGATACGGAACTACCATTGCTACATCAGGATGCTGTCCTACAGCAATGGCTATGATTTTAACAAATATAACTGGTCAAATGATTACGCCAATTGAAACAGCTGATTATAGTTTAAAAAATGGTTATAGAGTAAAAGATAATGGTACGGCATGGGCGTTTATGCCAGCTGTTAGTAGTGCCTATGGTGTTACTTGTACGCAAATCAATACAGATGCAGCATCTATAACAAATAGTTTACTTAGTGGTAAATTAATTTCAATGTCTGTAAATCCTGGACACTTTTCTAGTGGCGGACATTTTATAGTATTAAGAAAAGTAACTGAAGATGGAAGAATAGTTGTAGCAGATCCTAATAGTGAAGAAAGATCAAAAATGGCATGGGATATAAGTATTTTCCCTAGTGAGGCGGCAGCGGCATGGGCATGTTCAAAATAAAAAAGATATTATTAATGTTTATTTTAATTCTTTTACTTAGTGGCTGTAGTGTGGAATATAACGTTTCTTTAGAAAATGATTCTTTTAAGGAGAACGGTTCACTTATAGAAAAAAAAGAAAATAAAGATAATGTTTCGAAAAATGGTTTTTCTTTTGAAGAACAAATTAATTATACATATCAAAGCATGCATGATGTATTAAATGGTCAAGAAATGGAAAAAACACAAAGTTTTGAATTAAAAAAATTTGATACTGATAAAGAAATAGGTTTAACATATTCCAATGAATTAAAGCAAAATAAATATTATTTATCACCTATTATTAGACAATGTTATGATAATGTCAGTGTAAAAAATAGTAACAATAATATTAAAATAAGTACAGGTAACTATTTTAAATGTTTTGATTATTATGAATTATTAAATAATGTTACGGTAAATTTTACTACCAATTATAAAGTAATTAATAATAATGCAGATGAAATAAAAGATAATACTTATACATGGTTTATTAATAAAAATAATTTTAAAAATAAAGAGATATCAATTGAAATAGATAAATCAGATATTTCATATAATACACTACTTGATGAAAAAGAAAGTAACGTATTAATTGTATTTTTGATTGGACTTGTTTTAACAGTGATATTTGTTTTTGGATTTTATACTTATTATAAAGTGAAATTTTCTAATAATTAATATAGAAAAAATAAAAATATTATTATATAATAAAGAATGACGAGGAGAAGATACTATGAAATTTAGAGTAAAACCAAAAGATTTAGTAATTTTTATTATATTTTGTATTTTTCTACTAATTTTATCATCACTAGCAGTATTAAATGTTACATCTTTATTAAATACCTCAGAATTTTTTGGACTTAATTTTTTTAAAGGATTTGTTAGTCCTTATTTGCTTCCAACTTTAGTAGTATTTACGGCAGTTTTAGTCTCTATATTTTTGTCAGTATCATCTTATATTTTTGATAGAGACAAAGGTTCAAAGGGAATTGGTTTTTCTTTTAAGGAAAAAGAAGAAAAAGGTTATAGTAGATGGGCTAAACCTAATGAAATAAAGAATGATAAAGATGTTGAAAAAGTTATAATTAAAGAGCAAACTAGTGAAGCAGGTGGTATGCCTTTAATTAATGATGGTAAAAACATTTGGGTTGATAATGGAGAATACCATAGTTTAGTTATTGGTGCGACTGGTTCTGGTAAGAGTTCTTGCGTAGTTAATGCACAAATTCAAACACTTGCTAGACATGGAGAAAGCATTATTGTAACCGATCCAAAGGGTGAACTTTATCGTGATCACTCAGAATTTTTAAGAAGTAAGGGATATAAAATCATTGTTTTAAATTTCCGTAATCCTAATTTAGGAAATGCTTGGAATCCCCTTACACTTCCATATCAATTATATAAAGAAGGTAATACCGATAAAGCTGTTGAACTTCTAGATGATGTTGCTCATAATATTTTGTATGATCCAAATAATAAAAATGATCCATTCTGGGAAAAATCAGCTTCTGACTTCTTCTCAGGACTTGCTCTTGGGTTGTTTCAAGATGCTAAGGAAGATCAAATTAATTTAAATTCAATAAATTATATGTCAACAGTTGGAGAAGAAAACTTTGCAACAAGTAATTATACGAAAGAGTATTTTACTTTAAAGGGTGAAGATTCAAATACTTATGTGTTTGCATCAAATACGATAAATGCTCCAAATGAAACAAAAGGTAGTATTTTATCAGTATTTAGACAGAAAATAAGATTATTTGCGACTAAGGAAGAACTTTCGGAAATGCTTTCTTATAGTGATTTTAACATGAGAGAGATAGGGACGCAAAAAACAGCGGTGTTTATGATTATTCATGATGAAAAAACTACATATCATGCACTTGCTACTATTTTCTTAAAGCAGTTATATGAAACACTTATTGATGTGGCTCAAACATATCCTAAAGGTAAACTACCTTTTAAAACAAATTTTATTTTAGATGAGTTTGCAAATATGCCGCCACTTAAAGATGTTACTACTATGGTAACAGCGGCTCGTTCTAGAGCAATCAGATTTACTTTTATTATTCAAAATTTTGCGCAACTTAACGATGTATATGGTAAAGAGCAAGCGGAAACAATTAGAAGTAACTGCGGTAATATTATATATTTAATTACAACAGAACTTGCGGCTTTAGAAGAAATAAGTAAGTTATGTGGTGAGGTTAAATCTAAAGAAAAAGATAAAACAGCATCAACACCGCTTATTACGGTATCAGATTTACAAAAACTACAAATGTTTGAAGTTATTATTTTAAGAAGTAGGTTAAATCCATTTAGAACTAAAATGACACCTAGTTTTGAAATTGACTGGGGTCATGAATTTGGTAATGGTAAATTAGTGGAACGTGAAAGACGTAAAGTAGAATTATTTGATATTAAAGAATTTGTTAAAGTTCAAAAAAGAAATAAATTATTTGAAGCATTAGATAATAATAATGCTAAAAACACGCCAGAAAATAAGCCGGCAAATGAAAAAATAGAAGATTTATCAAATGAAAGTAAAATAACTAATAAAACACTAGAAATTGAAAGTACTCCGGCAGAGGTAAATTCTTTAAATCCTTTTGGAGGTTTTACTAATAAACAGGTAAATAATAAAAATCAAGACAACAACAATAGTTTGAATCAAATAGATGATAATCAGTTTTCCCCATTTTTTAGTGAAAACAATAAAGAAAATGACACAAGTATAAGTGAACCAAACTTTTTATCTAACGCAAATAATGAAATTAAAGCAAAGGCAAATAATGGTAAATTTTTAAATGATTTTAATGATAATGTGGATGATATGAGTTTTGATACTTTAGATGATAAAGAAGAACCGAAAAGTGATTTTAATGCTCCTAAATTTGATATAGATAATTTAGTTAAAAGAATTGATGAGCAAATTGCAAAATTAGAAGAAGAAGAAAAGGCAAAGAATAAAGAATCCAAACCAGAAACATTAGATATTTCTAAAGATAAATCAGATGATTATGATAAATTAGATATGACTTCAGCATTTAATTTTAATGATTTAATTAAAGAGGATAAATCTGATTCTAATAATGAAGAACCAACTATAAATGTTGATAAAGATAGTGTTGTTGTTGGTGATATTACTGATGATCAATATTACGATGATTTTTTTAATGATGATGATAATTCTTAGTTGAAATAAAAAAATAGATATTGTAAAATAACTATAGAAATAGAGAGTAGGTTATTTATGAAAGCAAATAAAACTGTTTTAAGTATTAGTTTAGTAGCATTACTTGTTGTAGCCGCATTAGGTGTATCATATTCATATTTTAGTGCTAACTTACGTGGAGATTTTGAAAGTGCTTCTACTATTACAATGGAAGCGGGAAAAATGATATTAACTTATCAAAATAACAGTACTGATTTGGAAATTAGACCAACCGAAAAAGTATATCCAAGGGGAACAGCTGGCAATAAGTCTGAGTCAGATGCTTGGATTAAAAAAACATTTGCGATAACAGGAACAAATACGACAGAATTAGATATGAAATATAAAATATCAATGGTTGTAGATGCAAATGAATTTGAAAATAATGCTTTAAGTTATGAATTAATTGGCCATAAAGAAGATAGTGATACAACTAGTGTAGTTTTAAATAATTTAACTGGTAATATACCAACTGGTGCGAGTACTATAGAATTTAAAGGTACGGCAAGTCCATTATTTAAAAATGCAACTGATAGTGTTCACAATTATACATTATATATATATTTTCTTGATACTAATGTTGAACAAAATGATAATCAAGGTAAATCTTTTGCAGCCCATATAGTTGTAGAAGGAGATGCGACTGAATAGAGATAAACGAATTATCTCTTTTTTTATTTACTTAATATAATATAATATGAAAACAATAAAAAAAAGTGAATATCATAACCAAGGTGTATATATAGACTTAGATGTTAACTTTAAACCATATGAAAATTTAATTAATAATCACAATATATATTTAAGTAAAGATAAAAAATATTTCTTTTATTGTCATAGTGGTGTAAAAGCTAAAAAGGTTACAGCAATACTGGAAGCTTACGGTTATGATACTACTTATGTAATGAATTAGACTTATTATTTAAGTCTTTTTTACTTTTTGATGTAAATAAAAACAAATGTACTTTTAAATAATATTATTTTGATTTATAATAATAATATGAATTTTGTAGAATATTTAGATAAAATAATTGAGTTATTTTTTAATACGTTGGGCGTATTTGCTCCTATTTTTGCGTGTTTATTAATTATTGTAGAATCAATGCTTCCAATACTACCGTTAGCTTTATTTATAACAATAAATTTTTATTATTTAGGGACATTTATTGGCTTTTTTATAAGTTGGAGTTTAACGTGTGTAGGGTGTTATTTATCATATAAATTATGTAAAAACAAACTTAGAAAACATTTTGAATATATGCTTGATAAAAAGGAACATAAAAAATTAAGAAAATTAATGTTTAGAATTAATACTATGAGTTTAGAAGAATTAGTAGTGTTGATAGCAATTCCTTTTACGCCGGCATTTTTAGTTAATATAGCAGCGGGACTAGTAAATATGAATAAGAAAAAGTTTATTACGGCAATTTTAATAGGTAAAATATTTTTAGTTTATTTTTGGGGATTTGTTGGAACTAGTTTGCTTCAAAGTTTTAAAAGTCCAAGAGTTTTAATAAAAATTGGCATAATGGTATTAGTAGCATTTGTTATTAGTAAGTTAGTAAATAAAAAATATAATATAGAGTAGAGGTAAATGATATGGAATATGTAATTATAGGGCTTATTTTGGTTGTTATAATTTTATTAATAGTATTGATTTGTAAAAAGAATAACAATAGTGAAATGATTGAAAAGTTAGGAAAATTTGAAACAGATATAACAAAAGCATTAGGAGACTTTAAATATGATTTTAGTAAGAATATTTCTGATGATTTTAAAGAAACAAATGCCGTAATAGAAAAAAGGCTTAATTATATCAATGATAAAGTTAATGAAAGATTAGATGCTAATTTTGAAAAAACTAATAAGACATTTGCGTCTATTTTAGAAAGAATTAGCAAAATTGATGAAGCACAGAAAAAAATAGATGGGTTATCAAATGATATTATTTCTCTTCAAAGTGTTTTAACAGATAAGAAAACTAGAGGTATTTTTGGAGAAACAAATTTAAATTATATTTTAAATAGTGTATTTGGAGTTAATGATAAAATATATAAGACACAAGTGCTTATGAGTAATGGTTATATTGCGGATGCAATACTTTATGCGCCAAGTCCTTTAGGAACAATCGCGATCGATTCTAAGTTTCCGTTAGAACATTATAAAACAATGACAGATATTAAACTTTCTAAAGCAGAACGAGACGAAGCAACTAAGTTATTTAAAATAGATGTAAAAAAACATATCGACGCGATTAAGAATAAATATATTATTCCAGGAGAAACAGCAGGGGAAGCAATTATGTTTTTGCCAGCAGAAGCTATCTTTGCCGAAATAAATGCATATCATTCTGATTTAATTGAATATTCATATAAATCTAAAGTATGGATATGTAGTCCCACAACATTAATGAGTACTTTAACTATTATTGCCATGATTTTAAAGAATATGGAAAGAGATAAATATGCCAAAGTTATTCATGAAGAGTTAAATAAACTAGGAGTAGAATTTGCTAGATATAAAGATAGATGGGATAAATTATCAAGATCTATTAATACAGTATCTAAAGATGTCGAAGATATTCATACAACAACAGAAAAAATAAGCAAGAGATTTGCTTCCATTAGTAATGTTAATATTAACTTAGTAGAAAGTACAGATAGCAAAGAATAATTTAAATAAGAAAAAGATATTTATAAGAAGAAATCTAAAATATCTTTTTTTATAGTCTTTTAATAGTTTTAATGTCGTTAATATAAATTACTTCACGCATCTTAGTAATAATATAGTTTTCGGTGCGACCAATTATGGTAGTAGTTAATTCTTTAGTATTTGTTTTAATATAAACTGTAACAGGAATACTTTTTAAAATAGAATTAATATCTTCATGATTAGTTTTGTTACTTCTAAAAACTTCTGTGTTATTATTTAAATTATCATCTAATTTATTTTTAAATATTTCTGGTAAGTCCTTCATTTAAATCACCTAATATAATATATGTAATATTTTATTAATTTTGACCAAAATAATAATATGAATAAAAAATGGCTTATAGTATCTTTAATAATTTTAATGTTTTTTAGTGTTGCTAATAATTATTATGCAAATCTTTATTTAAGTAGTTACCATAATTATTATTTAAAACAACTTCTTTGGTATGTTTTGGGTTTTATAGTGATACTTATACTAAGTAAAGTAAATATTGATTTTTTAATTAATAATAGTTTTTATTTCTATCTTGCGGGTAATTTTTTACTTTTGATAACTTTATTTTGGGGAGTAAATGTTAATGGTTCAAAGTCATGGCTTTCCTTTAAATTTATTTCTTTTCAGCCTAGTGAGTTTATGAAAATATTTTTAATATTGTATTTATATAAAATAATTATTAATAAAAGTTTAAGTGATTTTAAATATTTTTTATATACTACAATTATTTTTCTTATTCCTAGTGTATTAACCTTTTTAGAACCAGATACGGGGCCAATTATTTTTTATTTAATAATTTATGTAGTTTTCTTATTTTTGCGTAAATTAAATAAATATTATTATATAACTTTGTTTTTAATAGTTTTTTTAGGATTTGCGTCATTTTTTTACCTATATTTTAATAAACAGGATTTGTTTATAAGTATTTTTGGAACATCATTTTTTTATAGATTAGATAGAATCACCAATTTTATGAATAATAAAGGATATCAGATAACCCAAGCACTTACTAGTATATCTAATTCCGGTTACACAGGAATAAAAGAAGTTGTTTATTTTCCGGAAGCACCAACTGATTTTGCTTTTACACTTTTTTTAGCAAATTTTGGCTTACTGGGAGTATGTGTTTTACTTATTATTTATACAATATTTTTTTATAATTTATTAAATATTAGTAAGGCAAAATATTTGTTATATCCGGTATTATGGATTTTAATAATTCAGTATACAATTAATATTTTAATGAATTTAGGATTGTTTCCAATTATTGGAATAACGCTTCCTTTTTTATCGTATGGGGGCTCTAGTTTATTATCATATATGTTTTTAATTGGTTTACTTTTAAATAAAAAAAGTATCAGAGATACTTATCTATAGTAAGGATAGGGATTATAATTGTATCCTCCATAATAGTTATATCCATATGGCCCATATGATGGATAATATGTATTAGGTCTATTTACATAAACAGGTCTAGGACGAGAAGCACCTACTATGGCAGCTCCACCTAGGCCACCTAATAAAAACGGTACAAGAAATTGTCTTTCATTAGATGGGTAATTTAAATTATAATTAGGGTAGTAGTACATAAAAAACTCCTTTCATGATATTATATGAAAAGAGTTTTTATTTGCTAAGAAAATCGAATATTTAATGGTTATAAAGTCTAAAGAAATTTATGGAAGGCTTATCTAAGAAGCGATATTTAATTTTAGTAGTACCAAGTCCTCCAGAGATGAATAAATTAGTTTCATCAATTTCATATTTTTCTTCTTTATACTTTTTGGCACCTTCCATATTATAAATAGAACCTATAAAGGGAAGTCTTACTTGACCAAGATGGGAATGACCGGCTAAAAATAAATTCACATTTTTAGGAAGTTTCTCATAATCATCCGGTTCATGGGTTATTAAAATTTTATAATAATCATTGTCTTCAAAATTAAAGGCATTATCAATATTTTGGGTGCCTTTTAAGTTGTCATCTAAGGCAATAAGCATAATAGGAGTAGAACTATTATTAAAATAGAGAAGTTTATTTTGATTATTTAGAAGTTTGATATTAGTATTTTTAATAATGTTTTCAAAATTATCATTTATATCATGATTACCTCTTACGGCGTAAAATCCAATATTAGGTTTTAATTTGTTTAGCTCTTCAGTTATTAATTTTTCTTCATCTTCACTTATTTTATAAGAATTATCAATAAGATCACCAGTAAAGAAAATAATATCAGGATTTAATTCATTAATTTTATTAATAACATTTTTAAGTTCTTCTTCTTTTATCGTTGTTCCATAATGTAAATCAGAAAACTGGACGATTTTAAGGCCATGAAAATTAAGAGGAATTTTTTCATTAATAATGCTATATTCTTTTATAACTAAACCACTTGTTCCAAGGTATCTAGCGTAAATAAATAAAATACCAATAACTAATAATAACCATATAAAATAATGTTTTTTAGTAGTTTCCTTTTTATCTTCTTTTGTCATGATAACTCCTTATAATATTAATAATAACATAATTATAGTGTAGTTATGAATAGCGTGCGCAGTAATTGACGCAAAAATGTTTTTAGTTTTGTAAAATATAAGAGAAAAACTTAATCCAAGAAAACTATATGGAATTAAAAAAGGCAGTTCAGAAGCATTTTCTGGATTAATATGGATCATGGCAAATAGAAGGGTACTAATAATTAAATATAAATATTTATTCTTTATTTTAGAAAAACTATATCTAAAGGTAATCTCTTCAAGGATAGGAGCCGTGATAACCATTGTAATGATACTTTCAACAAATTTAGTATTCATGTATGTTCTTACTGATAATTCGTTACTTGGTAAAGATGAAGTTTTAGTTATGAAGTAATTACTTATAATCATTAAGATAAATCCAATAATCCAGATACTCATTAAAATTTTAAAATACTTTTTATAGTTTAATTTAAAATCTTTTATTTCTTTTTTTAGATCAATTTTATTTAAAAAAATGAGAATGGTAATTATTACTGAATATTTTATTACTTCAAAGAATAAATGACTTAGAGATGATGCGTTTTCTAATAATTTTAATCCGATTATACTAAAGTATACTTGCAATACTATATATAAAATAAATGACGCAAATGGTTTTGCTTCTTTATGCATAAAAATCACCTACAAATATTCTATCATATGTAACTAATATATTGTAAAAAAATAAAAAGATTGGTATACTATGAGTGTAATGATAGGGTGATAGTAATGAAGAAAATATTATTAATACTAAGTTTTATATTAACCTTTTCTTTAACAAATGTTTCGGCATCTACGTGTGATTCAGCAACTATGAAAAAATTAAAAGACAAAGCAAATAATATAAAGGTTAGTTATGAAGTAGAAACAAAAACAGTTGAAAATGAGAACTATGTGATTGATGGTGGGAATAAAACAATGGAAGTTCCTAATATCATTATAGATCTTTATAATATTACGGATGATGTTTTTATTATTATAAGTAATGATATTGATAATACTAAAAAAACAATTGTGTATAGTGATACGGATAGTGGCAAATATAAATTAGATACTTGGGATAATTTTAATGCATTAGGTACATATACTTTTGATGTATATGCTAAAAATGAACCTTGCAAACCTAGTAAACTTAAAACAATTACTTTTGCAAAACCAATTGAAAATCCTCTTTATCTTAATTCATTATGTAAAGAAAACTTGGATGTTCCTTTTTGCACTCAGTTTATTACGAAACCAATTGGTATTTCTCGTTCGGATTTAAAAGAAAAAATAGAAGAATATCGTAAAACGAGTACGAATAAAGTTACTTCTAAAAAGGATGATAATACAAATAATGATGATAAAAATAAAGTAACAGAATTTGTTAAAGATAATAAATATTATTTTATAGGTGCGGCTAGCTTAATAATAGTAATAATTGTTACAGTAGCCTTGATTAAAAAAAGGAGAAATCAGATATAATGAAAAAGTTTAGGTTGTTATTTATTTTATTTATCCTTTTGATGCCAAATTCAGTTAATGCTGTAAAAAACTGTTATTATCGTAATGGTAATTGGACATGTTCTGGAAGCCCCGTGGATGGAACGTGGTGTCATTATGGTGGAAAGACTTGGCTATGTGATACTTCAAGAGGCGATAATAATATATATCACTGTATTGATCCAGGTGAAGAATCACCACGTAACAAACCATTAATAGTACAAGGCGAAGAAACAGATAAAGCAATTTTAACAATTGCAAGTGAAGGATTCGATGCTGATGCTATATGCACTATAAGAGAATACAGGAGCAATGGTTCCTGCTGGAATAGTAAATATCTTTTATCAGATGCAGCTAAACGTGGAGATTATAAATTAGGTGGTTCTAATAATCTTGATGGTTTAAATTATACAATTACTTTTACGGAAACAGAGTGGGACGAAAATTTAATTAAACAAACAGATAATATCTTTTCTAAAAAATTTATTTTAAAGATAACCAAAAATAATTTTGATACAACAGGTGTTAATTTAGATTATAGTGTAGAAGTTAATACTAAACGAGGGAACAGTAATATTCAAGTAGTCCAAAAAAATGTAAGTGGTTCTTTAGATGGAACATTAACAGCAGAAGTATTAGTTTATTCAAAGAAATTAATAACTTTAGATATTGATACCGTAAATTTAACGGCTTCAGTGTATGCTTCAAAACACTATAGTACAATATGTTGGGCGTCTCGTGGTGGCACGCAAGCTTTCATTGGTGAATGTGATGGCGGATATGCAACTAGAGATTTTCATGAATCAACATCTTTTCCGGTAACTAAAACTTGTCAATATAAAATTGTAACTGATCCAGTAACTGGACAAGAATATCCAGAATATACAATGCATGTTGTAAGACCTGGTACAGATAGAGCGGAAGAACAAAAAGTAGATGCTGTAACATTTATGAAGAAAGGTTGCTGCTCAGATGTTCAACCAAAGTTCTTTAATACCAAAACTAAAGAAGGAAGAGAAGCAATTGAGTATTATAAAAATAACTGTATGACTAAAGATTTAGTATCCTATGAAAACGAGTGCGGAACAGACAGCTGCGATGGCGAAAAGAATTATAAAAGTTATTCAACATCTTTTGTTTGGCAAGTACCGATGGATACTTTAAAGAAAAATGTTTTAAAAGATATTAAATTTACGGATGTAAATAATAGTAATGATAAATTAAAACATTATTATGATGAGTCTTTAAGCAATAAGTATTGTAAAGTTGTAACTAGTGAGGATAACGAAATATATTTTCCGACAACAGCAGCGGCTACGAGTGGTAGGTTCTTTGTATTCCAAGAACTTAATAAAAAGGAATGCGATTTAACAACACTTAATTATAATAGTAAAACATGTTTTAGACAGCCGTATATTCATGGAAAAATTAGTTTATATGTTATGACTGATTATACGTCATGGAAAAATGATTATGATGCTGCCGTAAGTGAACAAACACAGGCTTGTGGTAATACTAGTGGTGATGATGCTAATAGTTTACAAAATACTATTGCTTGTCAAGATGCAACGACAAAAGTAAATTCTTTAAATGCGGCTAAGGCAAGTTGCGAAGATAAAATTAATAATTTTGAATATAATCTTGAACCAACTTTAACATTTTCTTATGAACAGGCTATGCCTTTAAATTCTATTCGTGGTACATGTTCAGATAAAAGAAAGAATTCTAAAACAGGCGAAGAGGAATGTTTTGTAAAAGAAAATATTAGTATGTATGCAACAAAAACAAGTGATGATCCGGTTAAATACTGGCCAAATATAACAACGGACGTAACAAAAACAAATAATATTAAATATAGTTTTAGTAGTAATAATGTTTATGAAAATACATATGAAAAAACAGTTTATTATCGTCCAAAATTATATTCTTACAGTTTGCTTCCATCAGGTGAAGTTAAAACAAAAAGTTTTCAAAGTGTATCTAAAACAATAGAAAACGGATTAGAAGTTGGTTATGTTTATAATGTTAAGGTAACTTCATATGAAGGTATTTATAATACTTGGTTTGATATTGATAATTTAGGTAATGGTGGAAAGAATTCAAATTTACATAAAATGGTTATTCAAGAATATAAAGCGGCTAGTAGAAAAGATTATAATAATGATGAAAGTTTAATGTTTAAAAGTCAGTGTAAATTTTGTATGGAAGAAGGTTCTTTCCAAAGAGAATGTAATACTTGTGAAGATTTAGAGCCTAAGTTTGTATTTAGAAATGTTGCTTTAGACAATATTACTCCAAGTGGTAGAGATACTGATACTAACTGGGTTGATGAAAAGGGAAATGCAGCAAAATGGTTAATTAGTCAAACATCTGGAAATAATATTGCTGTAGCAAATACTACAAGTAATAATAAGGAAATGTTAGATAATGATGGTAAAACCATAAAAGTGACAACATTAGAATCTGATGGTAAAAAGGCAAGTATGTTACAGGCCACTAGTAATGTTTATGATGATAGTACGGGAAAATATTTGGAATATGATATAACTCTTACTACAGAAGATATGAGACTTATTAAAGAGAATAATAGAAAATTTGATTATGCTACTTTGAATTTATGTGCTAATAATTATACTGGTAATAATAGTAAAAGTGGAGATGAAGATTATTGCTTTAAATGTAATCAAGATGGAAAAGAATGTGAAAGTACTTTTTTAGATGCATATGCTTCATCAACTGTAGGCCGTTCAAAATGGAAATATTATTTCTATAATTCGAATACTGGACAAGGTGATTTTGCAGTGGGCACGATGAAAATTATTACTCAATTTGAAAATGGTAGATATCCTGATCCAGAGAATCAACAAGGATGGTTAAATACCTATAAAAACTGGCCATAAGAGGTGAATAAAAGATGAAAGAAAGTTTATGGGGTTACTGGTTAATAGTTTTGGGATTGTTTGTAATTGTAGTAATGATGTTATTGCAAAACTACACAACAACTTCTGAACAAGATCAGTACCTTTTAAGAGAAGTAACTGAAGCGGCGATGGTGGATGCGGTTGACTGGGCTCACTATCGTAAATATGGTGAAGTTAGAATAATAAAAGAAAAATTTGTAGAAGTTTTCGTTAGAAGATTTTCAGAAACAGTTAACATTAATAAAAAATACAATTTAAAATTCTATGATATTTATGAAGCACCACCAAAGGTAAGTGTTAAGGTTACAACTGTAACAGATTCATATAATATTATGGGCGATGCTAATACAAATTTACAAGTAGTTAATAAAATTGATTCAGTTTTAGAAGTTAAGAAGTAGTTTTACGAGAAGTAGTTTTAAGTAAAATTTGAATAATATTTACTAGACAAAGTTATAGTTTTGTGTTATATTATTTTTCACATGAGTAATTATTTATGTGAATTGCATATAATATAAATGACTTATGTCAAAAAGCGGCGATTCCGGCCATAACAGGAACTTAAAAAAGCGGCGATTCCGGCCATAACAGGAACTTAAAAAAGCGGCGATTCCGGCTATAACTGGAACTTAAAAAAGAAACTAGAGCGAAAACTCTAGTTTTATTGTGATTTTTAATATCTAATTGATAAAAAATAAGATAGTAGTATTTTCATTAGTTGGTTAAACAGTATTGAAAATATAATTATGTTTTGTTATAATAGTTTATATAATAGGAGGAATAAGAATGGGGAATATAGGAGTAACAATAAAAAGATTTTTAGGTAATAAAAATACCGTAACAATATTAGGTGTGGTTATTGGAATAATAGTGTTATATGTAGGATATAATTGGAGAGTTAATCAATCAGTTGAACCACAAAGTATTCCATATGCTAAGGTAGAACTAAAAGCCAATGAACTAATTACTAAAGATCAAGTTGGTACTATTAAAGTAAGTAAGAGTATGGTTGATACGACACCAGGATTATTAACTTCGTTAAGTCAAGTTATTGGAAAATATGTTTCTTATGATACAAAAATTCCTGAAGGTGGTTTATTTTATTCTAGTCAGTTAATGGCTGCAGAACAAAGACCAAATTATATTACTGAAAATTTACCTAAATGTCATACTGTTTATAGTTTACCAGTAACATTACATGATACATATGCAAACTCTATTATGAGAGATGATTATATAGATTTATATATATCTGCAATGAGTGATGATGGTAAAGTAATTATTGCTAAAATGATAGAAAGTATTCAAGTTTTAGATGTTAGAGATTCTAATGGTAAATCTGTATTTTCTTCACAGTCTGAAACAGGAATACCTGCTGAATTAATTTTCTCTGTACCTGATAGTATGTTCCTTCTTTTAACTAGAGCAGATCATATTTCAACAAATCAAATTAAAATATTCCCAGTACCTCGTGGTAAAGAATATACTGAAAATCATAGTGCAACTCAAGTAGCTAGTCAGGTTATTATCGACTTTATAAATAATAAATCTGATTTAAGTTATGCAGAAAGTGCTAGTTTAATAGATAAAGAATGTTTAGATTATTAATATAGTTTAAGGAAATGATGGTATGAATAATTTATTTGAACAATTAGATTTTGGACCATTAGAAGAGTTTTTAAATGATGATAATGTTACAGATATTTCCTATAGTAATGGTGGACAAGTTTGGCTTAAAACTTTAGATAAAGGTGTATATCAAGTAAATAGACCAGATATTAATAATCCTTTGATGGAAAAATTAGCGTTTCAGTGTTCTAATGTAATGGGTAAGACATTTAATATGGCTCATCCTTTCTTAGATGCAGAAAGTGCGGAATTACGTCTTAACTTTATTCATGATTCGATTGCAACTAATGGAATTGCTTGTGTTATTCGTAAAACGCCAGCAAAAATAAGATTAAATAAAGATAAACTAATAAATGAAAAGTATTGTACAATACAAATTCATGATTTTTTAATGAAATGTGTAGAAGGACACTGTAATATAATTGTTGCCGGTGAAACTGGTTCTGGTAAAACAGAACTTGTTAAATATCTTGCTTCTCATACAAAAGAAAATGAAAAAATAATTACTATTGAAGATACATTAGAACTTCACTTAGATAGAATTTTCCCTCATAGAGATATAGTTGCTATGAAGACTAATAATATTGCGTCTTATAGTGATGTATTAGTTACTTGTATGAGACAAAACCCTAAATGGATATTACTATCAGAGGTTCGTAGTGCTGAAGCGGTTATGGCAGTTAGAAACTCTATTTCTTCAGGACATAATATTTTATCTACTATCCATGCTGATAAAGCATCTAGTGTACCAATGCGTATGTACTCATTATTAGAATCTAATCAGGATGTATCACAGTTTTTATCAACTATTCATAGATATGTTCAAATTGCGGTATGTGTTAAGGGTTACATGAGTAAAGCATTAGGTAGATTTCAAAGAGAGATTATGGAAGTTTGCGAATTTTATGTAGATGAAAATAATAATCCTTGTAGTAATACAATTTATAGAAAAAGTGTGGACGGAACGTTTAGTATTAAAAATCCAACTAAGTATTTATTAGAATATTTAGAATTACAAGGGGTAATTTTACCTAAAGATACATTTAATTTAGGAGAAGAAAATCACGGTAGTGCTGATGATAAAGTAGAAATAGAGACTTTATAAGAATAAAGAGAAGGGAGTAATATTTATGAAGATAGAGTTATTAATTGTTACCGCAATTATTATATTTATTGTGGCTTATCGTCGTAATAGTGGCTCTAATGTATATAAATTTATGGCTAAAGAAGCAAGTAGTTTATATGAAAAATATGCTCCTTATACCTTTAAAATGGTTCGTGAAAAATCGAAGGAGTTAGGGGAAGAATTTACTGTAAAACAATATGTTGTTCAGGTTGTAATATTTGCGATATTTGGGGCAGGAGTAGCTTATTTATATTTCTATAGTATTATTTGGGCAATTATTTATGCGACAGTTGCCGTAGCCTTTATTCCTTATTTAGCGTATTTAAGATGTAAAAGAGTTTATAGTGAATTTATTTTTGAACAAATACAAGTTTATACAACAAATGTTATTATGGAATTTAATACAACTCAATCATTTGTAAAGGCTTTGGAAGGTGTAAGAGATTCAGGGGTTTTAGAAGATCCGGTACTTAGTGATGTTAAGAAAATGATTGAAATGGCTTATACAAATGGAACCATTGAAGAATCAATAAATTATTTTAATAATAAATATCCATATTATATGGTAAAAAATATGCATCAATTATTTTTACAAATTACTAAAGAAGGCGCTAAAGATTCTGGTGAGTCTTTAGAAAATATGCTTCTTGATATCGATATGTTAGTAGAAGGTGTGTATCGTGATAAGATGGACCGTTCTAGTTATCATAAAAAGTTTTTAACATTTGGTTTTGCTTTATATTTTTTAGTAATGCTTACACAGTTTTTGCTGGGATCTAAAAATTATATTGCTATGTTAGATAAAGTTTATGTTCAAATTTTACTTCATTTAGTTATAATAATTAATTCATATTTCTTACTTGATGGTGAAAAATATTATAATGAACAGACAGGAGGCGAATAAGAATGCTTATAGAAGTAGTTATTCTTGGTATTATCTTGTTTGTGATATTAGAATATAATGGAAGTATAAGTACTAATAAATTTATAAGTGATAATCAAGATGTATTTTTAAAATTAAAAGAAAAAGATTTTGATTTTTATGCGAAGGCCAAATATGGAGATTCGATTGATATTTATAAGTTATTTAATACTAGACTTAGAAATGGGTTATTTACTTTACTTATTATGATAATGATATTTTTAAGTAAACTTAGTTATGTTAATGTGCTTTTTGCATTAATATGTGCCTATGGTGTCTATAAACTTTCTTATTTTCAATTAAAAAGATATTATAAGAGTCATTTACATATTATAGATACAATGCTTCCTTATTATTTAAAGAATTTAGAAATATTAGTTCAGCATTATACAGTACCAGTAGCACTTGGTAAATCTATTGATGAAGCACCAGAAATTTTTAAAAGTGGACTTAGAGAACTGATTGAAAGAATTAATGCGGGTGATTCAACAATTAATCCTTACATGGATTTTGCGAGAGAATATCCAGTTAGAGATTCCATGCGTATGATGAGACTTTTATATCGTTTAAGTTTGGGTAGTCAAGAAAGAAAGCAAGAACAGCTTCTTACTTTCTCTAGAAATATTTCTAACTTACAACAAAAGGCTCGTGAGACAAGATATAAAGATCGTCTTGAAAAGATGGAAAGTAAAACAATGGTAATGTTAGTTTCAACAGGTGTTGGTATTATGATTTTACTTGTTATTTCTATCTTGATGTTATTTACATCAACTATGTAGTTTACGAAAGTAAACTTTTTTTATGCAGTTGGCTCAGCCAAAATGTAAAATGAAAATGAGCCAAAATGCAAAATGAAAATGAGCTAAAATGTAAAATAGTATTAACAAAAAGATAAATATGTAGTATAATTTAATATGTAGGAGGAATATTTTATGAAAGAATATATACCTAGAATTGTTGATGATATTTTAAAAAATAAACTTGAATATATGGGAGCAGTCTTAATTGAGGGCTGCAAATGGTGCGGTAAATCAACTACGGCAAGGCAATTTGCTAAAAGTTATATTGAATTTCAAGATCCGGATAAAAAAATGCAATATGATAAAACTTTGCAAACAAAGCCTTCAATTTTTTTAGAAGGAGAAAAGCCAAGATTATTTGATGAATGGCAAATGTATCCGGTTGTATGGGACTCAATTAGAACGGACGTTGATCATACTGGATTAAAAGGACAATATATATTAACTGGCTCAGCAAGACCGGCTGAAGATAGTGTGATGCATAGTGGCACTGGCCGAATCTCTAAATTATTAATGAGACCAATGTCACTTTATGAATCTGGTGAATCAAATGGTAGTGTTTCTTTAAAGGAAATTATAAATGGTAAAGATATTAATGGAGTATCTTCTCTTGATTTTGATAGTTTAATTAATGCAATGATGCGTGGTGGCTGGCCAGAATCATTAAACATTTCAGGAGATAATAAATATAAACTTTCTAAAGATTATATAAAAAGTTTACTAAATGAAGATATTAAAACATTGGACGGAACAGTTAGAAACTCTCAGAAAATGGCAGCTGTTTTAAAAAGTTTATCTAGAAATGTATCGACTAATACTAGTAAAACCACATTATTAGAGAATGTAAAAAATGAATTTACGAATGAGGTTTCACGTCCGACTTTAGATGATTATTTAAATACTTTAGAAAAACTATATATTCTTGAGTATGTTCCGGCAACTAATTTAAATTTAAGATCAAAAACACCGCTTAGAGTTTCACCTAAACTTCAACTTGTTGATCCTTCTCTTGTAATTGCAACCTTAAATTTAAAAAGGGAGGATTTAATAAATGATTTAAATTTTACAGGATTTATCTTTGAGAATATGTGTATGAGAGATTTAAAAATATACGCAGATGCAATGGATGCTAGATTATCTTATTATAAAGACAAAAATGATTTTGAAATTGACTGTATTTTAGAAACTGATAATGGTAAATGGGGAGCAATTGAAATAAAATTGGGGGCTGGAGAAATACCAACTGCTGCAAAAAATTTAATTGATTTTAAAGAAAAAGTCGATAAAGATAAATATGGAGAACCATCATTTTTAATGGTATTAACTGGTGCTGACCTTTCTTATCAAAGAGATGACGGAGTTTATGTAGTATCTATTGGCACTTTAAAAAATTAATTTTAAATAGAGCATGAGATAAAAAATGCTCTATTATTTTAATTGTTTGTTATAATAGTCACTAAAAGAAGGAATTATTATGTCATATTTTAAAGATATTTATGGTTATTTAACAGATAAATACCCAAATAGTAAAGTATATGTTATTAGTGATGAACATTTTGGACATGAAAAAATTATAGATTATACTAGAGGAAACTTTAGTAGTGTAGAAGAGATGAATGACTATATTATAAAAATGCATAATGAATTTGTGCATCCAGCAGATATCGTTATTTTTTTGGGTGACTTTTGTCTTAAAGGACCTAGTGTCATTAAAGATATACTTGCTAAATTAAATGGCCATAAATTTTTAATTTTAGGTAATCATGATAGTGAAAAATTATTAAAATCATATAGAGTTCTAGGATTTGAAGATGTATTTATGTATCCAGTTAGTTTTAAAGATAATTATTTATCACATTATGCATTTATGGGAGAAAATCCGAACGATGTATTATATACTTTAATGAAAAAGGAATTTGTGGAATCTTTAGGTATTAATTTTCATGGACATGAACATGATATAAAAGAAAATTATATTAACTCAAAAAATGTTTCTTGTGAAAATTTGGGCTATAAGCCATTATATATTGGAAATGCTGGTAAAGAACATATTTCTTTAGATTATCCTTTATTTATTAATAGTCCTTATTTTAAAGAGTTCTGTAGCAATATACAGGATAAGTCGTTTAAAATAGATACATTATTGAGTGATTATATATATACTATGATGTTAGAGGCGTTAGAGGGATATAAAGATGATATTTGCTTTTTTGGTTCTTTTATGATGCATAAAAAGTACGGATATCAAGATGATTTTACCGATTTAGATGCAAGTGTTATTTATAATCTAAGAAAAAGTAAAAAGGAAAATAGAAGATTACTTATTAAGGCTAATGAAGCAGTTTTTACAGCTTTAAAGGATATTGATGGATTTAATATATCTTTTTATAAGAGAATAGAATATATTTGTATTTTGTCTAGTTTATATGCTAGAGGTGATGGTACTTTAATAAAATCTTATTTAGATATGAATGTTATTATGGCAGATGTTTATCGTCCCAAGGACTTTACTGTAAATGAAGGAATGAGTGATTTAGAAAAACTTTGTTTAAAGTATAATTATGATGCTGTTTCTGAATGCTATTTTCCTAAATACAGTGTTGTAACGCTTAAAGCTGCTGGCGATATTGCTAATTTAATTTTACAGTATTTATTTCAAGCAAATAGAAATAACAAAGCAAAGATTGTGAAAAAAATAAAATTTATCATGTTAAGGTTAACTGCCCAAGACAAGGAAAGTTTAGATGACTTAGAAGAAATAATTATAAGATATTTAATAAGAAATATATTATTTTTAACAAAAGCAAGAAGAATTGATGAAATTGCGTTTATTCGAGCAACTAATATAAATCTAGATGATCTAGATAAAAATTTACCAGAAAGTATAAGACCTTTAATGAATGATATATTTATGAACAGCAATTCTAGTTTTAATCAAGTTTTTAATTATTTAAAAAGTGTAAAAGACGCGTTTACTTTAGATACAGCTAAAGAAATATTACTTAGTATTAAATAAAATTTGATATACTGATGTTATATGGGAGGCTTTTTATGAGTGAGAAAAGACCAATTGTTTTAAGAAATAAAAAGGGAAATACAATACTAATAGAGTTACTTTTTCCTATTGATTATGATATAAAAAATGACCAAAAAAATTTTTTGTTATGTAGCTTACATAAAACAACTAAAAAATATAATACAATGGATAAATTTACAAAAGCGTGCCGAGAAAAATTAATTATTAATATTGATACATCATTAGTTACTTTAAAAAATAAAAATTATTTATCTTTTGATTTAATTATACCTAAAGAAGGAATAGTTGATGATTATGATATGGATGATGCTATAAAGTTTTTCTATGAGTATATTTTTGAGCCTAATGCAGATGATGATGGTTATAATACAGAATATTTTAATTTAGAAAAGAATCGCTTTTTAGATATTATTAATAAAAATAAAATAAGTGATATGTATTATAATGCTGAAAATATTTTACTTAGTTTAATTGATCCAAAAGAAAAATATCATCTAAGTTATGAATTAGAAATGGCTAATTTAAATGAGTGTGATAGATTTAATACCTTAAATTATTATAAGGATATTATTAATAGAGAATATGAAATGTTTATTTATGGTAATGTTTCTTCTAAGGTAACTAAAATAATAGATAAATATTTTAAAAATGGTAAAAAAGTAAAAGTTAAAGAAAATACTTTGAAAGCAAATAAGCAAAAAGTTAAAAAATATTATGAAACAAAGTATAAATTTAAACAAACTATTATTTATAATTATTTTAGAATAAAAGATTATGATAAGGAAAAAGATTTTTATTATTTGCTATTTTTGAGAAAAATCTTAGTATTTGAAAAGGCTTATTCAATATTTGATAAGCTTAGACTAGAAAATAATTTAGTTTATGATGCAAATGTTAATGGAATGGCAACCTCAGGCGCTCTATTAGTTTCATGTGGATCTTTATTTCAAAATAAAGATGTTATTGCTAAATTAGTTAAGGAATGTTTAGAAGATATTAAAGATGAGAAAAAAATAAAAAAGTATCAAAAAGAAATTATTAGAAATTTAAAAATTTCGAAAGTTAGAGCCAGTGATAATTATTATTATAAATTTAATAAATTTAAAGCAGAATATTTTGATTTAACATCAATGGATAAAGATATTAAGGTGTATAGTGAAATAACGGCCGATGAATTTATAAAGTTTTTAAATAGAATAGAGTTTACTTCAACTGTTGTTGTAAGGGGGTGTGATGATTAATGAAAAACTATGGAATAGTAACACTTAAAAATGGTGCTAAAGTTATATATTATAAAGATGATACAGTTCATACGGCTTACGCTAAATTAATTATTAATTATGGCGGCTTTAACAAAAGGTATGAAATTGATGGAAAGGAATATACAGTTAAGGACGGAACAGCCCATTATTTAGAACATTTAGTTATTGAACACTCAAAGGCTGGTAATTTATTTAAAAGATTTTGTAGTGATTCATTATATTTTAATGGAATAACTAATCACCGTATAACAAGTTTTTATATTGATTGTGTATATCATTTTGAAAAACATTTAAGAGATTTAATATATTATATAAATACCCCAGGTTTTAATGCTAAAGATATTGAAGATACTAAACATGCCGTTATTGAAGAACTTAGAAATGACGAGGGAAAACCTTATAAAAGAAACTGGAGAGAGTTTTTTAAGAATTATGTTAATGGTGATGGTTTTGAAAGTGTAATAGGTACAGAAGAGCTAATAAATTCATTTGATTATGATTATATTAAAAATGTATATGATGCTTTTTATATTCCTAGTAATCAAACGATTTTAGTAGGAGGAAACTTTAATTTAGAGAAAATATTAAAATTAATAGAAGATGCCTATGATAGTCTAGACAGAGTTTATCCTAAGGTGACTTTAATAACTAAAAAGGAAACAAAGGAAATAAAAAATCGTGATATAACCTTATATAGTAATAAAGAAGATAATAAAGTTAGTATGATTTTTAAATTTAATTTAGATGATTTTTCACCTTTAGAAAAGTTAAAGTTAGATTATTATCGCAATTATATTGTTAATGAAAATTTTAGTAGTACATCTAATTTATCTAAGTTTATGATTAATAATAAACATAGTATGTATAATATTAGTACGTCTTATATGAAAGTTAATGATTATTATTATTTGTTTATTAATTTATTTATTAAAGATAAAGAATTATTAAAAAATAAGGTATTAGAAGTTATTAATAACTTAAGTTTTGACGAAGAGAGTTTTGAAATTTGGAAAAAAGAAGCAATTATAAATATTATTTTAAAAAATGAAAAGTATAAAGATAGTTTGCTTTCTTATACAGATAATGTTATAGAGTTTGGCATTGATATTAATGAAGATGCATCTTTTGTTAATTCACTAAATTTAAATGAATTAAAAGAGTTACTTAAAAAAATTGATTTAAGTAATTATGGTCTTATTAGTAATTTTAAAGAAGAAAAATGATATTTTGAAAGTATCATTTTTTTGAATATAAAAATTTATAATGAATAAATAAAAATGATGATATATATCTAAATATATAGTAAAATTTAATTAGCCTTTAAGCAAAAACAAAGGCAGTTTTAAATGGTATCTTTTGGTGGCTTAAGAGTAGGAAATTTAAGAATATAATGGGGTTATCTGAATCAGAAGCAAAGAAGGAGGAAATAAATGAATCAGGAAAAAATGCATTTAATTAATAAAATATTTAATAATGAAACAATTAGAACAGTCTGGGATAAAGAAGATGAAAAATACTTTATTAGTGTTGTCGATGTTGTTGGAGTTATTTCTGAAAGCAAAGATGGAAGAAAATATTGGAATAAATTGAAACAACGTCTTAAAGAAGAAGGAAATGAAACGGTGACAAATTGTCACCAGTTGAAACTTAAAGCCCAAGATGGTAAATATCGTATGACTGATGTAGTTGATATTGAGGGAATGTTTAGAATTATTGAATCAATACCAAGTAAAAATGCTGAACCGATTAAGCAGTGGCTTGCTAGTCTTGGACGTGAGAGAATCGATGAAATATTTGATCCATCTTTAGCGGCGCAAAGAGCTATAGATATATACCGAACTAAAGGTTATGATGAAAAATGGATTGCAAAAAGATTGAAAGGAATTCAAGATAGAAAAGAATTAACTGATATTTGGCAAGAGAATGGTATAACTGATGGTAAAGAATATGCGATATTAACTAATGAAATATATAAAGAATGGTCTGGCATGACCGCAAAAGAATATAAACAATATAAAGGACTTCGCAAAGAATCTTTAAGAGATAATATGGATAATATTGAAATAATATTAACTGATTTATCAGAAGAAACTGCAAAAAGACTAGCAGAAAAACATAAACCACAGGGACTAGAGCAAAATAAAGAAGTTGCTAGAATGGGTGGTCATGCTGCAAATGTTGCAAGAGAAGACATAGAAAAAAATTTAGGTGAGTCTGTTGTTACTAAACAAAATAAATTAAATTATGAATATAAAGAAACAAAAAAATTGGGAGATGTTAGAAAGTAGCTTGTTAAGTATACAATAATTTATGCACGAAGGTTTTACATACTTTTTTCTATATTATATGATAAATATTATTTTTGGTTCTTAGATTAAAACTTTTTTCATACATTTTAAATGAAAGGACAAAGTATGGAAAAAAAAGAGATAATTAGTAGCATCTCTGCCTGGGGTAAAGGTGAAATTTACTTAGGGGTAGTGGGTGCAGTTAGAACTGGTAAGTCAACTTTTATTAAGAAGGTAATTGAAACATTAGTTGTTCCTAACATAGAAGATGAGGATTTAAAAAAGAGATGTATAGATGAAATTCCTCAGTCTGCTCCTGGTAAAACCATTATGACCACGGAACCAAAGTTTGTACCTTCAACAGGGGCTAAAATTACGATAGATGATTTTAGTACCAATATTAAATTAATTGATTGTGTTGGATATGTTATTAAGACAAGCAATGGTTATGAAGATGAACTTGGTAATCCAAGACTAGTTAAAACACCTTGGTATGATGAGGAAATACCATTTGTAGAGGCCGCTGAAATAGGAACCGAAAAAGTTATTAAAGATCATTCAACTATTGGAATAGTAGTAACTACGGATGGATCAATTGGAGAGTTTACAAGAGGCGAATACATGGAGGCAGAAGAAAAAGTAATAACCGAACTTAAAGCAATTAATAAACCATTTATAGTTATTCTTAATACAACGCATCCATCAAATGAAGAAACAATTAGATTAGCAGATAATTTAACTAAAAATTATGAAGTACCAGTTTTGCCAATTAATATTAATGAAATGAGCGAAAGAGATATGCTTGATGCTCTAAAAACAGCGCTTTATGAGTTCCCAGTACTTGATGTTGAAGTAAATATGCCAAAGTGGATTCATGAACTTGATAATAATCATAAAGTAAAAATGCATTATTTAGAAAAAATTAAAGAGAGCATGACAAGTATTAGTAAACTTAAAGATGTAGATAAGATTATAAGTTATTATGATGATAGTGAATATATTTCAAAAGCATATATTTCTAATGTGGATGCCGCAAGTGGTATTGTAACTCTAAATTTAGATTCATCAGATGAACTATATAATGAAACCTTAAAAGAAGTTTTAGGGGGAATGACTTTAAATAAGAGCAGTTTACTAAAAATATTTATGGAATATTCTAGTGATAAAGATGAAACTGCAAGTATTAAATCAGCGCTTAAAATGGCTAAATCAACAGGATATGGAATTGTTTATCCAACTTTATCAGATATGAAACTATCAACACCAGAAATTATTAAACAAGGATCTCGTTATGGAGTTAAGTTAAAGGCAGTTGCTTCATCAATTCATTTAATGAAAGTAGATGTAGAAAGTACTTTTGAACCTATTATAGGAACAGAACTTCAAAGTAAAGAACTTATTAATTATATTATGAAGGATTATGAGACAGATCCATCAAGTATTTGGAAGAGTGAAATATTTGGTAGAAGTTTAGATTGTATAGTTAAAGAGGGAATTCAGGCGAAGTTATCAATGATGCCGGAAAACACAAGATATAAATTATCTAATACGGTAACAAAGATTGTTAACAAGGGGTCTAATAATTTAATCGCGATTGTACTGTAATTGTAAATAAAGCGTAACTTTTTTAAGAAAATGCGCTTTTTTTATTGGTTTTTGCTTGCATTTTATGGGGTTTTTTGATAATTTATACTTGTAGGGTAAATAACCTATAAAAAAATATAAAAAAATGGGAGGTAATCGTTATGTCAAAACAAGAATTAGTTGAAATTATTGCTGAAAAAGCTGGTCTTTCTAAAGCTGACGCTATGCGTGCTTTAAATGCAACTTTAGAAGGAATTGAAGAAGGTCTTAAAAAAGAAGGAAAAGTTGCTTTAGTTGGTTTTGGTACTTTTGCTGCTAAAAAACGTGCTGCAAGAGATGGTATTAACCCACTTACTAAAGAAAAATTACATATTCCTGCTAAAATGGCTATTACATTCAAAGCTGGAAGCAAATTAAAAGACGCTTTAAACTAATTTAACGATTATAAAAAAAGAGGAATTTCCTCTTTTTTATTTGTTTTAATAATGTTATAATTAATTATAGGGTGTGATGCTATATGAAAGATGTAAGAAGAACTAAAAATATATTTTATATTTTAATAAGTGTAGTAATTTTTATAGTGGCTGTAGTCAGTTTATCATATGCATTTTTTGTTTCTCAAGTAAATAATAATGAATCTGCAAGTACTATAACTGGAGAGGCCGCGAATTTAACAATTGAATTTAAAGAAGGTACTAGTCAGATTAGTGCAACAGATATTTTTCCGGGTTGGACTGCTATTAAAACTTTTAGTGTAATTAATAAGGGTACTACAACTGGAGAATATAGTTTGTATGTATATGATATAAATAATGAATTAATGGATGGAAGTATTTCTTTTGATGTAACTGGTACTAATGGGGGAGCAACAATTGAAAAAAGGAATTTACCTAGTAGTACAACAACTTTAAAAAGTAAAATATCAATTAGTGGTAGTACTACACATGTATATACCGTAAAAGTTTATTATAATAATTTAAGTGTTAGTCAAGAAGGAGATAAGGGAAAAAGTTTTTCCTTTAAAATAGGAATAGATAAATCTGGTGTAACTAATGTAACAAATCTTGTAACTAATGGTAGTTTTACAAATGATGACACAGGTTGGAGCACTACAATGACGAAAACACCGGAAAATAGTGTTGGTGATTGGCATATTGATAGTAAAGGTCTTTATCCTCATGTGGGCGATATATATCAATTTTTTAGTGTACCATCAAATAACAAAGTTTATTTGAAGTTTGATGCAATTTCAAATTATTCATTTTGCTCTACATATGATGTTGGTTTGTGGGTAGTTGATTCAACATCTAATATAATATCAAAAAATAATTTGCCGTGTTTAACATCAAATGATTTTAAAACTTATTCAACTATATATTCAACCTCGGTGCAAGAACAATATCTTAATATTACATATCATGGGACAACAACTGCTTTTAAAGATATAAATAAAAATGAAAAAAATTATACTCTTTTAAGTAATGCTCATATTGGTGATGATAATATTATTGCTATGCCATCTCCTGAAGGTGGAGAAATTGTATTTAACAATATTGTTGTTTTAGATCTAACGGAGACATTTGGTGCTGGTAATGAGCCAACACAAGAGTGGTGTGATGAAAATATTAGTAAGTTTGAAGGAACGACTAAAATAAATTATTAAAAAATCTTATCTTCGGATAGGTTTTTATACTTTAAGGGGATGAATTATGCAATACTTTGATAATAATGAAAATTTAAAAAGTGAACTTAGAATTTTAAATTATAAGTATGAAAATTATAATTTAAAGTTTTATAGTGATTTGGGGGTTTTTTCTAAAGATAAGATAGATGAGGGAAGTAAACTATTATTAGAAACATATATTAAGTATGGAAAAAAAGAGAAAAAAATTCTAGATGTTGGATGTGGAATTGGTTTTCTAGGTATTTCTTTAAATAAGATAATGGGTGCTAGGGCTGATATGATTGATATTAATAATAGGGCATTACATCTAACGAAGATGAATTTAAAAGAAAATAAGGCAGAGGGAAATGTTTTTCTTTCAAATATTTATGAAAATGTAAAAGATGCTTATGATGTTATTATTACCAATCCGCCAATAAGAGCAGGTAAAAAAGTTTATTTAACTATTATAAATGAAGCATTTAATCATTTGACTAAAGATGGTGAGTTATGGTTTGTAATGAGAACTAATCATGGAGTTAAAACAGTAATAAAAAATCTTAAGAATTTAGCAGATGTTAAAGTTTTAGAAAAAAATTGTGGGTTTTATGTAGTTTTTGCGAAAAAAACGTTGACATAAGGCTCTTTTTTTTGATAGAATTTTAGATTGGAACTGTCCCTCTTCTTAGAGGAAAATAATTCTAAAAAATATATTGTTTGGGGTGAAAATAAGTGGCATACAAAACAGCTAAATTTGGTGACCATAGGGAAAGAGTTACTTTCTCTAAAACTACGAACAACTTTGAGCTTACAGATTTATTAGATATTCAAAAGAAATCATATCAGTGGTTTCTAGAAAGTGGAATAAAAGAAGTTTTTGATGACTTGTTTCCTGTTGAAAGTTTCACCGGAAATATATCACTAGAATTTGGTGATTATTCTTTTGATGAGCCTAGATATTCAATTAAGGAATCTAAGGAACGTATGGTAACATATGCGGCTCCTTTAAAAGTTCAAGCAAGAGTATTTATCCACGAAACTGGTGAAGTTAAAGAGCAAGAAGTCTTTTTAGGAGACATGCCTTTAATGACAGAAGCCGGAACATTTATTATTAATGGTGTTGAAAGAGTTATTCAATCTCAATTAGTAAGAAGTCCATCTATTTATTTTAAAAAAGAAGTAGATAAAAATGGACGTCATGTTGTTTCTGGAGAAATAATTCCTAATAAAGGGACTTGGTTAGAATTTGAATTAGATGCTAGAGACGTAATTTATGTTAGAATTGATAGAACTAGAAAAGTACCTGTTACAACAATGCTTAGAGCATTAGGTTTATCTAGTGATGAAGCAATTAAAGAAGTATTTGGCGATAATAGATTTATTCAAAATACTTTAGAAAAAGATAGTACAAAAAATACTGATGAAGCATTAATTGAAATTTATGAAAAATTAAAACCAGGTGAACCAGCAACACTTGATAGTGCCAAAAACCAATTAATCGTAAGATTCTTTGACCGCTTTAGATATGATTTAGCTAAAGTAGGACGTTATAAATTCAATAAAAAATTAAACGTACTAGATAGACTACTAGGTCAAACCCTTGCAGAAAATTTAAAAACTGGCAAAAAAATTATCGCTAAAGAAGGCGAAAAGATTGATAAGAAGCGTTTAGAAGAATTAAGACCTTATTTTGAAAAGGGACTAAATGTTAAAGAAGTAACAATTAACGAAGAACTAGATGAATTTAATAAAATTCAAGAAGTTTTAGTTAAAGATATTAATAATGAGAATAATAAAATTAAAATTATTGGTAATGATCAAAGCATTGATTCAAAGAGATTAACAATTAGTGATTTCTATGCCGCTGTAAGTTATTATTTAAACTTACTTGACGATATTGGTAATATTGATGAAATAGATCATTTAGGAAATAGACGTGTACGTCAAGTTGGAGAACTAATCCAAGGACAGTTTAGAGTAGGTATGGCTCGTATGGAAAGGGTTATTCGTGAAAGAATGACAACTCAAGAAATTGATGCTGTTACACCTAAATCGTTAATTAATATAAGACCAGTTACGGCGTCTTTAAAAGAATTCTTTGGATCAAGTCAGTTATCTAAGTTCATGGATCAAATTAACCCAATTGCTGAGTTAACTGATAAACGTCGTCTTTCATCTTTAGGGCCAGGTGGACTTTCAAGAGATCGTGCTGGTATGGATGTAAGAGATGTTAACGTATCTCACTATGGACGTATTTGTCCAATCGAATCTCCAGAAGGAGCAAATATCGGTTTAATTACTTCTCTTGCTTCTTATGCGAAGATTAATGAGTATGGTTTTATTACAACTCCTTATAGAAAAGTTGTTGATAAACATATAACTGATGAAGTAGTTTATTTAACCGCTGATGAAGAAGCAGATTATTATATTTCACAAGCAACAATTAATATTGATAAAGATAATAACATTTTAGATGATGAAGTAGTTGCTCGTTTAAATGGTGAAAATGTTAAATGTAAGAGTAGTGAAGTTAACTTTATAGATGTTTCACCAAGTCAAATTGTATCTATTACAACAAGTTGTATTCCATTTTTAGATCATGATGATGCGCGTCGTGCACTTATGGGTTCAAACATGCAAAGACAAGCAGTACCACTACTTAAAACAGAAGCTCCTATTGTTGGAACTGGTGTTGAATATATTGCGGCAAGAGATTCAGGTTCAACAATTGTTGCCAAAGCTGATGGTGTAGTTGAATATGCTGATTCTAAAAAGATTATTGTTAAAAATGCTAAGGGTAAAGATGAATACTATTTAGCAAACTTTGAAAGAAGTAATGCCGAAAGTAATATTTCTCATAATCCAATTGTTAAAAAAGGTGATAAAGTTCATAGAGGAGAAGTTATTGCTGATGGACCATCTACTGATAAAGGTGAACTTGCTTTAGGTAAAAACATGGTTGTAGCATTTATGACATGTAATGGTTATAACTATGAAGATGCCGTTGTATTAAATGAAAGATTAGTAAAAGATGATGTTTATACATCACTTCATATTGAACATTATGATATAGATTGTCGTGATACTAAATTAGGACCAGAGGAAATTACAAGAGATATTCCAAATGTTTCGGAAGAAGCAAGAAAAAATCTAGATGCTAATGGTATTGTAAGAATTGGTACTGAAGTAAATGAAGGAGATATTTTAGTTGGTAAAGTAACTCCAAAAGGAATGCAAGAACTTACTAGTGAAGAAAAATTATTACATGCTATCTTTGGTGAAAAGACTAGAGAAGTTAGGGATACTTCACTTAGAGTTGCTCATGGTGCTGATGGTATAGTACATGATATAAAAGTATATACAAAAGAAAATTCTGATGAACTTCCAGCAGGCGTTTCTAAGATAATTCGTGTTTATATTATTCAAAAACGTAAAATTCAAGTTGGAGATAAAATGTCAGGACGTCATGGTAATAAAGGTGTTATTTCCCTTATTTTACCAGAAGAAGATATGCCATATTTACCAGATGGTACTCCAGTAGATATTGTATTAAATCCACAAGGTGTTCCATCACGTATGAATTTAGGTCAAATTTTAGAATTACACTTAGGTATGGCTGGTAAAAAGTTAGGTTTACATTATGCAACACCAGTATTTGATGGTGCAAGTGTAGATGAAATTAAGGAACAAATGGCTAATGCAGGAATGGATCCTGATGGTAAAACTGATTTATATAACGGTCGCACAGGCGAAAAGTTTGAAAATAGAGTTGCTGTTGGGGTAATGTACATGATTAAATTACATCACATGGTTGATGATAAGATTCATGCTCGTTCTACAGGTCCTTACTCATTAGTAACACAACAACCACTTGGTGGTAAGGCACAATTTGGTGGTCAAAGATTTGGTGAAATGGAAGTTTGGGCATTATATGCTTATGGTGCTGCTCATGTTTTACAAGAAATCTTAACAGTTAAATCTGATGATGTTATTGGACGTGTTAAAGTTTATGAAGCCTTAGTTAAAGGTAAACCAGTAACGGGTGCCGGAATGCCAGAATCATTTAGAGTTTTAATTAAAGAATTCCAAGCATTAGGATTAAATGTAGAAATGATTGATCAAAATGATGTTGCTCATGAACTAAAAGAACTTGAAGAAGATGAAGATGAGAGTTCTGATGCTATTACAATCGATGAAATAGATATTAAAACTGGTGAAGTTAAAAATATGGATGTAGAAGAACCAGAAAAAAATGATGCACCTCTTGATTCTTTAGATAATGAATTGGACGATGAAGATGATGATTTTGATGAAGAACCAAATGAAGAAGATTTAGAAGAAATCGAAGATGAAGGTTTTGATGAAGGGGATGAATTATAATGTTAGAAGTTAATAATATTAAAGGAATAAGAATTTCTATTGCTAGCCCTGAAAAGATAAGAAGTTGGAGTTATGGTGAAGTTAAAAAACCAGAAACAATAAATTATCGTACATTAAAACCTGAAAGAGATGGCTTATTTTGTGAAAAAATCTTTGGACCAACAAAAGATTTTGAGTGTTCGTGTGGTAAGTATAAAAGATTAAGATATAAAAATGTAGTATGTGATAGATGTGGAGTAGAAGTTACTCGTTCTAAAGTACGTAGAGAAAGAATGGGACATATTGAACTTGCTGCTCCTTGCTCTCACATTTGGTTCTTTAAGGGTGTACCATCTAAAATGGGATTAGTTTTAGATATGTCACCAAGAGAACTTGAAGAAGTACTATATTTCGTAAGTTATGTAGTAATTAATCCAGGTAATGCCCCACTTGAAAAGAAGCAGACATTATCTGATAAAGAATACCGTGCATATTATGAAAAATACGGAAATACTTTTGAAGTAGGTATGGGTGCGGAAGCAATTAAGAAACTACTAAAAGAAGTTGATGTAGATAAAGAAATCGAAGCATTAAGAAAAGAATTAGATGGCGCTACTGGTCAAAAACGTATTCGTTTAGTTAAGAGATTAGATTGTTTAGTAGCATTTCAATCTTCTGGTAATAAACCAGAATGGATGGTTCTTGATGTAATTCCGGTAATTCCACCAGAATTAAGACCAATGATTCAACTTGATGGTGGTAGATTTGCGACAAGTGATTTAAATGATTTATATCGTCGTATTATTAACCGTAATAATCGTTTAAAGAAATTACTTGAATTAGGTGCTCCATCAATTATTGTTCAAAATGAAAAACGTATGCTTCAAGAAGCTGTTGATACATTATTTGATAATGGTAGAAGAGGAAGAAGTATATCTGGAGCAGGAAATAGACCACTTAAATCTTTATCAAGTATGCTTAAAGGTAAACAAGGTCGTTTCCGTCAAAACTTATTAGGTAAGAGAGTTGACTATTCTGGACGTTCTGTTATCGTAGTTGGACCATCATTAAAAATGTATGAATGTGGTCTTCCTAAAGATATGGCTTTAGAATTATTTAAACCACACGTTATTAATGGGTTAGTAGAAAGAGGCCTTGCTCATAATATTAAGGGCGCTAAAAAACTTATTGATAATAAAGATGATTGTGTTTGGGATGTTGTAGAAGATGTCATTACTGAATATCCAGTAATGCTTAACCGTGCACCAACCTTACATAGACTTGGTATTCAAGCATTTGAACCTAAGCTAGTTGGTGGTAAAGCTATTAGATTACATCCATTAGTATGTGCTGCATTTAATGCCGATTTCGATGGTGACCAAATGGCTGTACACGTTCCACTTTCAGAAGAAGCAAAAGCCGAAGCAAGAATATTAATGCTTGGTGCTAATAATATCTTAAAACCATCAGATGGTAAACCAATCGTTACACCATCACAAGATATGGTTTTAGGTAACTACTATATTACATTAGAATATGCCGGAGAAGATAACGAAGGCAAGGTTTATAAAAACTCTAACGAAGCAATAATGGCTTACGAAAGAAGAGAAATAACTTTACATACTAGAATAGTCTTGCCGGTATCATCATTTAAATATAAAATATTTACAGATGATGTTAAAGATAAATATTTGGTAACAACAGCTGGTAAGTTAATATTTAATGAAATACTTCCTGATAGTTATCCATATATTAATGAACCATCTAAAGATAATATTGAAGGATTTACGCCAAGTAAATATTTCTTAGAAATGGGAACAGATATTAAGAAAGCTGTTAGTGAAATGCCTATTACTCCAGCATTTGCGAAAAAAACTTTACAACAAATAATTGCGCAAATATTTAAAAGATATAAAACAACGGAAACTTCTATGATGCTAGATAGACTTAAAGATTTAGGATTTAAATATTCTACAATTTCTGGTATTACATTTAGTATTATGGATATTATGACTAGTGAACATAAAGATGAATTTATTAAAGCTGGCCAAGAAAAAGTTGATAAGATTAATAAACAATTCTCACGTGGTTTAATTACCGATTTAGAAAGATATACATCTGTAGTAGATGTATGGAATACAGTTAGAAGCCAAGTTGAAGGAGAACTTAAAGAAATAGCGGCTAAAAACCCTAAGAATCCTATCTTCATCATGATGACTTCTGGTGCCCGTGGTTCATTAAATCAGTTTACTCAGATGGCTGGTATGCGTGGTTTAATGGCTAAACCAAATGGTGAAGCAGTAGAAATTCCAATTACAACTTCACTATATGAAGGACACTCAGTAAACGAATTCTTCTTAAATACACACGGTGCTCGTAAAGGTTCTGCCGATACAGCTTTAAAAACAGCCGATTCAGGATATTTAACAAGAAGATTAGTTGATGTAGGTCAAGATATCATTATTAAAGAAGAAGATTGTAAATGCACTAGTGGTTTAGTTGTTAGTGATTTTATTGATGATAAAGATGGTTCTGTAATTGAATCAATGCAAGAAAGACTAATTGGTAGATATACTGCTAAAAAGGTAATAAATCCAGAAACTAAAGAAGTTATTATTGATAAAAATGAACCAATTACCGAAAGTATTGCATCTAAAATTGCTAAAGCGGGTATTAAATCTGTAGAAATTAGAAGCGTACTTACATGTAAATGTGCAAATGGTATTTGCCAAAAATGTTATGGTAATAACTTAGCAACTGGTAACTTAGTTGAAACAGGAGAAGCAGTAGGTATTATGGCTGCTCAATCAATTGGTGAACCAGGTACACAGCTTACACTTCGTACATTCCATGCTGGTGGTGTAGCATCTGAAGAAGATATTACACAAGGTTTACCAAGAGTTGAAGAAGTATTTGAAGCGAGAACTCCAAAAGGAAAAGCTACTATTTCAGAACTTACTGGTAAAGTTACTAAGATTGATGATGCCAATGGTAAATGGAAAATTACTGTTACAAATGACGTAGAATCAAGAGAACATGTAACTAATTATGGTGCTAAACTAAGAGTAGAACTTAATTCTTTAGTTAATGCTGGTGATAAACTTACTGAAGGTATTATATCTCCTAAAGAATTATTAGCAGTTACCGATCCAATTACAACACAAGAATATATTTTAAAAGAAATTCAAAAAGTATATAAATCACAAGGTGTTGATATTGCTGATAAACATGTTGAAGTTATTGCTAGTCGTATGATTAATAAAATGCGTGTTACTGATTCAGGTGATACAGACTTAGTAAATGGATTAACTGTTTCAATTAGGGAATTTGCTAATAAAAATAAACCAGTTATTCTAGAAGGCAAAAACCCAGCAAAAGGTTATCCAATTATTTTAGGTATAACTAAATCAAGTTTAGAAACAGATTCATTCTTATCAGCTGCATCATTCCAAGAAACAACAAGAATTTTAACTGATGCTGCTATTAAGGGTAAAGTTGATCACTTAGCAGGATTAAAAGAAAACGTTATTTTAGGTAAATTAATACCAGCAGGAACAGGTGCTAAACAATATTCTGATATAGATATTATGCTTGAAAAAGAATTCTTATCTGATGAACCTAGTGAGGTATTAGAAGAAGAATTTATAGATAATAATGATCTAACAGAAGATGCTAATGTTGATGTTGAAACAATAGAAGAGGAAGAAACTAATATTGAATAGTTTCTTCTTTTTTTATATAATGTATTTGATGATTATGAAGAAGTATCAAAAGATAATATTAATCGTTTTAGATGTAATTATATTAATTATAATAATGGTTATGCTATTTATTCATATTTTTAATAATGAACAAGTTAATAGTGATGATTTAAAAATAGAAGAAAATACAACTATAAGAACAACTACAACAGAAATGATAACAAAGAAAAATATTAAGAAAAAATCTTAATATTTTTTTAAACACCATTTACAAACATATGTTCTTATAGTATAATTATAAATATGAGATAAATTAATAATTAAAAAGTCATGAATGTATGATATACTAATTGTAGGGTGGTAAAATATGTACGGATATATTATTGGAAATATAAAATATGTAACTAGTAATTACATTGTAATAGATAATCATGGAATAGGATATATTATTTTTGTTGCTAATCCATATTCTTATGAGGAAGGAAAAGATTATACGGTTTATACTTATAATTTTATCAGTGAAACAGAAAATTCTTTGTATGGTTTTAAAACTTTAGAAGAAAAGGAATTATTTTTAAAACTTATTAACGTAAAAGGGTTAGGACCTAAAACGGCGAATGTAATGCTGGCAACTGGTTCTTTATCAGGAATTATAGATGCAATTGAAAGAGAGAATATTCTTTATTTAAAGAAATTTCCTAAGGTCGGTGAAAAACTAGCAAGACAAATTATTTTAGATTTAAAAGGAAAACTTAATAATTTTGAAGTGGAAAAATCTTATGATGATGAGTTAGTAGAAGTACTAGAAAATCTTGGCTATAAACCGGTTGATATTAAGAAAGTTTTACCAAAAGTTGATAAAAATAAATCATTAGAAGAACAAATAAAAGAGGCACTTAAATTAATGCTTAAGTAGGTGAATTATGGACAGAATTATAACAAGCGAAGAGTTAGATTCTGATATTTTTGAAGAAAATATTAGGCCTAGTATGCTTGATGAGTATATTGGTCAAGATGAAGTAAAAGAAAATATTAGAGTTTTTGTAGAAGCAGCTAAAATTAGAAAGGAAGCCTTAGATCATGTATTACTATATGGGCCACCAGGACTTGGTAAAACAACACTTGCACATATTATTGCGAATGAACTTGGCTCAAATATAAAAACAACAACGGGACCGGCTTTAGAAAAGAGTGGTGATTTAGCAGCCGTTCTTTCTTCTTTAGAACCGGGAGATGTATTATTTATTGATGAAATACATCGCATTCCCAAGTTTATTGAAGAAATACTTTATCCTGCCATGGAAGATTTTGAGTTAGATATAATAGTTGGCTCAGAAGGCTCTAGTAGAAGTATAAAAATAGATTTGCCTCCATTTACTTTGGTAGGCGCAACAACAAGAGCGGGAGATATTTCGGCACCTTTAAGAGATCGTTTTGGAATTGTGTCTAAACTTAATTATTATTCTATTGATGAACTTAAAGAAATTATAAAAAGAACTTCAAGAGTACTTTCTATGAATATTTCTGATGATGCGGCTTTAGAACTAGCAAAAAGAAGTAGAAAAACACCAAGAATTGCCAATCGTTTATTTAAGAGAGTTAGAGATTTTGCTCAAGTAAATGAGGAAGAAGAAATTAGTTTAGAAACAACAAAAACGGCATTAGAAAGATTAAAAGTTGATGAATATGGTCTTGATCAAATTGATATTGAGTATTTAGAAAGTTTAATAACAAAATTTAATGGTGGACCGGTTGGAGTAGAAACTATTGCATCTTCGATTGGTGAAGAAGTATCAACTTTAGAAGATGTTGTAGAGCCTTATTTAATGCAAGAAGGTTTTATTAAAAGAACCCAAAGAGGAAGAATAGCAACTGATAAAAGTTATAATCATTTGAAAATTGGAAGACAAGGTTGTTTGTTTTAGAGAATATGGAGGAGTTTGAGTGGAAATAAAGGAAAAAGTTTCAGAGTTATTTTGGCTTATTATGATGGTAATTCAAATTATTATTTTGGCTTTTTTGGTAAATAGTATTATATTAGCAAAAAAAGAAAACAATTATCATACTGGTTGTTCAACTTTATGTTGCCAAGCCGTATCATGTGATTGCAAAGATAATGAATCATTTTGCATTTGTAAATATATAAATGCTGATGGCGTGATGAAAGATACAAAATGTTCATTCAAAGAAGTAAGTAGGAGTAAACAATGACAAAAGTATATAGGATTATTACGATAATATTAATGTTAATCAATTTATATTTATTCAGTGCAGTGTTATGGCCAATAATTAAAACTAACGTAGTTGCTAAACCAGTTTTATATTTGTACCCAGAAAAAGAAACAAATGTTGAAGTATCTTTTGCAAAACCAGAGTTACTTACAACAACATATCCAAAATTTAATAATGCATGGAATGTGTTAGTTAAACCTAATGGAGATATGTATGATAAAAATGGTAAATATTATTATGCGTTATATTGGGAAGAAACTGCTATGAAGAATTGTGATTTTACAGAAGGATTTTATGTAGAAAAAGATGATGCGATTTCTTTTTTAGAAGAAAAACTTAATACAATAGGTTTAAATGATAAAGAAAGAAATGAATTTATTATGTACTGGCTTCCTATATTAGAAAAGAATAATAAGTCGTTAGTATATTTTGAATTTACAAATGAAAAACAAAAAACAAATGAATTAATTATAAAACCAGCACCAGATAGTTTACTTAGAGTAACAATGCATGTAAAAAAAGTAAATGATAAAATGGAAATTAAAGAGCAAAAATTAGAAACATTTAATCGTACTGGTTTTGTCGCTGTTGAATGGGGCGGAGTAATTTATTAATAATTTTTTATTAACATAGAGGAGGATGTAGAATGAATAGAAAATTAGCAAAAGCACTAAAAAATGAAGCAATTAGACAAGAAGAAAATATTGAGTTAATTGCGAGTGAAAATTATGTTTCAAAGGATATTTTGAAACTACAAGGAAGTATACTTACTAATAAGTATGCCGAAGGTTATCCAGGGAAAAAATATTATGGAGGATGCGAATTTATTGATGAAATAGAAAATATGGCAATTGATTATGCTTGCAAACTATTTAAATGTAAATTTGCCAATGTACAACCTCATTCAGGTTCAAATGCTAATATGGCAGTATATAAAGCACTTTTGGAAATTGGTGATACCGTTTTAGGAATGGATTTATCTAATGGAGGACATTTAACTCATGGGCATCCAATGAATTTTAGTGGAAAAGAATATAATATTGTTAGTTATTCTGTTGATAAAGAAACAGAAATGATAGATTATGAAGAAGTAAGAAGATTAGCAATAGAACATAAACCAAAAATGATTATTGCTGGTGCTAGTGCTTATTCAAGAATTATTGATTTTAAAAAATTTAGGGAAATCGCTGATGAAGTTGGGGCATATTTAATGGTTGATATGGCACATATTGCTGGATTAGTGGCAACTGGAGCTCATCCATCTCCAATTCCTTATGCGGATGTAGTGACAACAACAACTCATAAAACTTTAAGAGGACCTAGAGGAGGATTAATTCTATGTAATGATGAGGAAATTGCTAAAAAAATTAATAAAGCGATTTTCCCAGGTATTCAAGGTGGACCATTAATGCATGTTATAGCGGCTAAATTACAATGCTTTACTGAAGCAATGGAACCAGAATTTTCTACTTATATTGAAAATGTAGTAAAAAATGCAAAAGCTTTAGCAGTTTCTTTAGAAAAAGAAGGTATTAAAGTAATTTCTGGGGGAACGGATAATCATTTATTAATGATTGATGTAAAATCAAAATTTGGTATTACCGGAAAAGAAGCGGAAACAATTCTTGATAAGATACATATTACAACAAATAAAAATACTATTCCAAATGAAACCGAAAGTCCATTTAAAACTTCAGGGTTAAGATTAGGAAGTGCAGCAATGACTACTAGAGGACTTAATGAAGAAGAATTTACAGAAATTGGTCATATTATAGCGAACGCTTTAGAAAATAGAGAAAACGAAGAAAAATTAGAAGAATTAAAAGCTGAAGTTTTATCACTTACAGCAAAACATCCAATTTATAAATAGGTGAAGTAATGACTAAGTGGGATAAAGAGTATATAAAATTATGTAAAAAAATACTTGATGAAGGTAAAGAGGTTGAAAATAGAACCGGAATTAATACTATAAAAATACCAGCATATCATTTACATTTTGATTTAAGAGAAGAATTTCCGGTACTGGCTACAAAGCAATTATTTTTTAGACAAGCAATACTTGAAATGCTTTGGATATATCAGGCTCAAAGTAATGATGTAAGATGGTTACAAGAAAGAAATGTACATATTTGGGATGAATGGGAAATAGCTGAAGATGGAGCATGGCATGCTATACAAAATGTTAAAGAAAACGGCAAATATGTAAAAAAAGAGATTATTAAAAAATTTCCGGAAGGATATGAACATACAATTGGAACCGCATATGGTTATATTGTAAATAAATTTCAAATGACACAAAATTTAATAAAAACCATTAAAGAAAATAGTACAGACCGACGAATGGTAATGAGTTTATGGCAAAATGACTATTTAGATACAGCAGTGCTTCCATCATGTGTATGGTCTAGTGAATGGGATGTTACCGACGGTTATTTAAATTTATGGGTTCATCAAAGAAGTTGTGATGTACCTTTAGGACTACCATTTAATGTAACTCAGTATGCAACGTTATTATCTTTAATTGCTAAAGTTACAGGGTTGAAGCCGGGAACAATAGATTGGAGCATTAAGGATGCACACATTTATGTTAATCAGGTTGATGGCATTAAAGAACAAATTCAAAGATTTGAAACTAATGAAGATATTCCAGCACCTAAGTTATGGATTAATCCAGAAATAAATGACTTTTTTAAATTTGATAATTCTAAAGATTGTAAAGATATTAAAGTAGAAGGTTATGAGCATATGGGACCGATTAAATTCCCAATTGCACAATAAATAGATGAAAAATTTATTTTTAATCGCAGCAATAGGTAAAAATAATGAGTTAGGTAAAGATAATAATTTAATATGGCATTTAAAAGAAGATTTAAAATATTTTAAAAAAATGACTACTGGTAAAACAATTATTATGGGAAGAAAATGTTTTGAATCTTTACCGGGCCTTTTACCAAATCGTAAACATCTTATTTTAACTAATAATAAAGATTATACGGTGCCTGGAGCAACTATAATGCATAATACTTCTGAAATATTAGAATATGTTAAAAATACTAATGAAGAGTGTTTTATAATTGGTGGAGCAAAAATATATGAAGAATTTTTACCATATGCGAGTGTATTATATTTAACGGAGATAGATGCAGAAGCAGATGCTGATGTATACTTTCCAAAATTTGATAAAGAATTATATAATAAAGAAGTCTTAGAAAAATTAAATGAAAATAATATAGATTATGCATTTACGGTGTATAAAAAAAGATAGATTTATATGTTGTTAAAAAATTATGCTATATAAAGTGCTTTTAGGGCACTTTTTCTTTAAAAAAAATTAACTAAGATATATAATACTTGTATGGAGTGAGAAGTATGAAAACAGAAGATTTTGATTATGAACTACCACAAGAATTAATTGCACAAGTTCCTTTAAAAAATAGAAGTGAATCTAGGCTTTTAGTTATGGATAAAAAAACGGGAGAACTAGAACATAAACATTTTTATGATGTGATTGATTATTTAAATAAGGGGGATGCTTTAGTTATAAATGATACTAAGGTAATTCCTGCAAGAATTATTGGAATAAAAGAAGAAACAGGAGCAGTTATTGAACTTTTACTTCTTAAAGATATTAATGGTGATACTTGGGAATGTTTAGCAAAACCCCAAAAGCGTTTAAAGTTAGGAACGGTTATTACTTTTGGGGATGGACTTTTAAAAGCAAGAGTTAAAGAAGTGAAGGAAGAAGGTATAACAGTTGTAGAACTTATTTATGAAGGTATTTTAATGGAAATACTTGATAAATTAGGGACGATGCCCCTTCCTCCATATATTCATGAAAAACTTGATGATCAGCAAAGATATCAAACAGTTTACGCTAGAGAATATGGGTCAGCAGCAGCACCAACAGCGGGACTTCATTTTACACCTGAATTATTAGAGAAAATCTCTGAAAAAGGGGTAAAAATAGTACACATTACTTTACATGTAGGACTGGGAACCTTTAGACCCGTTACCGTGGATGATGTGACTAAGCATGTGATGCATACTGAGCATTATATAATGACTAAAGAGGCTGCTGATACGTTAAATGAAGTTAAAGCTGCAGGAGGAGCGATTGTAGCAGTAGGTACTACAAGTGTACGTACTTTAGAAACGATAAGACAAACTTATGAAAAATTTGTTCCGATAAGTGGTGATACTAATATCTTTATTTATCCGGGATTTGAATTTAAAGCGGTTGATAAATTAATTACGAATTTCCATTTACCAAAAAGTACTTTAGTTATGTTAGTTTCGGCTTTTTCTAAAAAAGAATATATTTTAAATGCTTACAATGTTGCAGTAGCAAATAAATATAGATTTTTTAGTTTTGGCGATGCGATGTTAATTAAATAAATACTTTACAATAAATAAGCACATTTGCTTGTTTATTTTTTTTAATATTATATAATAATCTTAAATGGAGGACTTTATGATAAGACTTAAAGATGTGGCTAAGTATTACTACAAAAATGGGATGATAACTAGAGGTTTTAGTAAACTTAGTGTGGAATTTAAAATGGGGGAATTTGTTGTTATAACAGGGGAGTCTGGTTCTGGTAAAAGTACGCTTTTAAATGTAATAAGTGGACTTGACTCTTATGAAGAAGGAGAAATGTATATTAATGGCAAGGAAACTAGTCATTATAGTGAAGAAGATTATGAAAAATATCGTAAAGAATATATAAGTAATATTTTTCAAAATTTTAATTTGGTAAATAGTTATACGGTATATCAAAATGTTGAACTTATTTTGCTTTTAAATGGTCATAAAAGAAGAAATGTAAAAAAGAAAGTACTTGATCTTATAAAATCAGTTGATTTATATAAATATCGTAATACTAAAGTATCTAAACTTTCTGGAGGTCAAAAACAAAGAGTGGCGATTGCGAGAGCACTTGCCCAAAATACACCAATTATTATTGCTGATGAACCAACAGGAAATTTAGATAAGAGATCATCAGAAAGTGTTCTTAAAACATTAAGTGAATTATCTAAAGATAAATTGGTAATTGTAGTAACGCATAATTATGAAGATTTAGAAAAATATGCGACAAGAAAAATTACGATGTTTGATGGAAAGATTACCGAGGATAAAGTAATTAAAAAAGTAGATGAAAATAAAGATTTAAAGATAAATAATAATAATAAAAATATAACTTTGGCAAATCAATTTAGAATTGCTTTAAGAAACACATTTAATATTATTCCGAAGTTTTTACTTTTACTCGCTGTTTTTCTATTTATGATTATAGCGATTGTAAGTGAAACTTCTTCATTTAAGCAAAGCAAATTTAAAGCGGGAATAACGGGTTATAATTCATTTTTAGAAAATAGAGAAAAAGAAAGAGTAATAATTTCTAAAAAGGATAAAAGCATTATTACTAATGAAGACTATGATTTTATAAAAAATTTATCTAACGTTAACTATGTAGTTAAGAATGATTTAGAACTTGATTCAGTTATTAATATTTATAGTAAAACTACTTATTTTTCTGGGAATTTACTTAGTGCAGATAAACCACTTGATTTAGATTATGGAGTGATGCCCCAAAATGATGATGAAATTGTGATAGTAGGTAGTGAAGATAATTACTATCTTAAAACACCACAGTCATTAATAGGCGTTAATTATGATTTAGCCTTGAACTATGGTGATTTAGTTAAATCTAAATTAAAAGTCGTAGGAATAAAAATTGCTGATGTTAATAATGATGAATATAATTTTGATAATGTGAAAATATATGGTACAGAAAACTTAGTTAAAAGCGTTAATGAGCAAATTTTAAAGAGTTATGGAATAGTTAGAGAAGTTATTAATGGTACATCTGTTTTCTTTGGAATTGAGCCGCTAAATGAAGTTAAAGAAGGATATATTTATGCAACGGAGGCTCTTAATAGCTATGCTAAGTACGGTAATGCTTTAAATAATGATGTAAAAATAATTTATAATAATCTATATTATAATAGTGAATTAGATTTAAAGGTAAGTAAAGTTTTAACTAAGAATAATTTAAAAACTTTAACAGGAAAAATTTATGATGAATATGATAATGCGTATATCTTTTTGAATCCTAATGATTATAAAAAAATAATTAAAGAAGATAATTATCAAAGTAGTGTATTTGTTAAAGATATTAAAAAAATAGATGAAACAAAAAAAACTTTAGAAGATGCAGGCTATAATGTTTATCCAATAGTAGAAATGCTGGAAAATGGTTCTGCTAACTTTGTATATTTCTTAAATATCGTTAATGTTATTGTGACAATTGTTTTATTAATTGTAATGTTCTTCATTTCTTATTTAATAATTAAGATAATATTAAAGAGTCGTCATACATATTTTTCTACTTTAAGAATTTTAGGAGCAAGTAAAAAGTTATCTAAAAATCTACTATTTATGGAGTTATTTACCATCTTTAATATAGCGTTTATTATGGTTATAACTTTAGTTATTCTAATAGAAAAAGATGTTATTCTATTTAGTGGTTTAAAAGAAACGCTTTCATTTATGAAAATATCTGATTATGTTTTAATGTATTTATTAATTTTATTTATGACTTATTTAATCCAAGTAAGATTTACTAAATATTTATTTAAGCAAAGTGCGATTACTACATTTAATAAGGAGGCATTATAATGATACAGTTAGAAAAAGTTAACAAATACTTTAATAGGCGTAAAAAGAATGAAATTCATGTTATTAATAATGTTAGTTTAAAACTTGATAATAAAGGTTTAGTAGCATTGCTAGGAGCAAGTGGCTCAGGTAAAACAACTTTACTAAATGTTATTGGTGGTTTAGATGACGTTAAATCAGGTAAGATTTATATAAATAATGAAAGAATTACAAAAAGAAGTGCTTACCAAATTGATAAGATACGTAATTTAAATATTGGTTATATTTTTCAAGATTATAAATTAGTTGATACGATGAGCGTTTATGATAATGTGGCATTAGTACTTAAAATGATTGGCTTAAAAGATAAAAAAGAAATTAAAAAAAGAGTTGATTATATACTTACTAGTCTAAACATTTATCGCTTTAGATATAGACTTGCATCAATGCTTTCAGGAGGAGAAAGACAAAGAGTAGCGATTGCAAGAGCCTTAGTTAAAAATCCGGATATCATTTTAGCGGATGAACCAACTGGTAATTTAGATGCTAAAAATACTTTAGAAATAATGAATATTATTAAAAGTATAAGTGAGAAAAAGTTAGTAATTTTAGTTACTCATGAAGAAAAGCTTGCTAAGTTTTATGCAGATAGAATTTTAGAAGTAGAAGATGGCACGATTAAAAAAGACTATACAAATGATAAGGAAGGTTCATTAGATTATAGATTAGAAAATAATATTTATTTAAAAGATCTTGATAAACAGGAAAAATTAGAAAGCAAATTAGGAAATATACTTTTGTATGAACAAGACGCTAAGAAACTAGATATAACAATTGCAGTAGTTAATAATACCATTTATATTGAAAGTAAGGGTAAAGAAAATATAGAAGTAGTTGATGAAAACTCAAATATAAAACTAATAAATGAACATTATGAAGAGATAAAACATCAAGATGCGACCCTTAATGATTTTGCTTTTGAAAATATTATTAATGAAAATTATAAGAAGAGATATGCAAGTATTAATAATATCTTTACGGTTATAATATCAGGACTTAAAAAAATTACGAATTATTCATTAATTAAGAAATTCTTACTTTTAGGATATATGGCTGCTAGTATGTTTATTTTGTTTAGCGTGGCTAGAATTTTTGCGGTCAATACAGTAAAAGATGAAGATTTTATGACAGTTAATAAAAATTATATTGAAGTAAATATGATTAGTGTTACAAATGATGTTTATAATAAAATAAGTTCTTTAGAAAATATTAAATATGTTTTACCGGGAGATAGTATTGTTTCGTTAATGATTTCTTATAATACATATTTACAAAATTATAATAGAGCAAATGAATCATTTAATGGTTCTTTAGCAGATATAAGTCTTATTAGTGATGATGATTTAATATATGGACAAATGCCAAAAGAAAAAGATGAAATTGTCGTGGATACGATGACTTTAAATTATTTATATAGTGAAATGGGTAGTGCTAAACAAGCAGGTTTAAGTGATAGAAGTAAACTTATTGGGCATATGTTAAAACTAGATAATACTAATTTAGAATATAAACTAGTAGGAATATGTGATTTAAAAAGTCCTAGTATTTATGTAAATAAAGATATTATGTTAGATATGGCTTTTAGTCGTGTGATGGATGATCAAAATAGGTTTGGTTCTTTAAATGCATATGATTATAAGTTAGAAAAAGGTAGATATCCTACGGCTGATAATGAAGTTTTAGTTAATTATAAATCTAAAGATTTTTATGCACTTAATGAAAAACTTAATACGAAAATTAACGGTGAGAAGATAAAGGTAGTTGGTTATTATTCTGCTGATATTGATAGTGAAAATGTATTTTTAGGGACAGAAGATTTACTTAGAAATGTCTTTATAAATAAAAGTAAAAAATTGATGGTAATATCATCTACTAAAGAAGAGACAACAGAAGAACTTAAAGAATTAGGTTTTAATGCGAAAGATAGTTATAAAGTTGCAAAAGATAATTATATTAAAGAAAATCAAGATAGTGTTAAAAGTGTTTTAATATTTTCAAGTATAATTATTGGTATTAGTTTATTTGAAATATATTTAATGATTCGTTCTTCGTTTTTATCTAGAATTAAAGAAGTAGGTATTTACCGTGCGATAGGTGTTAAAAAAAGTGACATTTATAAAATGTTCTTAGGAGAAATTTTAGCAATAACGTTAACGGCTTCATTAGCAGGAATTGCATTAATGGGATATATTTTATGGAATGTTAGTAAGGTTAAAATCTTAGGTAGTATGGTTATAATTAATTACCAAACGATTGGTTTATCGATATTAATTTGTTTTGCATTTAATATAATAGTTGGATTAATTCCAGTTTATAAAGTTGTTTCTAGAACACCTTCGGAGATTTTGGCAAGACATGATATATAAAAAATTGTGCAAATATGCATGATTTTTTTGTTTTGTAATATTGATTTAATTAGCACAATTTTTGGTTAATACCATAGACTTTTTGCATATACAAAATTAACTTGACATGGGGGGGTTATTTATATAATTAAATAGAAAATATCGGGTGATTTTCTATGTATAAATTTAAAAATAAAATAAATGACATTTGGAATATTGTAAAGAAAAATAAGAGGTTCAAATATTTAAGCCTTATATCTATATTAATGCTTTTTTGTCTATCCTTAAATGTGACTTTCGCAAAATATACTACATCAAAAAATAATAAAGGTGCTGATATAACAATTGGTGATTTAAAATATAAAATGATAATAAATGATACCAAACTCGGTTCATCAGTAGGAACAAAAGTGCCATCAAATACCATCATTGGTGACCGAATTATCCTATCTAAATCCGGTAAAACAGAACAATTTAATATTATGCTAACATCTTTAAATAATTTTGATACTAAATATGAGATAACTTATAGAGTTTGTACAGATAAGAATTGCACAAAATTTATAGATACCCCAAAATCATTAAGTATTATGTACAATGCTGTTACACCATATATTTTTGGAACAATAGGTCCTAACAAAAATATTTTTGTTTCTCTTGTAACTGATAACACGGACAGTAAAGATTATTATATAGAAGTGGGTTTAAGTGTTGGATACAATCACAACAAATTGGCGCTATCTAACCAAATAAGTTTAGCATATAATGATAATGATATTACAATAATTGCCTATGTAGATGGGGTGGAAGTAAGTGGCTTTCCCAATACAGTTGGATATATTATATCTTCTTCAACTTGTGAAGTGAATGGTGTAATTGATAGTAACATTAAAATAAACGGTTATTGGGATTGGACAAATGCTAAATGGATTATAAATGTTAATAACATATCAAAATCAAGTACTGTATGTAATATAAACTTTGAAACTGCTCCAACTTTAGTAGAAACAATAAGAAAAAATTATCCTACTATAAAAGAACCGAAGACAACACCGGGACTAGCAGTATCTGAGTCAAGCGAAAAAGTACTTGCAAGTGCACAAGATGATTATGGAACAAGTTATTACTTTAGAGGAGCAATAGATAATAATTATGTTGAGTTTGCAAATAAATGCTGGAGAATAGTGCGTATAACAGGCGACGGGTCAATAAAGCTAGTACTTCACAATGATAATGTAAATAAAGTAGCAAATCCTTGTGCTTCAACAAATAACGATCCAAATGCATCCTTTGCAAGATATCAAGGTACAACATATACAACAATGTATAATTCTTCAATGTATGATAATGCTTATGTAGGATTTATGTACGGTGTTACTAATGCTGGAACATATGGTGAAACTCATGCTAATACAAATAAAAGTATAATTTTACAAAATTTGGAAAAATGGTATAACACTTATATTTCGGCATATGAAAGTAAACTGGCGGATACTATTTGGTGTAATGATAAATCTTCTTCGGGTGCTGGAATAGGTATTAATACAACTTATTATAATGCATTTACAAGAACAAGAGAGAATAATGGAGTTCCAATATTAGTATGTCCAAACGATGATTTAGGAGGTAAATTATCAAAGTTTACTGTTTCAGATACAATCAATGGAAATGGTGCTTTAGATAAAAAAATCGGTTTATTAACAGTAGATGAAGTTGCTTTTGCTGGTGCTGATTTTATCAAAGATAATAAAACATATTATTTGTATGAGAATGCATTTGGCACATATTGGTGGACAATGTCATCACAATTTAATAATGGTGCTGGTACAGCTATTTTTAGTATTGGAACTACGGGTGCAATAACTGGGGATACGGTAGTTAAAAATGCATATTCTATAAGACCAGCAATATCTTTAAAAGATACAACAATTATATCTAAGGGAACAGGAACGGCGAGTGATCCGTTTGTAGTAAATTAATATTCATGGTGATAGAAATATCACTTTTTTCTTTGTGCTTTTTTGATTTTTTTAAACTTAAAATTAGCACAATTTTTGGTTAATGTCATAGACTTTTTATATGCGCGATATTAACTTGACATGGGGGGGTTATTAGTATAATTAAGTAGAAAATATCGGGTGATTTAAGTATGAGAAAAAGTAGAAAAATTTTAGCTGTGGTAGCGATAATAGGTTTGGTAATAACACTAGCAGGAATGTCTTACGCCTATATAAAAGTAAGGAAAAATCAAGATTCAATAAATAGTATGTCAATGCTTAGGTGTTTGGGAGTAGATTATTCTGATGAAACAAATGCAGTATCATTAGATAATGTGTATCCAGTAAGTGATGAAGAAGGAATGAAAACACC
>CAKOOH010000001.1 GCA_934098485.1 uncultured Bacilli bacterium | reverse complement strand
ACACTTATTACATTTGATAAATCTGTATATTCTATAGATAAACTTCCTGCTTCCATTACTATTGTGGATTCACTTTCAGTTCCACTTATCCTAGCTGAAAAGAATGCATACGATAAACTCACTCCAATTATCATTGTTAATATCACAATTAATACTACTACTGTTACGTTATTTTTCTTTACACTTTTCATACCCAACATCACCCGATATTTTCTATATAATTGTACTAATAATTCCCACCCCACGTCAAGTTAATATTGCACATACAAAAAGTCTATGGTATTAACATATTTTGTAACATTTTTTTAGAAAATTATTATTTAATTTAAACATAATTATTGCTATTTTCTATTATGAGTAAATTATATCTTAAATATTTGAAAAAATACAAAAAACCACACAAGTCGTGTGATTTTAAATTCACTTATTTTTTATAAACTTTTTTCTTGTTTATTAACATCACTTTTTACTTGATTTAATGTATCACTTAAATAGGTATCAATATAATTTTGGTATTCACTTGTTAAATTACTATAATCTATAGTACCTAAAGAATTTAACATTTCTTCAGATGATATTTTTTTAGCATCGCTTAAAACTTTTAAAATATAAGCACATACTAAAGGTGTTCTATTATATCTAATACATCTTTGATCAAGCATAACAATATTTTCTATTCCCTGCTCATCTTTTTCTAATAATGCTTTAGCATCCTTGGGCATATCATTTACAAAACTATCAAATTTATCTTTTCTAGTAGCAAGTAATTCCTCATTTTTATGAATAACAATCTTTAATTCGGCACTTTTTTGCTGTAAACTTTGCTTTGCCCTTTCCATATCTTCTGATAAGATAAATCCCTTTAGTTCATCTAAAAAGAATCTTTCATTTTCATCAGTTCCAATTACAATAGGCTCTAAAGCTTTTTCAATTATTTTTCTAGTATCTAAACTAAAACCTTCAAATAATGTATCTAATTTATTTTCAAGCATCTTTAGTTCTTCAGAATCAGAATCAATCTGACTTAAAAGCTTTTGATGCTCTAAAGCCTTATTTACTTTATCTTTATGAATCAATTTCCATAAAGCACTTTTCTTTGTATAATCTTCTTCGTCATCTTCAAAATAATTAAAATCTGCTTCCATTTTTCCCGCTTTAATCAAAGCTCGTAATTTATGACACTTAATTATTAAATCAGCGATTTCTTTTACAGCCGGCAAATTATTTGCTATTTCATCATAAGCTACCGTGCGCATTTTATCTTTTTCTACCACCAATAGATATTTACTAGCATGTTTTAATCTAAAATATTCTTTAAAAGTTTTCATTTTTTCGGCATCTAAAAGTATCTCAAAAGCGTTATCTAAATAATTAGAATTTATATTAATATTATGATCTTCATTAATATCAGGAGTATAAACACCATCATTTTTAGCATTTACACCATCTAAAATAAACTCATCATATAAAGATATAAAAGCATTATAACCACTTGCTAAAGAACTTAAACATGCCCCTTTTAAAGTATCTTCTAAAGTCATTGCTTTTCCAAAAAAAGACTCAGTTAATTCTTTAAAATCTTTATTAATATACGCACTTTTCATACTGTTTACATAATTAATTAGTTCTTCATATTTTTGTATTTCCTTAGAAGTATCTATACCGTCTGCTTTATTTTTTAAACTTACTAAAGACGCTTGATATTTATCCAACATTTCATCTAAAAAATTAACAATAGCGCTTCTTTCGGTTGCTCCAGCAAGTATATTAAATAGTTCTATCTTCGCATTATTTTCTAAAACTTCAAATAACATCTTTAAAGCATCGGCATCACTATCAGTTAATGTCGGTTTACTTAAAAATAAATTATGAAGTACGTCTACACTTTCTTCTAAAGTTTTTGCCACTTTAATCACTCACCTTTTCATCTAGTTTTTGCTTATCATCAAGTATTTTTTCTATAAGGTCTAAATTTTTCTTTAACTCATCAATAACATTCATAAAAAGACTCCTTTACTATTTTCAGTATACTATAAAACTATCGACTTTTTTTATAAAAGAAAAAAATTGTCATACCATTGACAATTAACTGTTTCTAAATTAACACAAAATTTACTTTAATCTAGTTTATAATCAAAGCCACTTGAGTACTTCATAATTTTATTAAATACTCTTTCTCTTTCTTCGTCTTCTAAAATAACTGGCTGATAGTTATTAACATTTTTTACTCCTGAAACTGAAGCCGGTATTATATTAATACTATCATCCAATACTAATTGCCCATCAATAAAATTAAAAGTTTGCTGAAATATAAAAGTATCTTTATCTAGCGGATTTTGATTACCACCAAAACTAAAATTAGCCATCGAATAAACAATATATTTTCCTTTATATTTTTCGATACCTTGTATTCTATGAGGATGAGAACCAAGTACTAAATCTACTCCATTATCAATCATGTATCTTCCCATTTTTTCTTGGAAAGAAGCCTGTTTATAATCCCCTTCAATACCCCAGTGCATAGAAGCAATTATTAAATCACAATTATTTTCTTTTAAATAATCAATTGCGTCCCTTATTAAACTATATTTTTGACTATAAATATCTAAAAAAGCAAAAAATCCTATCTTTATACCATTTATTTCTTTTATTAAATAATTACTATCTCCATAATAAAGTACTCCGGCCTTTTTTAAAGTTTCAATTGTTTCATTGTATCCTTTTTCTCCAAAATCTCTAGCATGATTATTGGCAAAACTAACAGCTTCAATGCTTCCCTCTTTTAAAATATTTACATAACTAGTAGGTCCTTTAAAATTATATTTTTTTTCAACTTTATCATTTGATGTCGTAAACTGACCTTCTAAATTAACAATAGTCAAATCATCTTTTTCAAAAACATCTTTTACTTTTTTAAAATAATATCCAAAATCACCATTATTATCATCTAAATATTTATCAAATCTTGTAGCGTATCCATATCTAGGATCCCATCCTAGTGTGCAGTCACCAGCGGCACTTATCTTTACACTTTTAATAACGTTTTTTGTATCATTTTTATTTTCATCTTTATTCTTAATTGATACATCTAAAAGCACTTTCGGATTATTTTTATTTATTATTCTTACCCCTATTGCAAAGGCAAAAATAATCATTAAAACTACTAACCATACATACTTTTTCATACTAACACTAACCCTTTATTTTAATTTTTTATTTGCAAGAAGTATAGTTTTTTTAGCAAGTACTAATAAACTATCAACTATATTTTCATTTTTTAAGTCTATTTTTAATTCATTCAAAGCTACAGATATTTCTGTGCATCCTCCAATTATTCCATCACAATTATTTTCTTTAAAATACTTAATAATATTTAAAAACTTTTCTCTACTAGGAATTTTATTTTGTTTTACATCATCATAAATAATGCTCATTACTTCTTTTTGTATTTTCTCTGAAGGTATAAAAAGTTCAAAATCTTTTCCATAATTTTCATAAATTTTAGAATTTATCGTTCCATTTGTCGCTAGAAGTCCTATTTTTTTAAAGTTTTTCTTTTTACATTCATTTATAGTTTCTTTGACAATATTTACAACCGGAATATTTACATTCTTTTGAATTTCTTCATAAAAATAAGAAGCAGTATTACAAGGAATAACAATATAATTAACTTTTTCTCTTTCAAGAAGTTTAGCAGCCTCTATCATTTTAAAAACCGGATTTTCCTTACTTTCCTTTAAAATGAAAGCTGTTCTATCAGGAATACTTCCATATTGACATACTAACATATCCACATTATCTTGATCACATGTTGCCTCTGTATTATTTATTACTAGCTCCATAAATTTGGCAGTTGCCATTGGCCCTAGTCCACCTATTACACCTATCATAACTTCATCACCTATAATACTTTTTGAATTTTCTAATATGATTTATAAGAGCCATATAAATATAAGCTTTTCTTTTTACCGAAAAATCTTTACTATAATCTAAAGGATTATTTCTTTTAAGTTTTCTTATTTCCTTAATAATTTCTTTATTATTAACATATTTTTTTATCGTACAAAAAGGAATTATTCGATAAAGTTCTACTCCCTTTTGTTTATATTCTTTTAAAGGGTTATGATAAATAAAAGTATCAACTACAGGTGCTAAATAATTAGTATTTCCAGCTCCCATATAAAAATTACTTCTACCTAGTCTAACATTAACTTCAAAAAAGTAAAATTCTTTTGTATCATCATCATATTTAATATCAAAATTAGCATAGCCTACATACTTTGCTTCCTTTAAAAACTTCTTTGCTGCTTTTACAATTTTTTCATCTTCGGTATTAACTATAGCACTATAATTCCCTGTAACATCCGGCCCTTTTTCTTCAAGTAATACACGACCCACTGAAGAAAATAACACTTCTGAGTTTTCATCACAAAAACAAGTTAAAACTCTCATATTAGCATCTGGTCCTTTAATATATTCTTGAATTATAAAATCATCATCATAACCAGCCTTATAACATTTATCTAAAATATCTTGTAATTCTTCATAAGAGTTAATAATAAACACTTTCATTTTTCCTTCAAAATTAATTCTTTGATATTTTGCCTTATTAGAAACTTTCCCTACAATTGGATATTTAAAAGGAATATTTACATCTTTATAATTATCTTTATTTACAACAATTGTTTTGGGATAATTTATATTTGCTCTTTCACATATTTCATAAAAACCTTCTTTACGAACGACTTTATTTAAAACATCTTCATCAACCATTGGAACTATAAAATATTTACTAAGTTCATCTTTATTTCTAACTATCATATCAACATAATCTTCTGAGCATCCAAATAATAATAATTTTTTATCTTTATATTTTCCTGCTAACTCCACTAAGAACTTAATTAAAATATCTTCTTTCATATCATTGACAATATAAGTTTCGGTTATTTTACTATAACTTGTCATCCAATATGTACACTTTCCTACGATTATAGTTTTAACTTTGTAGTGTTCATAAAATGTTCTAGCAATGCTATAAGCACCTACATCTATTCCTAATACAACTGGTATAAATTCCCTATTTTCCATAATATCACCATCTCATACATTTAGTATACCATAACCTTAAATACTTATGATATATTAAGTTTCGTTTATAAAGAAAAATATGATATAATCATAATAGGTGATAATCTAAGATGGACAAAAGAAAGTTATTTACTTTTAAAAATTGAAAAAAATATATATTATAGTATCTAATTCTGGTTCTTTAGTATCAAAAGTTTTAATGCTTTTTACTCATCAAAAATATGTCCATGTTACTATCGCGTTAGATAAAGAACTAAAAGAAGCATACTCATTTGGTCGTAAATATACATATGTTCCACTACCTGGCGGTTTTATCAATGAAAAATATGATAAGAGATGCAAACATTTTAAAAATTCTTATTTTAGAATATACGAGTTAAAAGTAAGTAACAACAAATTTAAAAAATTAAAAAATAATTTAAAAAACGATTATTTAATTAATAAGAAAAAATATAAATATAATATAATCGGATTATATTACATTCAAAGAAAGAAAATTCTTCATCGTAATAAACATCTTTTATGTAGTCAGTTTTGTAGCAAAATATTAATTGACAATGACATTTTAACTTTTGATAAAGATTATTCTTTAATTAAACCAGAAGATTTTTTAAATATTGAAAATACAAATGTCATTTATGAAGGTAAAACTATTGATTATTTAAAAATTAAAAATAGAATTTAATTAAAAAAATCTCCGTTATTTTGTAGAGATTTTTTATTTTTTGAATTTTTTTAATACATTTAAAATTGTTTTTTTTGGTATTACTGGTTCACCCATATTATTATATCTTTTATATGCCATAAACATTTCTTCTTTTTGTTTATCACTTAGTAATCTTAATTTAAAGTCAATCATTGCTACTGTATCATCATCACTAAAACTGACCGCCTTTTTATAATTACTTAAGGAAATAAACTCTTTATTTGCCACTGTATAATCCATTAAGCAAGCATTGTATAATCCTTCTGGAATATAACCTTTTAATTTATCACCATCGAGTCTTCTAATGAAAAATACTCCATAATTATCACTATAATGATAAGCATATCTAACTATTGTATCCATTAAACCCCCTCTTTTTTCTGGATATGATACAGCAGTTTTACAAATTTTGCAAATTTGTTAAGAAAAGAATATCCAATAAACAAAAAAAGACGTTAATAAAATCATTAAAATAACTATTATTATTAAAACAGTAGTATTAATAAATCCCATAGAAATATGATTATCACTATTACTAACTTGTAAATTAGTACTCGGATTTTTTATAAATTGTTCTTTATATTTATCGTAAGATGAATCTAAAGGTGATTCAATTCCTCTACTTATCACGTCTTCGATTTGTTCTTTAGAAAGTCCATCAAGTTTCATTCTAATTTTTAAAGCCATTTTATTTATTTCTAAAAGGGCCTCATTTTCCGTTTTATAATTTGCTGATTCATTTAAAATTGCTCTTATAATACTTTCTTGACTGGCCGAATAATCAGGAAACAAAGATGCTAATTTTTCCATTTTTTTTCTATAATCAGATTTAAATTGTTCTTTTTCAGCTTTGTCTTTAGTTTTTTGATAAAAATAAAGTTTAGAAAATTCATTATAACTATTAAATTCTGAAGTAGAAGTCAGTCTTAAGAAATCATCTACTGATGAATTAAAAATCACATTGTAGGCTTCCCGTTCATCTTGAATATTTCCTAACCCTTTTCTAACAATCACTACATTTTCTGCATAGTTTGATAAATAGCCAGCATTGATTCCTAATTTTTGATGAATATCTCTAGCACACATATCAACAAGTCCTTCTGTTACTAAACTACTTACTTTAGAATCTTGATTATACTTTGGTCTTATAAAGAAATGAAGTAATTCATGAACTAATACTGAATTACATTCTTGGTATATTTGTTCTAAAGACTTAGATTCTTTTTGCATTAGAAAAGAAGGATAAACATGTATTCGATTATCATCATATACCCGGCCACCATGAGCTAAACAAGGCTTAATTTCTGATAGTTCCTTTTCCTTTTCTGGCTCACTTAAAGATGAATCGCTTTTAATCGCTTCTTTTTGATTTTCAAAATAACGATCAAAATTTTCATCTACTTCAATTATTTTGGAAGAAGCTCTTAATTTTGCTAGCATTTCGCTATTTAAATCGCTAAAAAATTGACCATACTCATTTACAATCACATTTAAATAATTTCTAGCATTAGATTCTAATCTTTCTTGTAAATAAGCAATATCTTTATCAGTTAAATTTGTCATCGTTCACCATAAAATCTTATTTTTTATCTATCCATTTAAAATTAGTAACTTCTGGAATATCTACTCCATTTTCTCTTATATAATAGTAATGATAAGTCAAAATATCCTCACATTTCTTAATTAATGCTTTTCTCTTATCATTTTTTAATTTTGCGTATTTTAAAACATCTAATATTAAATGATATCTATCTAATTTATTTACTACCCTCATATCAAAAGGGGTTGTTATTGTTCCTTCTTCAATATAGCCATGAACATGTAAATTTTGATTATATCTCTTATAAGTTAATTGATGAATCAAACTAGGATATCCATGGAAAGCAAATATAATAGGTTTATCTTTTGTAAATATGCGGTTGTATTCTTCATTGGTTAATCCATGTGGATGATCTTCATTGGAAACCAGTTTCATTAAATCAACAACATTTACAACTCTTACCTTTAATTCAGGTAATTCTTCCTTTAAAATTTGCCTTGCCGCCATAACTTCTAAAGTCGGTGTATCACCTGCACATGCAAGAACAACATCAGGATTACTATCACTAGCCCATTTAAAGATGTCTACACCCTTAGCACAATGTTCTTTGGCTTCTTCAATACTAAGCCACTGAGGTCTTTCATGTTTAGATGCAACTATAACATTAATATAATTTTTCGTTTTAAGAATATGATCAGCACATGATAATAAAGTATTAGCATCACACGGCAAATAAATTCTTACCGTATCGGCTTTTTTTGTAACTAAATGATTTAAAAATCCTGGATCTTGGTGAGTAAATCCATTATGATCTTGTTGCCAGCAATGACTAGTTAAAATAATATTTAATGAAGCAATATCTTTTCTCCATGGAATTTCTTTACACATTTTAAGCCACTTAGCATGCTGACTTACCATAGAGTCAATTATTCTTATGAAGGCTTCATAACTATGCATAATTCCATGTCTTCCTGTTAAAATATAGCCTTCAAGTAATCCTTCACAAACATGCTCAGATAAAATTCCATCAATTACTTTACCATCGGCTGCTAAATATTCATCATAATCAAATCTATTTGCATTCCACTGCCTATTCGTTACTTTAAATACCTCGTTAAAACGATTAGAAAGTGCTTCATCAGGTCCAAATATTCTAAAATTATCATTGCTTTTAATAACATCTTTTAAAAATGAACCTAAAACATACATATCACTTGCGGTTTTTTCACCATGGTTACTAAAAGTTAATCCATACTTTGTATAATCAGGAATTTTTAAATTTTTTAATAATAATCCCCCATTTGTAACTGGATTAGCACTCATTCTTTTGTTTTTCTTTGGTGCTATATCTCTTAGTCTTTTAACTAATCTTCCATTTTCGTCAAACAATTCTGATACATTATAACTTTTTAACCAATTTTCTAATATATCAACATTATTAATATTTTTTTCATCTACCGCAATCGGTACTTGATGAGATCTAAAACTATTTTCGATCATTAAATGATGATATTCTTTAACGCCCGTCCACCCTTTTGGTGTTCTTAAAATAAGCATCGGCCACATTGGTCTATCCGTATTACGTCTAGTTAAAGCTTTATTTTTTATATTTTTTATTTCTAAAATAATCTCATCTAAAGTAGTAGCCATCTTTTTATGTAAAATCTTTTCTTCACTACCACTTACTACATATGGATGATATCCTAGTCCTTCAAAATATTTTTTTAATTCTGTTTCACTAATTCTAGCCAAAATAGTTGGGTTAGCAATTTTATAACCATTTAAATGTAAAATTGGAAGCACTACTCCATCTTTAATCGGATTAATTAATTTATTGATTTGCCATGAAGCAGCAAGTGGACCTGTTTCGGCTTCTCCATCACCAATTACCGTTGCTGCTATTAAACTTGGATTATCTAGTACAGCACCATAGGCATGGGCTAAACTATAACCTAATTCTCCCCCTTCATTTATACTTCCTGGTACTTCTGGTGCTACATGTGAAGGAGTCCCACCTGGAAAACTAAACTGTTTACACAATCTTTTTAATCCTTCCTCATCTTCTGTAATATCAGGATACATTTCACTATAAGTTCCTTCTAAATATGCATTAGCAATCATGGCTTGTCCACTATGTCCTGGGCCAGATACATATATCATATTTAAATCATATTTGTTGATAACTCTATTTAAATGCACATAAATAAAATTTTGGCCAGGCGCACTTCCCCAGTGTCCCACTAATTTTTTCTTTACATCATTTAAATATAATTCTCTTTTTAAAAGAGGATTATCCTTTAAATATATTTGTGCACATGATAAATAATTAAGCACTCTAAAATACTCATCTATTTTTTTTAATTCTTCATCCACTTGCTATCACCCTTTATTATAATTAATTATACTAAATTTTTAATTAAATAAAAAGAGAAATGGTAAAGATAATAAATAATTTATAAAAACGTAGATTGATAGTGTGTTCGAAAATAATTAATGCAATTAAAAAATACTGACAACAACCCTACGGGTCACGATCAGTTGAATGTAATTACATTTGACTATATTTTATGTAAAAGTCAAATTTTATGTGCTAAAAGGAAAAAAAATTATAGACAACATTGATGGGATATGGCGAACCGTTGATGGTCGCCGTATTTTTATAAAAGCAACTCTTTTTCGTTACATTTAAAATATATCACACGTTCTTCTTTGTCAACGTAAAAAGTTACAATTTTGCTGTTTTTTTCACTTTTTTGAGTTATAATAATGGAAGAAAGGATAATTAAATATGAATTTTGATAATGATGAAAACTTAGATTTTCAGCTTAACAAAGTAGCCTCTTTAGTAATAAAAGAATTAAGAATAAAAAAAAGATATAGTTTGGAAGAATTATCAAACAAATTAAATAATATTGTAACGAGGCAATCACTTTTTAGATATGAAAGTAATGAAGCTAGAATGAAAAATAATATATTTAAAAAAATATGTTTAGCATTAGGTGAAAATCCAATTGACGTTTGGAATGAAATAAATAGAAGATTATTACAAGAATTATCTTTCGATAATGGTACTTTAGTAGATATAGATTGTGAAACAATACAAATACCAGTATTAGGTACTATTAAAGCAGGCATAGCAATAGAAGCACAGCAAGATATATTAGAATATATAAATATCCCTAAAGACTGGGTTAAAGGTGGAAAATCATATTATGGTTTACAAATAAGTGGTGATAGTATGTTTCCAAAATATAATGATAACGATATAGTAATATTTGAACATATAGAAGATTATATATTAGCAAATAACAAAGACTGTGCTGTTATAGTTAACGGTTATGATGCAACTTTTAAAAATGTTACTATTACAGAAAACGGAATAACACTTGTTCCATTTAATTTAAATAATAGTGATGGATATAAACCTACATTTTACAATAAAGAACAAGTCGAAAAATTACCAGTTAAAATCGTAGGAATTGCTAGAGAAAAGAGGACTAAATTATAATGACAGATTTAGAAAAACATGAGACTGAAAAAGTCGCTAACCAACTTGCTGATGCAATACATGATTTTAATAAATTAAATAAGGAACAAATCGATTATTTAGATTTAATATATAAAAAACTAACAATAGATAGTAAAATTGATAAAATTAATAAAGGAATTATAATTACATCAAAGAACAAAAAGAAAAAAAATTTTGATTAAAAATATGCTAGTGTAGGTGTTTTTAAAATATAGTATGAAAGTGAGGTTTAGGAATGAATACAGAAGTTAAAGAAAAATACAATATAGAAGAATACAAAGATAAAACATTTGAAGATATTAAACATATTGATGAGAAAGGCAACGAATATTGGGAGGCACGTGAATTACAACAGATATTAGGATATAAAGAATGGAGATATTTTTCTGCAGTAATTGAAAAAGCACAAATTTCGTGTTCTCAAAGTAATAATAATATCAATTCCCATTTTGGTGTAAACACCAAAATCGTAACAGCAGGTAAGACTACCAAACCAATTATAGATTATAAATTAAGCCGATACGCTTGCTATTTAATAGTTCAAAATGCAAATCCAAAATACGAAGCAGTTGCCTTAGGGCAAACCTATTTTGCAATTCAAACTAGAAAAATGGAATTAACAGAATATGAGTATAACAAATTAAGTGAAAACGAAAAAAGATTATACAGAAGAAAACAAACAAAAGACGGAAATAAAATACTATATAAAATAGCTAAAGAAAAAGGTGTAAAAAACTTTGATAAATTTACAAATGCTGGTTATAAAGGATTATACAATGGTGAAACTGCAGATGATATTGCTAAAAGAAAAGGTTTAAGATATAGAGAAGATATTCTTGATAATATGGGAAGTGCTGAATTAGGTGCTAATATATTTAGAATAACACAAACAGAAGCACTGTTAGAAAAACAAGAAGAAGCGAATGAGCAAATTGCAACTAGTACACATTATAAAGTTGGTAAGGCTATAAGAGATACAATAAAGAAACTTGGTGGAACTATGCCGGAAAAACTTCCAACACCTGAAAAATCAATTAAAGAAATTGAAAAAGAAGAATTGAAAAAGATTGAAATCAAATAAAAAAGACCCAACTTGCTGTAACAAGTAAGAGTCAAAAATATGAAAAAACAACGTCCCAACAAGACAAGGAGTTTTCTCATGCTCTTATTATAGCATGAGAACTATGAAAGGAACAAGTATAGTTTAGTTTCAAAGTATTTAGGTCATAGTAATATTGCTATAACTTTAAATACATATACTCATATGTACAAAATGAACTAATAGAAATGGTAAAGATAATAAATAATTTATAAAAACGTAGATTGATAGTGTGTTTGAAAATAATTAATGCAATTAAAAAAGCCTTAAATAAAGGCTTTATAAACAACTGGTCGAGAAGACAGGATTCGAACCTGCGACCCCTACGTCCCAAGCGTAGTGCACTACCAAGCTGTGCTACTTCTCGATAAAATGGTGCGCCCAGAGGGAGTCGAACCCCCAACCTTTAGATCCGTAGTCTAACGCTCTATCCAGTTGAGCTATGGGCGCACAAACAAGTTACACAAAACATTATAACATAAAATCCACAAAATACAACCAATTTTTAATTAAATAATTCATCATTTATATATTTTATTTTTAAAATCACAAAAAAATCATAAAAATTGCTAAATATTTATTAATTTTTGAAATTTTGTAAAACTTTATGCTATACTTAATATGGTGAGACTAGATGGACAATATAGAATCAATAAGACTTATATTTAATAACGGCGATAACGTTTCTTTTTCTGGCAAAGATTTTAATGATTTTTATATTGCCAACTTAAATAACAATGGGGAAGAAATTCCGTACGAACCAACTATCATCAAAAACAAATTATATGCTAACTTTTTTATGGTTAAATTAAGCAAACTAATAGCATCGAATGACAAATTAAAAAGAATTAAATGTAAATATGATATTATTGAAATAGATGTTATCTTTAAAAATAAAAAATATATCAAATTCGAAGTGCCATCTGATGCCAAGCCTTTTAATCATAATTATAATAACAACTATGAATACATTTATGAAGATGATAATACTTTTGGTTTATTACTATCGGAACATAAAATAAAATATAAAGAAAATCTATTTGTTTAAAAGCACTATTTAAAAGAGTGTTTTTTTATTGTTTTCAAAAGTGAGTTTGATAGTGTGTTTAGAAAATTAAAATCAAAAAAAAATCCCTAAAAATAAGGGATTAATTTCTTAATGGTGGCTTCAGCGGGAATTGAACCAGCGACACAAGGATTTTCAGTCCTCTGCTCTACCGACTGAGCTATGAAGCCAAAATGGCGGTTCGTACGGGATTTGAACCCGTGATCTTCTGCGTGACAGGCAGACGTCATAGGCCTCTAGACTAACGAACCATGGTTGCGGGAGCCGGATTTGAACCAACGACCTCCAGGTTATGAGCCTGGCGAGCTACCGAGCTGCTCTATCCCGCGATAACTATATGGCGGAGAAAAAGGGATTCGAACCCCTGCGCCGTTTCCGACCTCCTGGTTTTCAAGACCAGTCCCTTCAACCAGACTTGGGTATTTCTCCGTTTCCTTCTCTCAAGGAACAAATTGATTATATCACACTAAAAAAAATTAAGTCAACAATTAGAAACAATTTTTTTACTATTTTTGCATGTTTCTTACTATTTATATGATTATTTTGCTAAAAAATATTTTAAATTTACTAAAAAAAATAAAATTTTATGTTTTTTTGATAAAAAGTATTGCACTAATTAAAATTATTTGGTATATTCAAGTAGTCTTAAGTTTTTAAGACAAATGTGCCCGCCCGAGTGGCGGAATAGGTAGACGCACAGGACTTAAAATCCTGCGAGCATAATAACTCGTGCCGGTTCAAGTCCGGCCTCGGGCACCATTTATATAATTAGTCGGGCGATTAGCTCAGTTGGTTAGAGCACCTGCCTTACAAGCAGGGGGTCGTAGGTTCGAGTCCTACATCGCCCACCATTTTTTTGCCGACATAGCGTAACTGGCAGCGCAACTGACTTGTAATCAGTAGGTTGGGGGTTCAACTCCCTCTGTCGGCACCACTTTTGGAGGGATAGCGAAGTGGTCAAACGCGGCAGACTGTAAATCTGTTCCTTCGGGTTCCATAGTTCAAATCTATGTCCCTCCACCACTTTGATTGCCTCGTAGCCAAGCGGTAAGGCATCAGACTTTGACTCTGACATTTCGGTGGTTCGAATCCCCCCGAGGCAGCCAATTTTATGTCCTGTTAGCTCAGTCGGTAGAGCATTTGACTTTTAATCAAAGGGTCATGCGTTCAAGTCGCATACAGGACACCATTTATAAAAATAAAAGGAAGTTTAATGCTTCCTTTTTTCGTTAATTAATTTTTGCCCTTAATTTCCTCAGCTTTCTCACTAATCCATTTAGGCAAATTATTATATAAAGGTAAAAAACCATTTATATTCTCTTTAATTTTTCTAGTATTACCTTCATTATTATTATAATTCATATTTCTAATAGACAAACTAAGATGTTTATTTTCTTCATCAATGCCTACAATATTTGCGTAAATTACATCTCCGACACTCACATAATTATGAATATCTCTAACAAAATTATTATCAACTTCCGAAATATGAATTAATCCTGAATAATCATTTTCCGCTAAAACAAAAATTCCATATGGTTCTATCCCACTTACTTTAACTTCAATAATCTTTCCTACTTCATACATATTATATGCACTCCTTATAAAAAGATTATAACATAATTATTTGTCAAATACTAAAAGCTTTGCTATAATTTAAAAGGTGATTACAAATGGAAGAAAAAATAATTGAAGTAATTAATGACTTAAAACCATATTTAAATAGTGAAGGTGGAAACATCGAATTTATTAAATATGATAATGGAACTGTCTTTGTTAAACTAACTGGTGCTTGTAGCTATTGCATATATCAAGATGACACTTTAAAAGAAGGTTTACTAAAAGCCCTACAAGAAAAAATACCAGAAGTTAAAGAAGTAATTAATGTTGAGATTTAAATATCCAAGAGTTTATTTTAATATTATATTTAATTATCAGTCTAGAATAGATTTGTTTTAATAACATTTCAAATTCCGGACTTTTTTTAATAATCAAAAATATTTTCTTATCTAGATTTTTGCTTTCAATATATTCATCATACACTTTAAAAAAATAAGAAGGATACAAAAGACGGTCTAAAAAATAATTGGCACTTACTTCCGTAAAGTTAACCTTATCAACTAAAGTTAATATTTCTGAGTTAGTTAAATTTTCTTCAAAAAAAACTGCTTTTACATATTCAGATAAATCTCTAACATCATTATCCACAAAGATATTAACTGGATCATAGAAATTAATTACATTTAAAGGAATTTCTAATTTATGATGAGATAATCCAAATGTAATTAAATTATTATCATATAACTCATTTAAATCATTAAACATACTAATTGCATTTTCTGATAGTCCAATATAATACTGCAAACTATACTTAACGCTTTCATCCTTAATTACTTCTTCTACTTGCGTCTCATAATAATCAATTCGTTTACTCCAAAGTTCTCCCCAATTAAAAGTACCGCTAACCTTAAATTCATTAAAATCAAAAATGCTAACATTTTTATTAATATCTTCTCTAATTTTCAAAAGAACATACTCTTTATCATCATAACTAAAAGTCATATTACCATCTTTTGTAAGAATGAGTAAATGATATAAAATATTAGTATTATTAAGTATATCAATATTCTTTTTTAAAGTTTCTTTATCATATAATAATTCTTCTAACAAATAAGTATCAAATAAATCTTTCACAATATAATAATCTTTATATTTTTTTATATTTAAATTAGTAATATCATAATAAAATTCTAAAATATCTTCCATATTAGTTTATATGAAAAAATTCTAAGTATTATACTTAGAATCCCATCATTTTTGTTTGACCTGCTATTTGTTCATTTGGTATTATTGCTTCTTCATTTTCTGGTAAATTTGGTGTCATAGGATTACCATTTACCATATTTGCTGGTGCATCACCTAAAGGAATGTCTAAACTTTGACGAGTGGCTTTTTCCATTTGATGACACTTTTGTTTAATAATATTATTAATAATTGTTATTTCACCATCTAATACCTCAATTGTAGTAGAATTTAACAATTTTTTATTGGCAAGATCATCTAATTTTTTTTCTTCTACACTATAATCATGATTTGAATCATATCTCATCATAAATCTTAGAGTATTAAGTTCATAACCAATTTGATTTTCATAATCATTATTTTGGGCTCTTAATTCTACTAAACGGCTACGTAACTTAACAGTTTCATCAAGAAGTTCATCCACACTCATATTTTCATATTTAAAGGTGCCAGAACTTTCCACGTCTCCTCTATTAACTACTCCCATTAAATCTGGTGTTCCTGCAACGGGATTAGTTACCGCATCATAAACTAAATCAGCCCCAGTTGGAGTTATATTCATTTCACTAGGATTAACTATATGTGAGATATCTGGAGTATCATTCATTGCTCTTAAAACATCGGCATTATTAACTTCAATATTTGGAGTTGCAACAGTGCTTTCTAATTTAGTTTCAAGAGGCACATTTTGATCATGTTTCCCTTCATAAGCAGTACCATTAATTTGTGAAGTAACATCCTTAGCAACTTCTACTCCACTTTTCACAAAAGTTATAGCCGTTTTAAAAACATTTGATATTGTATCAAGTTGTTCTTTTGTAAGTGCAATTGTTTTTGCCATTTTATTTTACCTCCCAAGATAAATATTTAATATTGTCATCTTTAATACCTTTAAGCATAGATTTCATAATAGTTTTTATATTAGCCCATTCCTCATCAGTCATATCTGCTGAAATAGTTTGTCCTTCCACATTAACTTCTGAAACATACATCTTTATTAAACCATTTTCCACTTGTTCATGAGACGTATAAAAAACATATTTTTTGCCTGTATTTGCTAATTCGAAATAACTAATTAATTCTGCTTCAAATATTTCGCCATTATCCTTTTTAAATTCTACCATAGTATCCCTCACTATCCTATTATTAATACTACCATATCTTTATGTAGATATCAATTAATTTTTTTCATTAAAAAATGTTTGCAATTAGTTGCACAATTATTTTTTATATAATCCTCAAAAAATTTTACATTATTTATGTTTGTAGCCTTTTTATTTTTTTCATCATAAAAACCTTTTAATCTTAACTTTCCATAAGCCCAGTCTCCAGCCACATAATCATAATTATCAAAATAATCTGTTAATTTACTTTTAACTTCTGCTTCATCAAAGCCATCTCGATAATCTTTAACAATCTCATATTCTTTATCATTTATAACAACCTTTTTCATTTTATCACCCCATCAGCGTTACTGTTATAACAATTCCTATCATTATTTCTGTGCACATAATACTAAGTAAAACTATCATATCAACAAAACCATTACCACTTGTAAGAACTAATTGTAGTGGTTTTTCTTTAGTTCTGCCACCCCCAACAGTGCTACCATTCTCTTCCATCAAAATTTGCTTATTAATTTCATCTATAGCATTATTAGATAACTGCTTAACTTCATTAATACTTACGCCATATTTTTTATAAACCTCGCTACTAAGTAATTTAGGCTCTATAATAGTCAAATACATAGCATCATTGTTTTTTATAATGTGCGCTCTTTTTCTATGCCAAACTGCACTTACCTTAGTAGGTGAAACCGCCGACATTTCCGCAATCATTTTAATTTTGTCATTTGCTAAACTAAAAAATTCATCATATACTCTTAATTCATCATTAGAAATACTAATATACCTATTTTTAAGCATTATCATTCTTATCAGTAATAAACTTATTTCTTCAAATACATTATTTTTATTAGTTCTATTACTATTAAGCCATATTCCATAAACATTCATAAGGGAAATAAATCTATCTATTTCATTTTCTGTAAGTCCATAAATACCTAAATTATCTTTAAAAGTTTTTTCATTTTTTAATTTAAAAGGATTAATAACATCTGGTTCACTATATATCCTAGTTAATATTGTAATTACCTTATTTTCAAATACATGTGCTCCATCTTTTTTAGAAGCATCTGTTTCTAAAAAACTAATTATCCCATTAGTAATGGCACTATTTATAAATGCTTCCATAAGAATCCTCCTATTTTAATAATAGCACAATCCTTAGCAAAATTCTACTAAATTAATAAAAACCTATAAAGTTATTTTTCTTTATAGGTCTTTTTGCTGTTTACATTTTTTTCTTAGCATATTTATAAGTTTCATATAATTTTTTGAATCTATTATAATGAACAATTTCTCTTTGTCTTAAAAATAATAAAATATTTATAACGTCTTCATCTTCAGCAATATCTATTAAGTGTTCATAAGTGGTTCTTGCTTTTTCTTCAGCGGCCATATCTTCTGCTAAATCCGCGATAGGATCTCCAACAGACGCAAAGACAGTCGCACTAAAAGGAACGCCATTAGAATCAGTTGGATAAATTCCATAACCATGTTCAACATACTGACTTGTTAGACCATACTTCTTTAATTCGTCAACACTAGCACCTTTTAATAACTGATGAACCATAACACAAATCATTTCCGCATGACCAAATTCTTCTGTAGCAATATCATTAAGTAAGGCCCTTCCTTCATCTGTTGGCATACTAAATTTTTGTGAAAAATATCTTAAAGCAGCTCCTAATTCACCATTGGCACCACCAAACTGAGTTATTAAATACTTAGCCATTTTAACATCTTTCTTTTTTATATCAATTTTATATGGAAGTATCTTTTCATATTTAAACATATCTTTCACCCTCCCATGGCCATGGTCCTTTTTCCCAAGTATAAACTCCTTTAGTATCATCTTTTACACATAAAACACTATAATCTTCACTGTATTTTTTTATGCAAGCATTTTCTTCTTCAACATATTTTTTAAATAATTCATAATATGTTTTATTATTCGGATCTAAATCTAAAGCAAGTAATAAATCATTAACAGCAAAATCAAGTTCTCTTATTCTTTGTAATAACCTTTCTTTATCACTAGTAACAACTACTTCTTTAGGCTTATAATTTTTATAACTATCATATTCATTATAAAACATATTACCAATCATTTGGCCCTCTTTAGGACTTAAAATATCAGAAGTCTTTTTATTTAAATTAAAATAATCTTCTAATATAAAATCATTATCAAAACTAAATAACATATATCCTCCTTAATTTTATCTTATGATAAATGACTATTTTGTTAAGGGCGAATACCTATTATTAATTGTTTTTTCGTATTTAATTATTCTTTAAAATATGATATTATAACTTTAGAGTAGGTGATGCGTATGAATACGCGAATGGATAAATATGAAAACGACACACCAGAATTAAAAAAAAGAACAGAAAGAAATCAAGATTTATACAAAAATTATGAATTAGATAATTATAATAAGTTTGATGTTAATTCCAATATTTCGGTCCTTAAAGATAATGCTAAAGCAATAGATGTCGATCAAATCAGAGATATGCTTGATAAAAAATATCGCGATAATATACCTAAGAGAAAATCAATTAGTATAGATGAAGATACAGAACCAGAAAGTGAAATTTTAAAAGAAGATACAAAAGAATATGATTTGAATAATATTTTAAGTAAGGCTAGACAGGAAAAAAATATCGACTATGAAGTAGAAAGATTAAATAGAGCTTATAGTGGTAGAGATTTAGTAGATAAAGTAAATGAAAAATATAGTGCAAAAGAAGAAGAAGCACTAGAAATTACTAGTTTAATGAATACAATTACAGAGTTAGAATTAAAAAATCAAAGAAAAGATGCGGAACTTTTAGATTTAGCAGATGAAGATGATAATAAAAGTGAAAATAGCATCGTTAAAGTTGAACCTCCCGAAAAAGAAGAAGAAGAGTTTTATACGGGTAAACTTAGAGTTACAGAAGAAGATTTTGATGATTTTAAAGATATGCAAAAAGACATTAAATCTAACTCCGTGTTAATTAAAATATTGGTTTTTATCTTTATTATTGTTTTAATAGGCATCTCAGTAGTGGTTGCTAACAATATATTTAAATGGGGCTTGTTTTAAAGCCTTATTTTTTTCATATAATTTATTATGAAAAGATTTAAAGGAAAAAATAAATTTATTACTAATAAAAATTTAACTATTATAGTATTATGTTTAATTTTTTTAAGTACTTTTTTCTTAATAAAATCTATTGGCGTAAAGATTACGGATAATATGTATGGAATTTGCCAAAAAGTAATAAGCGATGTTATGACGAATATTGTAAATGCTAACATTAAAGGAGAAGTTTTTCATAAATATAATATAAATGATTTAATTACCATTAATAAAAATGAAAATAAAGTTGAAAGTGTAGATTATAATTTAGAAAATGCATATAATCTTTTAATTGAAATAAAAAAGTCGATAATGAAAAATGTGGCAGATACAGGTAATTTAGGATATTTTGATGCTAGATTTGATAATAGTAAAATTTATATGAAACTCCCCTTTTATAATTATACTAATAATTTACTTTTAGCAAATGTAGGTCCCAAAATAGAAAGTAGAATTTCCATTTTGCAAAGTATAAGCGGTAATATGAAAACCAAAGTTAAAACTTATGGAATAAACTCTTTACAAATTGAGTTATATATAAATTTTACAATTGAAAGTGCAGTTGTTATCCCATTTAAAGAAAAAGATTTAGTAAATAGTTATGATGTGTTAGTGGCATCAAAAATTATTCAAGGAGAAATACCTTCGTTTTATAACGGATTACTTGAAAAAAATAGTGATTTAATCAATTTATCATAAATTTAAAGACTTTTATATAAAATTTTGATACAATTAAATTGGTGATACTATGAACAAAAAAAGAAACTATATAAAACTTGCTATTATCCTTATAGCAACAATGCTTATAACTTTAAGTGCTTCTAATCTTTATCGTAACTATGAAGGAAATAAAATAAATAATAGTTATATTTCTAAATCAGTTTCTGTTATAAATTATAATGAATTATCTGATGCTATAAAGGAAATGAATAGTAATAGTTTGTTATACGTAAGTTACACCGGTAATAAAGAAATTTATAACTTTGAAAAAAAATTACAAAAAGTTATCAAAAAAAATGAACTAGAAGATTATTTTTATTATGTAAATGTTAATGATTATTTAAACGAAACTAACATGATTAATGGATTTAATAAAACAGTTGGTATTGTTGATAGTGAAACGATTATTTTCCCAGCTATTATTTATTTTAAGGATAATATTCCAACTGATTATATTGATAGTAAAAACAATCTTTTAAATATCGTGGATTTAAATAATTTATTAGAAAAATATGAACTAGAAAAAAGGGATAATAAATGATTAATATTGTATTATTTGAACCAGAAATTCCTGGAAATACAGGAAACATCATGAGAACTTGCGTTGCTACTCATACAAAGTTACATTTAATTAAGCCTTTAGGATTTAGTTTAAGTGAAAGTTATATTAAAAGAAGTGGCGTAAATTATATTAAAGACTGTGATTATGAAGTTTATGAAAATATTGATGATTTTTACAGTAAAAATAAAGGCGAATTTTATTATTTAACTAGATATGGTCACAAACCCCATACTTCTTTTGATTATAGTGATACATCTAAAAATATTTATTTTGTTTTTGGTAAAGAGTCAACGGGAATACCACCTCATTTACTTAAACCCCATATTGATAACTGTTTAAGAATTCCGATGACTGATAAAGTGCGTGCTTTAAATTTATCAAATACCGTCGCTATTGTTCTTTATGAAGCCTTAAGACAGCAAAATTATTTAGATTTACTTAAAGACGAACCTCATAAAAGCAAAAATTTTATTGAAGAATCTGATTAAAATAGTAACATAATTGTTATTGTTTTTTTATAATTAATTCTTTTATTCCTAAAAGTGATGATACAATTAAATTAGATGATTTAACGAAGATGAAAAATCATTTTAGATTATTTGATTACTGTTTAGACACTTTAGACGATGATTTATCTAAAGAAATGATTATAAACATGAACAAGATATATATGAAAAAGTTATAATTGAAATGTTAAATTCTGATCTTGAAAACAAATAAAAATCAAATATTTCTTCAAATTAAAAGATATGCCACATGCATATCTATTTTTTTTCGGTTGTTATCGCTCCAACTGGGCAACTGTTAATGGCATTTTTAACTTCATCAGTCACTTCATTTTTTATAACCTTTATTTCTCCATCTTCACCAAAAGTAAAAGTATCTTGAGCAATAGATGCACACATACCACATTTTAAACATTTATTATGATCTACAACAATTTTTTCTTCCATTTTTTTATCCTCCTAAACTAATTATACTAAAATATCTTTATATTTTGAATAAAAGTGTCAAATAAATCACTAAAATTAAACCATAATAAATAAAAAGGAGTTTTCTTATGAAATTATTATTATTATGTATAAAAATCTTTTTTGCCCGCATTCTAGACGTTTCACTAGGAACAGTTAAAACTGTCTTCATCGTTAAAGAAAAAAGAATTATAAGCACTATTATTGCATTTGTAGAAGTTTTAATTTGGTTTGAAGTTGCTAGAACTGCCTTAAATACCGAAATAACTAGTATTCTTATTCCTATAAGTTATGCCTTAGGTTACGCCACTGGCACTTATATTGGCACCTTTATAAGCACCAAATTTATCAAAGGACATTTAACAATCAACATTATTTCATCTAAAATAAACAAAAAAGAAATTGATATTCTTAAAGAAAACGGCTTTGGTTTATCAGTCATAAAAGCAGAAGATAATAAAAATCTTATTATTATTGAAATAGACAAGAAAAATTTAAAAAAATTAAAAGAATTAATTTATACTTTTGATAAAAAAGCCTTTATTATTATAAATGATACTAAAATAGTTCAAAATGGTTACATTAAATAATTTAAATATAATCATTATTACTATGATTTTTAGAAAACATATACTTTCTAAATAAATCAAAAGGAATTACTGTAAAAGCAAGAGCCAAAATAAATAAGAATTCTTTAATAGTCAAACCGTAAGTTCTAAAAATTATTCCCCCATAATATATAAAATACACTTGTAAAACACCTACCATCAAAAATACTGCTAAGAACACCTTATTATTACTTATTCTATATAACAAATTTAATCTATTAGTTCGGGTATTAAAAGCATTAAATATACCAATAAAAACAAATAATCCAAAAAATGCTGTTAAAAAATATTTATCATTTATATCATATCTTATCATTTCTTTAAAAAAAGGAAGTTTCAAAAAAAGAATACATAATATAGCCGAATACGTTCCTGTCAATATAATTTCTTCATACATATATTTATTTATTATAGGAGTATTTTTATCTTTTGGCTTTTCATTCATAAAAGCTTTAAGCGGTTCTTCATAAGCAAAAGCAAGCCCCGCAAGTGTATCCATAATCATATTTATCCAAAGCATCTGCATTACCGTTACTGGTGTACTTATTCCTATAAAAGGTCCGATAATAGATAAACTCATCGCACAAATATTAACCGTTAGCTGAAATATAATAAACTTTCGAATATTTTTAAAAATTGTTCTGCCAAACAAAACTGCCATACTTATTGAATTAATATTATCATCTAAAATAACAATGTCAGAAGCTTCTTTAGCAACTTCTGTGCCACTTCCCATACTAAAGCCAACATCGGCTTTTTTTAGTGCTGCGGCATCATTAATACCATCACCTGTCATCCCTACCACTAAATTTAAATCTTTTACAATATTTACTAATCTACTTTTATCATTCGGCTTAGCTCTCGCAATAATCCTAATTTTAAAAAGTTTACTTTTAACCTCATCATCACTCATAAGAGCAAACTCATTGCTAGTTAAAAAAATATCATCTTTTTGTACCATGTCCAGCTCTTTAGCAATATAAAAAGCCGTATCTAAAGAATCACCCGTAACCATTATTGTACTAATACCTGCCTGTTTTATTAAATCAAGTCCCTCTTTAGCATCTTCTCTTATTTCATCTTTTAATAAAATTATCCCTAAAAAAGTCAAATTTTCATTTTCATTACCATATGCAAGCGCAATTACCCTGTATCCTTTATTCATATACTTATTAATCATATTATTTAATTTATTTTTTTCAATTAAATTAGTCTTTCCATCTGCATAATATCTTTTACACTTAGATAAAATTATTTCTGGTGCTCCCTTATAATAAGTATACTTTTCTGTAGTAACTGATGAATACTTTTTTTCACTATCAAAAGAAACCTTAGAAATCACTTTTTCTTTCGATAAAAACCCCATAAAATTATATAAAGCCTTATCTGTTGCATTACCACTTATTATTTTATTATCTGATACTATAACATCATTATTAAGAATAATTGAATTTCCCACTAAATTATAATACTCTTCATATTTTACTAACTCTACATCATTTAAAAACTTCTTTTCATTATAATCCACTAAAGAATAAACACTTAACTGTCCATTAGTTAAAGTACCTGTTTTATCTGTTAATAATACATTTAAAGATCCTGCTGTTTCTATACCTACCATTTTTCTTACTAATACATTTTTCTTTATCATCTTTTTCATATTAGTAGATAAAACTAAAGCCACCATCATAGGAAGACCTTCTGGAACTGAAACAATAATAATTGTAACTGCTAAAGTAAGTGCATAAATTACATAATTTGTTATTAAAGGAATATTAGAAACTGTATTTATTATTTCTGTAAAATTAAAATTATTAGCAATAACAACTACGGAAAATAAATATGAAAAAAAGACTAAAAACGCCCCTACATAACCAATTTTACTAATTATCTGTGCTAAATCTCTTAGTCTTATTTTTAAAGGACTTAGCGGTGACTTTTCTTGAATTTCCTTGGCAATATTACCAAATAAAGTTGCTTCTCCCACCAAAGTAACCTTCATAAATGCTTCGCCACTACTAATAATCGTGCCCTTATAAAGTTTATTTTTATCTCCTTTTAAAGAGCTACTTTTAAAATTCTCTTTACTTTCCCCATTAATACTTGCTTCATCCACTAGTACTGCTCCATCAACAAGCACTCCATCAGCTGGAATATAATCCCCATTTTTTAAATAAACAATATCACCAACAACTATCTCATCTACAAGAATTTCTTTAATTAAATTATTTCTCTTTACTTTAGCGTATTTTACATTATTTTTAGAAAGTAACTTTTGAAATGCTTTATCACTACCATACTCACTAATCGTACTTATAAGTGATGCAACAAATATCGCAATAAAAATTCCTAAAGTTTCAAACCAATCTGTATCAGCAAATAAAAAAACTAACTTTATTCCTAAAACAATTAATAATATTTTAATCATCGGATCTCCTAAAGATTCGATAAATAATTTAATAAAACTATTCTTCTTATTAACTTTTATTTCATTACTACCATATTTTTCTCTTGATTTTTTTACTTCTTCATCGGTTAATCCCATTAGTTCCATATAGTTTTCCTCCACTTAACTATATGTTTTTAATTGGAACTTTATTTATTAAAATTAATTAAATTCTGATAAACTCCTTTATTACTTATTCTCATAAATAATCCTTTATAACTAATTAAACTATTTTTATAATCTATTAAATTACTTTTTTCTTTAAATTCTTTTTCATTCTTCTATAGTGTTGTTATTAATTCTAACGTTTAGGAGATTATTCTGATTATTGATTGCAACCATTCATCATGCATTTTATCTAATTTATTACAAACGGATTTGATGAGGTGCCATTTCCTCCAGATATCGTTGTTGCGCTCGTAAGAGAAACTGCCGGACGAAGACAGAGCGTGTCGTACACCGGAGAGCTGTCGACAATGCCATCGCCCCCCACGCCAAGCACGTAGGCAATAGCATAGAAGTAATAAGGCGAAAAGGACCAATACCAATCATTTGCATTTTCTCTTAAATAACTATTTATTGATGAATTATTATAATTTAATGCTTGATATCCATAATAATCAATACTTCCAGCATATAATACTTCGTCCACTGTAAGTAATCCTATTTTATAATCTAATGCTCCATTACCGTTGATTGTATCTGAAACAGTAAACTTTGATAATTTTCCGCCATCATTATCTAATGGACATATTAATGTTGGTCCCGTTCCTACCGGTCCATATCGGTTATTTGATATATTTGTATAAACATAATTTGATCTTGTTCTTTGTCTACCACTATATAAGGTTTTATTTGTTCCATATCCCAAACCGGGATAATTGTCACTACTTTTATTTAATTTATTAGTTGTGGTATTTAACCTTGTATCTATTATAGTTTGATTTAACTTTGTACTTTTATCATTACACCAGATGGTATCTGCGAGTTTGCTTTCATATGTTGCTAAATTATTTTTATACCATGTTTCTAAGTTTTGTAAAATGGTACTTTTATTTGTATTAGCATGTTCTCCTAAATATGTACTAGCATCTGCTGCTCCATACATAAATCCTACATATGTATCGTCAGTGTCTTGTTCATTATACTCAGTTTCATATGTTGTTCCACTATATCTTGCAAAGGCTGCTGACGTACTATTATTTGATGATGCACATGGACTTGTTACATTATTTACATTGTCATTATGAAGTACAAGTTTTATGGATCCATCCCCAGTTACACGCACAATTCTCCAGCATTTGTTTGCAAACTGGACATAATTATTCGTTACATTTCCTCTAAAATAATAACTCATCCCATAGTCATCAACTGCTCCTGCTAGTACTGCTTCCTTTGCAGGTGATCCTTCTTTTCCTGGATTGGTTAACGGTTGCATTATAGTTGGATAATTTTCTTTTATTCCGGCAAGTAATGTTCCACTTCCTGCCTCATCCCATCCTTTTGGTGATACTTCTACTGCTTTATCTCCTGCCTCTATTTCTATATGGGCAGCAAATTTGGCTCCTTGTAAATAGTTTTGATCTTCTCCATTTTCTTTGAAATATATTTTTAATGTATATTTATGTTCTTTTGGTGTTGTTCCTGTATTTATAAAATATCCTTGACCTAATACAACGTCTTCCATTCCAATATATTCTTTACTTATACGTGGGATAATATTTCCATTATTTCCTGTATTTTCACTTTCTAAACTGTAACTTAAACCTAAGCCTTCAAACTCATTATTATCTAAGACTATTTTTATTTTATAAAATAATACTAAATTTGTTGTATTTGTTCCCGTTACTTTAAATTCTTTGGTTACCCAAGCATCTTCCTTAGGATATACTTTTGATACACTTATTACATTTGATAAATCTGTATATTCTATAGATAAACTTCCTGCTTCCATTACTATTGTTGATTCACTTTCGGTTCCACTTATTCTAGCGGAAAAGAATGCATACGATAAACTTACTCCAATTATCATTGTTAATATCACAATTAATACTACTACTGTTACATTATTTTTCTTTACACTTTTCATACACAACATCACCCGATATTTTCTATATAATTATACTAATAACCCCCCCCATGTCAAGTTAATATTCTGCATACAAAAAGTCTATGGTATTAACCATAAATTGTGCAAGTTGAAAAAATTTGCAATTTCCTGTTGTATGTGCTAAACTTTAACACCTAGACTATCTGGGGGTTTTCTTTAAACAAAAATGTAGACACTTTTTTATGTCTACATTCATCTTACTTTTCAACAATTTAATATCATTATACTTTAAAGTTATGCTTTTTCTAAGACTTCCATTATAGGTGGAACCATTTGTTTTTTTCTAGAAATCACACCTTTTAAGATAGTTCCTTCTTTTAATTCATCTAAATTATAAGCATCCATTAAATATCCCTTAGCACTAGAATTATATAGTAAATAACTATCATTAGTAATTATATCTGTAACAAATAAACATACGAGTTTATAACCATTATTATTAGCAATCGTATCTAGTTCCTCACGATACTTATCTAAATCATTTATATAATCTTTAAAATTAGTAGTAAATACTTGGCCAATGCCAAATTTATTATCATTAATAACATAATTTTTAAAGTCTTTATAAATAACTTCATTGATGCTCATACCTTTTATAGAAACTCCGCTTCCTAAAAGTTCCATTCCATATTTCTCTAAATTAACTTTAGCTAGTTTCGCTAATTTTTCTGCAATTTTAATATCTAATTCGGTAGTCGTTGGGCTTTTAAGTAGAAGTGTATCTGAGATTATTCCACTTAACATAAGTCCTGCAATATTTTGGGGAATCTTTATTCCTTGTTCCTCATACATAGTATATATTATAGTATTTACAGAACCAACAGCCATATTTCTAAAATTAATAGGAATAAAAGTATTAATATCACCAATATTATGATGATCGACAATTTCTAAGATATCTGCTTCATTAAGTCCATCTACACTTTGAGAAGGATCATTATGATCTACCAAAATAATTTTCTTTTTAGAATACTCACCTGTATCAATAACTCTAAGCATTCCATCACATATTCCTTTACCATTTACAATTGGATAGTTTGTATGTTTTAATTTATTACTTGTATCTAAAAAGTCTGTTAAATAATCTTTAGGCCCAAAACATGTTGCTGATGAATTTCTCTTAATACTTTTAATTGGATTAGCAAGTGTTATAACTCTTGAAGTTTTAAATGTATCATATGGGGTAACAATTACATTTACTTTATTTTTCTTAGCAAGTGCCATTTGTTCTTTAGATAAATCGTGATTATTTATGATAATCATTAATTTAACTTTACTTTGTAGTGAGTAATTTATAATATGTTCCCTATTTCCTACAATTATAATAGAACTATTATCTAAATGAATTGTATCTATAAATAATTGATAAGGAAGCGCAACAGCCATAACATTTCCTTCAATTTCTTCATCAAATTTATAAACACTACTAGCATTAAGCGTTTCTGCAATTGAATCTATATAAGTATTTAAATAATTTGAACTACTTACTACTAATTCACTCGCAATTTCTTTTAAGGATACATAACCTTTAAAATATTTTTTATCATCAACAAGAGGTATTCCCGTTATTCCTTTATTTGTCATATAAGTATAAGTAGAATATATTGATGCATTTTCATTCATATAATAATTCTTTTTATATTTTACATCTTTAAGTTGTACTTTTACGTCATTTAAATATTTTGGCTCTGGGGTATTAAATTTTTTTAAAGCAAATTTAGATTCGTCATTTATTTCACTAAGGACTCTTGGCTCAGCATTTATGCCCATTTGTCTTTTTAAATGACTTAAACTTATTGCTCCACATACTGAGTCAGTATCTGGTTTTCTATGTCCAAAAACTAATACTTTTTCCACATTTTCACACCCTTTTAGTATTATCATTATACAATATATTTTGTAAAAAAAAAACATCAAATATTAAAGGAATGAGATTATTTCATAATTTACTAACAAAATGCGTCATTAAAACATTTGTTCTATTTTTCTATTGACAAATTATTATTGTTAAAGTAAAATAATAATGTTTATTTAAAAAAGAGCGGTAAATAATAATTATATAAGTGAAATGATTTAATGGGAAATGAAAAAAGAAGTATAGGAGATGAAAAAAATGTTTAAATTACATTCAAATTTTTCGCCATCTGGTGATCAACCGGAAGCGATTGAAAAATTAACAAAAGGAATTAAAGAAGGTAAAAAACATCAAGTATTAATGGGAGCTACTGGCACTGGTAAAACTTTTATGATTGCTAATGTTATAAAAAATGTCAATAAACCTACTCTTGTGTTAGCACACAATAAAACTCTTGCAGGTCAACTTTATAGTGAGTTTAAAGAGCTATTTCCTGAAAATCATGTTGAATATTTTGTTTCATACTATGATTATTACCAACCTGAAGCTTACGTTCCTTCTACTGATACATATATAGAAAAAGATTCAAGCATAAATGATGAAATTGATGAATTAAGACATGGTGCTACTAGTGCTTTAATAAATTATAAAGATGTAATCGTTGTTGCCAGTGTTTCTTGTATTTATGGTATTGGTGAACCAGAAGAATATAAAAACAATATGTTAATATTACGAGTTGGCGATACTTATAAACGTAATGATATTATTGATAGACTAGTAACCATGACTTACGAAAGAAATCAACTAGATTTCCACCGTGGTACTTTCAGAGTTAACGGCGATATAATAGATATCGTTCCCGCTAGTGAGCGAAAAAATGGTATTCGTATCGAATTATTTGGAAATGTTATTGATCGCATTAGTGAATTTGATATCTTAACCGGTACTATAATTCAAAATATTAAAAATACTACCATTATGCCTGCTAGTCACTTTGTAACTGGCGATGAAAAATTAAAAGAAGCAATCAAAAGAATTGAAGAAGAAAAAGATAAACAAATTGCTTACTTTGAAAGTCAAGGAAAACTTATCGAAAAGCAAAGAATTAAAGAGCGCTGTGAATATGATATTGAAATGCTAAAAGAAACCGGCTTTTGTCATGGTATAGAAAACTATAGTAGACACTTAGCACTTCGTGCTGAGGGAGAAACACCTTCTACATTAATGGACTTTTTTGGTGATGATTATCTTTTAGTTGTTGATGAATCACACGTTACTTTGCCTCAAGTTAAAGCTATGTATAATGGTGACCGCATGCGCAAACAAACGCTAGTTGATTATGGTTTTAGACTTCCTAGTGCTCTTGATAATAGACCTCTTAAGTTCGACGAATTTAATAACAAAATTAAAGAGGCTATATATATATCTGCAACTCCTGGCGATTATGAACTATCCCTAGTTAATAATGAAGTTGTAGAAAGTATCATTAGACCTACCGGACTTCTTGATCCAACCATTGAAGTTAAAAAAACTGAAGGCCAAATCGATGATTTAATAAACGAAATTAATGAAAGAATTAAAAAGAACGAAAGAATTTTAGTTACAACTTTAACAATTAGAATGGCCGAAGAATTAACAAATTACTTAAAAGGCTTAAATATAAAAGTCGCCTATTTGCATAATGAAGTTAAAACATTTGAAAGACTACGTATTATAAGAGATTTACGTTTAGGAAAATATGACTGCATAGTTGGAATTAACTTATTAAGAGAAGGTATCGATATTCCAGAAGTAAGTTTAATTGCCATCATGGATGCGGATAAACAAGGCTTTTTAAGAAGCGAGCGCAGTCTTATTCAAACAATTGGTAGAGCTGCGAGAAATGCAAATGGCCATGTTATAATGTACGCTGATACTATTAGTGAAGCCATGGAAAAGGCAATCAATGAAACTCAAAGAAGAAGAAAAATTCAAATGGAATATAACGAAAAACATCACATTGTGCCTAAAACAATTATTAAAGAAATTAGAGATTTAATATCTAATGAAGTTAAAGATGATAATGTTGAAAAACTTTCTAAAAAAGAAAAACACGATGCTATGTTAAAAATAGAAGCAGAGATGCGTAAAGCCGCTAAAGAACTTGATTTTGAAAGAGCAATGCAACTTAGAGATATTTTGTTTGAAATGAAAAGTAGTAAGTAAGGAAAATTATGGAATTAATAAAAGAAAAAGCATTTTTAGAAAATATTATAGAAGAACACTTTAAAAATAAAAGTGACGAAGAAATTGAAAAATATCTAAAAATTGCCTTAGATACATTAAAATCAATTGATAAAAATGTAATTATCATGAATGCTATGATATATTTAACAAATCCTAAGTTAAAGTTAAAATACACTAGTATGTACGATTTAGAAGCATTTTGTATTCATTCATTAATTCTTTTTGATAATGACGATGAGAAAATAGCAGCTTATAAAAATTTTACAATTAAAGTTGATTTAATCTTTTTGTTTAATGTTTTAAATAATAAAAATCGCATCATCGAACTTTTACAAGATTCATACGTTTTTGAAGAAAGTACAAATAACCAGCCTTCAGAAAATATAACTCTATCCAGCGAAATTCCTAAAGAAATGACGTTTGGCGTTGAATTAGAAGCCGAGAATGGAAATAGTAAAATAATAAGATTTTTAAACAAAAAACTTCTTACCAGATGGATTATCAAAAATGACCCTTCATTAAAAGAAAATTCTTTGGAAATAAATTCTCCTATCATGCACTATTGTCAAAATGATTTAAGTGAATTATATGAAATTTGCCATTTTATGAAAGATAATGGATTAGAAGCAACCGCTAGTTGTAGTTGTCATATTCATATTGGAGCAGACTTTTTTAAAACTAAAGAAGAATGGCTAATTTTTTTCTATTTGTTTACAACTTGTGAAGAAATAATTTACTTAATATCTAATAAAGAAAATGATTATCCAAGAAAAAGATCCGATTATTTTGCTCAGTATTTGACAGATGAATTTTTAGAAGCAGTCGAAGATGGCATTTTAACCATTGATGAAAGTGAAAGTTATAATGAATTCTTAGAACGATTAAAAGAATCAGTGCAGCCCATTACTTTTCGCAATAAAGCCGTAAATATTTTAAATGTTAATACTCAAAATAAAAACACAATCGAATTTAGAATGCCCAATGGTACTTTAGACTTTAACGTCATTCATCAAAACTTAAAATTGTTTGCTTCCATACTTATCTTTACCAAAAAACTAAGTAAAGATTTTGACCAAGGACTAAATTACGTAGACAAACTACTTAGTTTAGACATAGATAAACGTGCTAAATTTCTTATAAGCGATTTATTTGATGATGAAATGGACAAAGAAATATTCTTACAAAGATGGAGTGCTAACTACCAAATACAAAAAGAAAAATCAGAATTAAAAATTTAGTTCTGATTTTATTATTTATTTAAATAAAATTCATAATACTCATCATATGTAATTCCTTCATTATAAACTTTAGTTGCTAAAGAAACACCAAGATATCTATAATGCCAAGCCTCATAAGAATAACCAGTTATATTTTCCTTACCTTCCGGATACCTTAAAATGAAACCATACTTATAAGCATTTTCTTGCATCCATTTAAAACTTTCTGTTTTACCAAATTCATCATTTACATCTTTATACTCTGCAACATCAATTGCTAAACCCGTTTCATGTTCACTTGATCCAGCTCTTGCAGCATACGCATCAGCCTTTTTTATACCATACGCTGTTTTCCTTTGTTTCCATAAATTATCCTGTGATTCATAAGTACGATAAGAAGAAAGAATTAATATTATATGTCCTTCTTCTTTTGCAGCATCAGCCATATTTTTAAAGGCCACATATGCTTCCTTATTTAATTCATTATTCGCATAAGCATATGTAGAACTGCATTTAACTATATCTGGAGCAACATAATCTTTATCCAAAGCATGATATTTATTAACTAACATTTCATTAATATTACTTACATCTGTAACTTCTATGTCTTTATAAAAATCCTTATCCCTATTAACATTTACAAGTGAAACAATATCTTTTAATTCTAAATTATTATTTTTTTCTTGATAATCTAAATATCTATCCAAATTTTTAAACATAAAATATTTTTCATTAATAAGTAAAGGAATATTTTTATTATATTCTTTCTCTAATAAAACATTTTTTTCCTCTTTATCTAGTTTATCAATAATTTTAAATTCGTTAATTGTATAATTTTTTTCTAAAAATTTGTACTCATAAGTTTTTTTATACATTATATTATTGTAAGTTTTAATACCGCCAATTAATAAACCTACTCCTAAAATAAACCCTATTAAAAATCTTTTAACTGATTTTTTTAATCTTCTTCTCTTTGCCATAATACCCTTCCTATTATTACTAATACAATTATATCTTATTTTTTCCATGAAAAAAAGAGAATTAATCTCTTCTATCAAAATAAATGTATACTAATCTAAAAACTTCTATTGCACTAGATAATACTCCGGCTAAATAAGTAAGTGCAGCACTTTTTAACATTGTTTTAGTTCCATTTAACTCACCTTTATCAGCAATATTAAGTTCTTCTAATTTAAGAAGTGCTCTTTTAGACGCATTAATTTCTACTGGCAATGTAACAATTTGAAATACTAATCCTAGACCAACTAAAACAATTCCTAATAAAATTAAATCAAAATATTCTAAAACTATTCCAATCAAAAGTACAATATACGCTAGTCTTGTTCCTAAATTAACAACAGGATAAATGATACTACGTATTTTTAAAAACAAATACCCTTCTTTATCTTGAATTGCGTGCCCACATTCATGAGCGGCAATTGCCATACTAGCAACTGAACTTCCATGATAAACTTCACTAGATAATCTAACTGTTTTTCTCGAAGGATCATAATGATCGGTCATTGTTCCTTTTGTCTCAACAATATATAAATTACTAAGTCCATTAGCATCTAATATCTTTCTTGCTACGTCATAACCCGTAATATTCTTTTTATTATAAACTTTTTTAAAACGCTTATAACTTGATGTTACATATAACTGAGCAATTAAAGGAATTATAAGCATTAACAAATAAAGTAAATCATCCATTACTATACCTCTTTATAAGTCGTGCCTTCCCTAGTATCAATAAGAATTATACCTTTGCTAAGTAGTTCATCTCTTATTGAATCTGCCAACTCAAAATCCTTTTTCTTTTTGGCATTATTTCTAGTTTCAATTAACTTTCTAATTTCCTCATCGTCTTCTCTTACCGTAGTATCTTTTTTTAATAAATCTAAACTAAGAACTTTATCAAAAGAACGAATTAATTCTAACTTAGTTTTACCATTTACCATATCATCTTTAATTAAATCATGTAAAACAGTCATAGCATTAGCAGTGTTTAAATCATTTGATAGGGCATCAATAAACTTAGACTTATAAATATCAAAATCGCCTTCAGACAAATCACCATCATCTAAAATTAAAGAAATTTTATTTTTTAACTTTTTATAAGCCATTTCGGCTCCATTTAAAGCCTCATATGAAAATACTAATTGTTTACGGTAATGACTATTTAAACACATATATCTAAATGAAAGAGGATTATATCCATCTTCAATAAGTTTACTAACAGATAAAACTCCGCCTTTACTCTTACTCATTTTTCCTGTTTCATCCATTAAATGTTCATTATGAAACCAATAATTACACCATTTATGACCTAAATATGCCTCACTCTGAGCTATTTCATTTGTATGATGTGGAAAAATATTATCTACGCCACCACCATGAATATCTAAGTACTCACCCGCATATTTAATACTTATACCAGAGCATTCAATATGCCATCCTGGGTAACCCGTCCCAAAAGGACTATCCCATTTTAATTCCTGGTCTTCAAATTTAGATTTTGTAAACCATAATGCAAAATCTATTTGATTTTTCTTATTGCCATCATAGTCTACGCCTTCTCTAACTCCAACTACCATAGCGTCTTCCTTATGATTAGTTAGTTGATAATAATCCGTAAGTTTACTTACATCAAAATAAACATTACCGCCACTTTGATAAGCGTATCCTTTTTCTAATAATTTAGAAATAATCTTAATATACATATCAATATTATCTGTTGCAGGTGATACTACTTCTGGCATCTTACAATTAATTGCCTCAAAATCCTTAAAAAAAGCATCAGTATAAAATTTAGCAATATCCATTACTGATTTATGTTCCTTTTTAGCGCTTGTAACCATTTTATCTTCGCCTGAATCAGAGTCACTTTTTAAATGACCTACATCAGTAATATTCATAATTCTTTTTACATCATAACCCAAATATCTAAGCGTTTTATCTAAAACATCATGACCTATATAATTACGCATATTACCTATATGAGCATAATGATACACCGTAGGTCCGCAGGTATAAAAATTAACCTTTCCCTCTACATGAGGTTTAAATTCTTCAACTTTTCTATTAAGAGTATTATAAAACTTCATAAAATACCTCCTTAATGTATTTTACCATTTTTAATGAGCAAATAAAAGATTATTATTATTAAAACCTAAGTTTGAAAGACTTTGATTATTAAAAATAAACATCACTGCATTACTTAAATAAATTTTTTCATTAATATTATTAGTAATAAATCCATTAACTAACATCGAATTAATAAGATTATACATTACCTTATTACAGCTATCATAATTATTAAAAATTATAAAAGAATTACTTTGATCTTCTAATAAATTATATAAATAATTACTATTAATAAATTTACTTATTGAGTATTCATCATTGTAATCTAAACAATTAATTTCTATTAAATTAACTCCTAATTTTTGCGAAATTGTCTTTATCAGTTTTCTTTTTTCTTTTGGATTATCACCGTTTAAATACATATATTTATTTTTACATTTCTCATCTTTTAGTAAATTAATAATATTCTTAACTAAATTTTCATTACAATTATCTTTTAACTGCTCAAAAATACTTTTATACATGTCCTCATTTATATTATTAAAATTAGTTACATTTAACGCTTCCATAATATCATTATCGGTTATTTCTGCATTGCTTTTTTTATTACTAAAATTACTTAATATTTTCTTAGAACAAGTTTTATCTAAAAGTTCAATACACTTATCTGGATTATAAGCATTTGGTAAATATTTAGAAGATACCTCAATTATTTTATTAACTATTTTTTTACTAATTTTCAAATTATAATACTTTTCATAATTACCCTTAACTTTATTTAATATTTCTTCCATATCCGCATCCGTCGGTTCATTTATTTTTATTTGGGTAAATCTTCTAGCCAAAGCCGGATCCTTTTTTATATAAGTATTATATTCCTCTGTAGTTGTTGCACCAATTACCTTAATTTCTCCTCTTGCTAAATAAGGTTTTAATATATTGGCGGCATCTATCGAACCATCTGAAGCCCCCGTTTTAACTAATGTATGAATTTCATCTATAAACAAAATAATATTCTTAGCGTTTTTAACCTCATTAATTAATGAATTAACTCTTGCTTCAAACTCTCCACGATACTTAGTTCCAGCTACTAATGTCGATGTATTTATCATTACAATTTCATAATCTTTTAATTTAGAAGGAACCTTACCCTCACTTATTCTTTTAGCTAGCTCTTCAACAATCGCCGTTTTTCCAACTCCTGAGTGCCCCGTAAGTAACGGATTATTTTTATTTCTTCTAAGTAAAACTTCAATAATTGCATTTATCTCTTTTTCTCTTAAAAAAACCCGGTCCGAAACTTTATCATTTAAACTAACACCAAGTTCATAAATTAAATGTGGTTTATTAATTTCTTTAACTAAAGCATCTATATCCACATTCATATTATCCATAATTCTAAGAGCAATTCCGTCATCCTCAGAAATTAAGACACTAAATAAATATAGTTCATCAAGTTCTTTATTATCATCATAAGCTCTATTATAAGCTTTATCAATTATTAGTTTAAGTAAAGGAGTATATAAAATCACTTCACTTTTTTTACTAGCCATGCCCATCACCTTAATTAACTCATCCTTAAACTTTTGATAGGTTAATTTATATTTATAACAAATACTAGATATTTTTTGCGTTTTTAAAAGAGAAAGAAGTAAATGCTCAGTTCCTACATAAGGATGATGACAATTCATCATTTCTTGTTCTGCCGTTTTTAAAATATTACATACACTTTTACTAAAACATTTATCCATAAAAAAATCCTCCTATATACTTTATATGTATATAATGAGGATAATATTTAAATTTTATTCAAAAGTTCTATCTAATCTAAGCTTATCAGCAAGTGTAGCAATAAACTCAGAATTAGTTGGCTTAGCCCTATCATAATCAACAGAATGTCCAAATAAAGATTCCATTAAATCATAATCTCCTCGGCTCCAACTAACTTCAATTGCATGTCTAATTGCTCTTTCCACTCTTGATGATGTAGTATCATATCTATTAGCAATTTCTGGATATAGCTCCTTCGTAATTGCTCCAATCATTGAAGGATTATTATACATTAAATTAATGCCATCTCTAATATACAAATAACCTTTAATATGAGAAGGAATTCCTAAAGAATGTAAAAGTGACGTTATTGCCTGTTTTAAATCCTTATCACTTATAACTAGCTTATTACTCTTACGATTAAAAATAGAAATAATATGATTTTCTAAAGCTTCAAACCCATAAGGTTTTAGCATATAATAGTTTACTCCCACTTGCATACATTTGCTTATTACTGAAGCACTGTTCATACTAGTTGTAATAATACTTTTTAAATGGATACCTTTCTTGGATAGTTCCTCTAAAACACTTAGTCCATCCATTTTAGGAATTATTAAGTCCATTAAAACAATATCATAATTATTATAATTAGTACTTAGCTTTTCTAATGCTTCCTTGCCATCATAAGCGGCATCTACTACTTCTATACTAGCGTGACTTCCAAAATACTCCTTTACTTCACTAACGATATCCTTATTATCGTCAACCATAAAAACGCGTATTTTATTATTCATTCTCTCTCCTTTTTATCTTTACTACCACGCATCTTCAATATAACACGAAATCTGACAAATAAAAAGGAATTTTATTGTAAACAAATGTAAATTTATGTAAATATTTGTCGAATAAATAAAACTTTACAAAAATAATACAAAAAAACTTCTATAAAATTAAATATTTTCTATAGAAGTTATTAACTCTTTTTTATTAATTGGTGTAGTTATGACTCCACTAAAACCTTGATCCAGTAAATCTTTACGCTTTTGTAAATCTTTTGTTTTTGTCATAACAATTACTTTACCTGTAAAATCTTTAATATCATTTACCTTATTTAAAAAACTAAGTGCATTAATTTTTTCCATATCATCTAAAATAAATATTACATCGTATTTTTTATTATTTCTAAGTTCATCTAAACAGTCCTTTGTAATATTATAATCATGAGTTGTAAAACCACTTTTCTTTAATGCTTTTTTAATTATTTTTATATCATCAAGAGAAGAAGATATAATAGCGGCAGTTAACTGGTTTTTTAAAGTATCAGAATATTTATCTATTTTAGTTTCTAGTTCACTTTTTTCTGTTTCCACTATTTTTTGATCAATTGTAATTGTTACTGTTATACCACCTGTATTATTACTATTAATTAAAAATGATCCACCTATTAAATTTACAATTTTTTTAACTATTTTTAGATTTAAATCACTGCTATTTAAAACATTTAAATCTTCTTTTGTTAAATCATCATGATTATTAAGAATATCATTTAAAAGCGTAATATCCATACCACTACCAGAATCTTCTACCGAAACAATTAATCTACATATATCATTTTTAATAATAGAATTAACTCTAAATTCAATATATCCTCTTTTTGTATATTTAATAGAATTATTAAGAATTGTCATTATCATCTGTTTTAATTTAATTGAATCTCCATATAATTCCTTAGGAAGTTCTCCATTAATATCAAGACTATATTTTACATCAGGATTAACTTTATCCTTAGTATTTAAATATATACTATTTAAAAGACGCATTATATCATATGTCGAATTAACATTTTTTAAATTTTTAGAATCCATTTCTGAAACGTCTATTGTTTGCTTTATTTTGATTTTGGCCACATCTAAAATATTTTTTATGTCCAAAATATCTTCTTTTATACTATTTTTAGGCTTCTCTTTAAGTATATTATCACACTTATTTTCAATTAAATTAATTTTATTATCTATATCATTGGTAACTATATATAAGAAATTACTTTTTTCATTAGTAGATTTTTCCGATAATGTTTTTGCTTTTGAAAGCTCTTCTATAATTTTTAAATCTGGGTTTTCAATTGTAAAATACATAACAAATATTACTAAACATTCAATCGAAGTTGTCAGTGTTATTCTTGGATTATATTTTTGTATAAGGGAAACAATTCCACTAAAAGTTATAAATAGAAAAAATGGTATAACTTTTTTAAAATTTATTTTTTTATAATTTATTATTACAACTAAACTAGCAAGAGACATATAAATTATTCCAATCGTATATACAAAATTAACTGCTGGTCCCGTTGCATATCCTTTAGAGGTAACAATTGGTAAATAAAAAGTAACTAAAATACTAAGAATAAGTAACCCCGTAAAAATTTTTTTAATTAAATTAAATTTTTTATCATTATTATCTAAACATATTGAATAAATATAAATGCAAATATAGTATATGAATAATGTTAAAAAACACATATATATTTTCGTAAAAAATGATGGTATTAGTGACTCCACTGGAAAAACATTGCCTACAAAAGTACATAATATTTCCATTAATAATCCTATTAAATTAACTACTAATAACAAAGAATAATAATAAGTTTCTCTCGTTTTAATATGATTTTTTTTAAAGAAAACTAAGTTTAAAACACTAGCATACACAAGTGAAATAAACATTATATATACGTAATCCATAACATCACTATCCTATTTTAATAATAGCATAAAAAAAAGAAGAAGTCACTTTTTATTTAGTTAATCAGTAAAAAAGAGTAAACTTTCTTCGCAAAGAAATATTAATTTTCAATTAAGATTTGATGATTAAATTATACTATAAATGTTTTTTGAAACACTATTTTTTTGCTTTTTTCTAAATGTGTATACATTTCTTTTTTGCGTTATTTAAAATATTATATTTGTGAAAAAAAAATTAGATAAAATTATTTTTCATTAATTTTATCTAACTTTAACTATTTTTATTTACTATTTTTTACTGTAGTTAATTCTAAAACGCGTGCTTCTTTTTTATTTTTCTTCTTATTTTGATTTTTGTAATTATTATATAAATTAATTACTGACATACACTTATCCGTATATCCTTCTTCTCTAAGAGCATTTAAATCTCTTTTTCCACTAGGTGCAACAGGAAATGATTCACCATAACTTCTGACTCTTATATATAATTTTTCTAATATACATTCGGGATAACTTTTTGCAATTCTATATACAATACCTTTTAATATTTCATGTTTATTTTTGTGAGAAAGTGGTGAGAATTCCACATGAATAACATAATTTTTGCCAATTACATCATCATTTATTTCTACAGTATTTGCCGTTAAAATATTTTTAGTATCTTTTCGAACTAATTCATCAATTTTATAAAGGGGAATTTTAAAATATTCAGTCTGTAAATATTCATTTCTACCCTTCATCATTACTTCTCTAGAACTATATTTGCTAAGTGCCGCTATCGTATTGGCATCACCCCATACTCGGCCATCATCAGATGTACGAAGTTTCTTTTTTTCTTTTACATGTAATCTTGGAAAATCTTCTTCCGTATATAAATATCCTATCATATTACAAGGAGATTCTACTACTAAGTTGCCAACTTTTCCAGCTTTACAGTAATGTCCTTCATCATCTAATACAGCAACTTCAGCAAACGGCAAAGCAATCAAACCAAAAGGTTCATTTCTAAAAGAAAATTTTTCTCTAAGTGACTTAAATAAAGTTGTAAATACTCCACTATTTTCACTAGTTCCGCCGCCAATAGAAGCTGTAATAGGCGAAATAGGTCTTGGCACTGCATGAGTTCCAAATTTATGCTTTCTCGCCGTATAATTAATATACTTCTCTGATCCCGGCGTTAACCCCTCACCCGTAATACACATAGCAACAAAATCTTTTAAATATACATTTTTAAATTCTGGATTATCATTTAAATTCTTACATAAATCCAAATAACTTCCTTCACTTCCCGGTGAATAGTTTGGTTTATACATTACAATTGAATACTTAAAGAATTTTCTATCATAAAATGGTTCTAAACATAGTTCACATCCCTGGTATAAAGCATCACTTATAGTTGCTAATTCCATATGTGTATAAACCGGTATGTGACATAAAACACTTTTACCATCCATACTTGCAAGACCAGATATATCTTTATCCTTAAATCTTGATAAAGTTAAATAACTACGATTAGCATGAAGTACGGCTTTAGGAACTCCCGGTGATGTAGTCCCACTTGTAAAACTAATCATTGCTGGATCATCAAGTGACATATTTGAAACAATATCATCACTCATACTATCATCTAAAAATTCTTCAATTTTTAATACTTCTTTTTTACTTTCAGTTTTAATTCTTTCAGATTTATCACTAAAATCATGATTAAATCTATCATCTATCTGAGCATAAGGATTATAATTTTTACCACTTTTATCCTTGGGAAGTGATGATCCAAGATTCATTAATACAACATTTTCTACTTTAGAATCATCTAATTTATCTTTAATAACATCATAAACACTATCAGATACAAAAACATATTTACTACCACTTTTATTTAATAAAAACTCTGTATAATCTTTATCAAACCATTCTCCCATTGAAAGTAGTTTACAGCCAATTAAATTAGTAGCTAAATAAAGAGCAATAAATTCCGGAGTATTCTCTCCAAACACTGGAACTTGCATTCCTTTTTTAAAACCAGTATTTTTTAATGAATTTGCATAGGTATAAACCATTTCAAATAACTTTCCATAACTTATTTTAGTACCTCTATATGAAAGAGCATTCCTATTTAAATTTTTTCTATTTTTTCTAATTATTCCCATAGCTAAAGAATAGTTATGATTATCATCAATATCCTCTAAAACTTTTTGAGCCTTCGCACTAATGTTTAGTTTTCCTTCATATCTAGACTTTTTTATTTCTTCCTTAGAATTTATTATAGTATCTATTTGTCTATACAAATCTACTATTTTTTGATCAATTACTAGATTTCCTGTTTCTTCTTTCATAGGTCATCCCCCTTAACAAGGCCTATATTACCATAAAATTATATTTTTTTCAATCACTAAAAAAGAGAGACTATTTCTCTCCGACTACTGATAAAGATCCATTATTTATACTTTCGGCATATAATTAATCAACTAGAATTCCTGTTTCTTCTTCCATAGAGGAAACCTCCTTAATAATGCTTATATTACCATAAAACACTACTTTTTTCAATCACAAAAAAAGAGAGACTATTTCTCTCCAACTACTGATAAAGATCCATTATTTATGCTTTCGGCAATGGTTAATAGTTCACTACCAGAAAGTTTATCGCTAGATATATAAAAATCTACTCCGCCACTTGTCCAATATAATGAATTAGAACTAAGTGCTCCAAATGTTTCACTAAGCATTAAAGGTTCTCCGTATACAGGTATTATTTCAAATTCTGCTTTAGCTACTGTTTTTTCTTCGACTAAAGTAAATGGACTATCACCTGTAAATGTTAAAATCACACGGTTTCCATTATCAGTATTAACAGTATTTTTAGTATTTAAATAGGTATTTGTAGGTAAATATAGTGGATAAATAATATCATCTATAGTCTTACTTGTTTGTTCTTCTTTGCAGCACTCAGTATCAATCAAAGACTCTAATTTAAAATAATCATCTTTAAAAGTTGGTTTATAATCTACACTTGTAAATTTAACTGTAATTTTAACAGTCCCGGTGCCATCTAAAACTTCTACTTTTTGTATTTCACTCTTACTGTCAACATATATTTTTTCACTAACTAAATTAGCATTATTTGGATAATTTACTTTAGTAGTAATAATATATCCACTTTCTACTTTTTCCGACTTACTATCAGCATCATTTTTTATATCCTTTACAAGTGAATCTAATAAATAACCTTGCGACCCATTATCTGGCCATTCTGATTGAAATTTAAAACTTTTATTTAAACTAGGTGTAACAACATAAACCCCATCATCATTTTTAAGTATTACTTGTTCATGATTATTAACTGTATTTACTAAATTTACACGATAATTACTATTACTCTTTGCAGCTATAATATTATAAGTAAAAGTATCTTCATTTGAAACTATATCCATCGTTCCTTTTACTAAATAAGAATTTCTTTTTTCAATATTTTTTATAAAATCATCTTTTACATTAACATCACTCGTTTTTCCACACCCACAAAGTATAAGTATTGATGCTAATAATACAAAAAATTTTTTCATCTAACCTCCTACATAATATTATTTAATTAAGTTAATATTTATGTATATATTTTTTTTAATTATCCATACTAATAGTAGAAAAGAGGTTAAAATGTCGACATTACAAAAGATATGTTTAGGTATAACAATTATTGGTGGTATTAACTGGGGATTAGTTGGATTATTAGATTTTAACTTAGTAGCCGCTATCTTTGGTAAAACAGCTGTTATTACTAGAATCGTTTATTCTTTAGTAGGTTTAACAAGTATGATAAATATTGGCATCTTACTGATGGACTTAGACGAAAAATAATTAAACATAAAAAAAGCGGATTTAACCGTTTTTTATTTTTTCTCAACTACGTAGTACTTATTATCTTTTTCTAAAATTATAACAGAGCCTTCACTTTCATAACCCATATCTACAACATAACTCCATTTTAAAGCTACTTCATATGCATCAAGTTCCGTATTTGAAACTTTATATTTAACTTTTTTAAAATCTGTTATTTGCACTTCACTTACTTCTGGTAAACTTTGCGTTCTACTATCATTAGAATTATCTTCTACATATTTATATAATGTATCTTCTACATTAACTTTATAATTTTCTAAGGAATCAGGATAAACAAATTCCGTTCCTCCTACATCGTATTTATTTATTTTATTACTTATCGTATATAAATCAATAATAAATAACTTTGCAACACTTTTTACATATTCTTCTTCATTTATGTCTGTTGATTTTAAATTTGTTTTTAAAATTTCATATTCTTTCTTATAGGTTTCTGTCGCATTACTTTTTAATGTATACCCAAACTTATCTATTTCTTCAATATTCGTAACTTTATTAACATTATCATCCTTTTTCACAAATTTTATGTAGCAAAATATTGATGCTCCAACTACAAGTAAAACTATAACTATAAATAATATTATTTTATTTCTTTTCTTCATTTAAAATTCCTTCCTTACTTGCTATAATTAAGTCATGAGTAATAATTCCATCTGATATTTCAATAATTTTATCAGCATAATCTTTAGAATTCATTATATATTCATCTGATAAAATTTCATCTAAGTTTAATGCTTTATATTCTCCCTTTGAATTACGATAATAAACTTTATTTGTTAAATAATTTCCATTCGGAAAAACAATTATATTATCATTTTTTATCTCAAATATATCATGTCCTAAAGCATAATTATTATAAATACCAATCATATTTCCTACTGTTGGCATCACATCAATCATACCCATATAGTAATCAACTTCTGTTGCTAGCTTTTTATTTTTACTCCATAAAATAAGTGGTGTTTTTTTATTTAATTCATTTTTATAATAGTCATAAACAACATATGTTGGATCATTTTCATTTTTAATTTTACCTGTTTCAAAATCAAAATTATAATAATAATCAAACTCATCAATTGAAAGTTTAGGATCATGATCACCATAAAATACAAATAACGTATTATTAAAGCAATCACTTTTATTTACCATATCCATAAAATAACCAATTTGTTCATCGGCATAATGACTACTTCTAATATAATCACCCAATTTAGTTCCTTCTAAATATGAATATGTAACCTTTTCGTTTTTCTTTAAAATTTCATTATAAACTGTCGCTTCATAATTTAGTTTAATCTGATCAAATAATTTATTATTTGTAAATGGTGTGTGATTAGATAAAGTTATGACCGTTCCCATATACTTAGAATTATTTTTTTCTATCGTTTCTAAAATTGGGACAGCCTGTCTAAAGAACGATTTATCAGAAAGACCTAAGCCAACTTCTTCATCAATTACAAAACTAGTTTTTGAATAAAAATCCATATAACCCAAATTAGGATGCATATTGTTTCTATTCCACATACTTGCTTTATTACCATGCATACTAAAAGTATAATATCCTTTATCTTTTAATAGTTTTGGTATTGTTACAAAATCTCTATCAAAATAGCTTACAAATACTGTCCCTGTTGTAGCCGGCATCAAGGATGTATTTAAGGTAAATTCTGAATCACTACTTGTTCCTACTCCAATTTGTGGATAAAAATTACTAAAATAAAGTCCTTCATCAGCTAGTTTTCTTAAATTAGGGGCAATTTTCATACCATTTATTTCTAAATCTAAAATAAATGATGTCATACTTTCCATATGAACAAATACAATATTGTAATCTTTAAACATATTTGTATACTCATTATTACTTTTTTCTCTCGTATTAAGATCAAAATAATCATTAAAATTTTTAAGTGCTACATCATAACCAAATAATGAACTTATTTTTGGTCTTAAAGTATTTATTAAATCATTAATTTGATAGACAACTATACCATATCTATTTACAATATATTCACGGTTCCATTGTTTAGCAAGTCTACTTATCGACGTCGAAGAAAGCGTAAAGAAACCCACTAAAAATACTGTCAAGCCAAATAGAAATACTTGTTTTAATAAACTTTTCGTCTTTTCAAACTTAGTTACATAATTAAAATAATCTCTACTATTTAAACTTTTATTAACAAATATAAAAATGATGGGCGCAAGTAAATATATAAAATGAATTAGTTTCATTTTAGCAAATACAGCATCTCCTACTTCTCCAACCTGTTTAAGAGCCGTAATTAAACTAAATGAAGCATAAGAACTATAAAATTCATAATATATAGCATTTACAATACAAACAACATCTAGTGCAAGTAAACATCCAAGCAAGTAACCAAATTGATTTTTCGGTTTATTAAAATAAGCAAATGAACCTATTAATATAGGCATCGATATTTCAAAAAGTAATGGTTTTAAATTTAAAATATTGCCTGTTGTAGAAACTCTTAAAAATATAGCACACAATATTGAAAGTATAATAAAAGAGCAAAATTGTTTATTATATTTGATAAAGTTGGAAAAAGATTTAATATAATTAAGAATTTTCTTTTTCATAAGTATTACCTTTCTATTTATTTTTTTCTAAAAATTAACATTTTATCTTGAAATAATATCTATTATTTGCTAATATATTTATATCGACGCAGGTGTGGTTCAATGGTTAGAATATAACCTTGCCAAGGTTGGGATGGGAGTTCGATTCTCCTCACTTGCTCCATTTGATTATTAACTCACAATAGTGAGTTTTTTTATTTTCCCACAAAATAGCGTAACCTAATTATATCATATCGTCATTATTTTTTATATAATTTATTCTGACTTTTCTTTAATTGAAGAAAAACTGTAAATATGATAATATCTTACCATAGGTGGTAAAATGAAAAAGTACGATTATGTATCTTCCAATATCTTTTTAAATTTTATTTCTAATATCTTAATTATACCTATTGTCCTTATCTTATATATTCTTGATAAAGTTTTATTTGGTTTTAAAATGGCTGTTGATGCGGGCGTTCCTATTAAGCAAGTAAAGTCTATTTTAAAAGAAAAAACTGGCATTTATAAATTATATAAAAGAAATAAATGCATTCATGCTGTTATCATCGAGCCGATTTATCCTAATCTTTCTCTTCCTTATGAAGAAAGAATAAACGATTTAAAAGAAAGAACATATGAAAAAATGAAGGAGACTATATGAAAGTATTAATCTTATCTTGCTCCACTGGAGGTGGACATAATACCTGTGCTAAATATGTGAAAGAAGAGTTAGAGGATAATAATATAAAGTGCACTTTTAAGGATTTTTATGATATTGTTAATGAAAGTGCTAAAGAGTTATCTTCTAAATTGTATTTATCATCTTTAGGAAAAAATGGTGGTATCTTTAAAAATGTTTATCGCTTAGGTGAATTATATAGTAGTACCAGACTTACTAGTCCAGTTTATATGGTAAATAAAATTCACAAAAAGAAATTATATAATTATATTATTGAAAACAACTACACTCACATTATTTCTACACACTTATTTCCTGCCTTAACATTAACTGCAATCAATAAAGAAATAAAAGATGATAATAGTAAACTAAAATTTATTTTCATCGCTACTGATTATGAACCATGTCCTTTCATGGAAGAAACTAAACCCAATTATTTAATTATGGCTAAAGGTTTAGAAGAAAGATTTATAGAAAAAGGAAACAATAAAGAAGTTTTATATAATAGTGGCATTCCTATTTCTACTAGATACATTAATAGTGCCAAAAACATTAAAGAAAAATTAAATATTAAAACACCTAAAACTGTGCTTATATTACTTGGGAGTATGGGTTTTGGAAACATTAAAGAAACTTTAATAGAACTATTAAAAATTAAAAACACTACATTTATAGTGGTATGTGGTTCTAATAAAAAACTTTTTAATGATTTAAAGGAAATAAAAAATGATAATCTAATCGTCTTTGGTTATACTCAAAATATCAATGATTTAATTTATACATCTGACATTGTTTTGTCTAAACCTGGCGGTTTATCAACAACGGAAATTGTTTCTTTTCGTAAACCTCTTATTCATATTTTTCCTATTCCAGGAATTGAAACATATAATGCTAAATTTTTTAAAAAAATGCATATGTCTTTAGTTGCCAAAACTAATGAAGATATTATTTTAAAAACTAAAAAATTACTCGAAAATCAAAATATGCAAGAAGAAATGAAAAAAGCCTGCGAAGAAAATATTACTAAATACTCTGCTCAAAAACTAGTTAATCTTTTAAAAGAACTTAACTAGTTTTTTATAATGCAGGCGAGCCAATAAATGATGATTGTTTCTTTTGAAAATATATTAAACAAATTATACCAATAATTAAAAAAGTACTTCCTGCTAATTTAATTGTGTATAATCTTTTTTGTTCCATGCTAGCCTTTTTTAATTGATTATAATTTCTAGTAAAAAAATAAATATATATAAAAAAAGTTAAAGTTAAAGTAATTTCAAATATTTTATTTGCTTCTTTCTTCGTATTTACATCATGATTTTTTAAAAAAGAGATTTCATCATAATCGCCATAAATATTTAAAAAAGCAAGTCCTGCAAAAAGTACCCATAAAATATTTTCAAAATATAACCTTTTAAGTTCTTTTTCTGTCATATCCATATCTATTTAAATATATTAAAAAAATGATAAAAAGAATACTTACTTAATATCACTACTATCATTAATTATTGAATTAATTTCTAACATTATATCAAAATACTGTTTTGCTTTTTCCTGACCTATTTTAGAAATAATATAACTAACTTTATTTACTACTTCTTCTTGATACTTTTTTATTATTTCTTTTCCTTCTGTAGTTATTTCTACGACCACTTTTCTTTTATCGTCAGTACCAATTTTTCTCTTTATCAATTTTTTTGCTTCTAGAGAATTTAATATTGAAGCAATTCTTGCAGTTGATACCTTAAGTTTTTCACTAAGCATCCCTGCACTAACTTCTTTTGTTTCAAAATAAATATAATTAAGTAAACCAAACTCCCCTTTATTAAATTCGTCTAAAAAATTATTAAATCTATTAGGTCTATTATCCCATAAATCTTTTAATAATTTTGTTGCTAATTCTTTATCATTCATATAAACACCATACCTAACACTATTAGAAATAGTAACACTAATTCGTATTGTTTGCAAACATTCATTTTGATATAATTATAATAGAAAGTGAGTTGACGTTTATAAATAAGTATATATTTGTTATTGCCGGAAAAGCCCAAACTGGTAAAGATGCTACCGCAAAATTAATTAGAAAATATGGCGGAAAATATAATTTAAAAACCGCTATTATCCAGTATTCAATGTATGTAAAACTATATGCAAGAGCACTGACTGGATGGGACTTTGAAGAAGAAACCAAACCTCGCACATTACTACAAAATATTGGACAAGATGTAAGAAGTATGGTAAGTCAAAGATTTTTTATTAATCGCATTATTGATGACATAAGAATATTAGCAAACTATGTCGACATTATAGTAATAAGCGATGCTAGATTGCCAGAAGAACTTGATGATATAAAAAAAGAATTTTCTAGTGTTTATAAAATTCATATTATAAAAAATAATGCTAGTAATAATTTAACTTATACTGAAGCACATCATATTACTGAAACCGCTTTAGATCATTATAACGATTTTGATTATACAATTTTAAATGATGGTACAATTGAAAGTTTAGAAGTAAATGTCGACAATATCTTAAAAGAAATAATGAAAGGAAAAGAAAAATGAAAAAATACTTAAAATATTTTAGTTTATTATTAGTAGGAGTACTATTAACAGGATGTGCTTTTCTCGAAGATGAAAAAACTTATGAAGTAAACGGTATTAAAATAACCATGGCTAATGATATGGTTGAAAAAGATTTAGTTTCTCAAACCGCATATTTAGAAGGAGATGAAGTTATATTTACAGCTTTAAAAGAATCTTTAACTGATTTAAACCAAGTGGGAATTACTAAAGATTCAACTCTTAAAGATTATGCAAATCTTATTCTAACTGGAAATAAATTAGATGCTAAATTAATTGAAGATGATACTAATAACGTTACATATTTTACTTATGAAAAAGAGATTAGCGGTAAAGATTTTTATTATCTTGCCAGTGTTTATAAAGCAAATGATGCTTTTTGGCTTGTTAACTTTGCATGTGAAAAGAAAAATGCCGATGAATATAAAGACAAATTTCTTAAATGGGCTTCCACTGTTGAATTTTATGAAAATTCAAAATAAGGTTTCAAATGAAGCCTTATTTTTTTAATAATTCTTGATATATTTGATAATCAGAATCTAAAAAACATACAAATATAACATCAATATTTTCATAATTTAATTTTTTTATTGTTTCTATAGCAATTTCTGCTGCTCTTTTTTGTGGAAAATGATATACTCCAGTACCTATACAGGGAAATGCGATAGATATTTTTTCTTTTCCACTTTGAAGTAAATAATCTTTAGCCAAATTCATCGAATTAATATAACAGTTTTGTAAAACTGCTTCTTCATTATGATTTCCATCTCTATAAACAGGCCCTACTGTATGAATAATTTTAGCACATGGCATATTATATCCATTAGTTATTTTTGCTTCACCACTTTGGGCGCCACCTAATTTTTTGCATTCTTCTAATAATTCTCTACCCGCTTTTCTATGAATTGCACCATCTACTCCGCCACCACCAAGTAATGTTTTATTAGCAGCATTCACTACAATATCAACATCAATATTTGTAATATCACCTTTATATATTTTTATCATTTCTTCTCCCTACGTCTTGCATAATTTTATCATATTTTATAAAATAAATACATGCAGGCATAGTTTAGTGGTAAAACATAAGCTTCCCAAGCTTAGGATGCGGGTCCGATTCCCGTTGCCTGCTCCATTGAGGAATCTATTCGAACTATTTAGTTCGTTTTTTTAATATAAAAAACAGTAATAGTCGAAGAGTAGTCAAATCAAACTATTTTCCTAACTACAAAGTAAGACAATTTTTTAATTAACTAATACAAAATTTAAATTTTTCTCTTTCTTTTAACCACAATATTATTAATTACAATAAATAATACCCCAAATAATAATATCATTAATGAATTTATATATACTGTTTTTAAACTTTCTAAATTTATTATTTCCATTTTACTTAACAAATCATTCGAATTACAGTACCAATAAGAAGGTAAAATATGTGCAAAGTTTAAAACGCCTGCGGGAAGCCACTCTGTTGGAATAAATGCACCCGTCAAAAATGCTGAACCAAGTGCCACAACATTTATTATTCCTGTAAGGGCACCTTTATTATTGGTAAGAGAACTAATCAAAAGAGCAATAGTTAAAGAGGTAAAGGTAAATATCAAAGCATTCCCCATATAAAGTAATCCTCTTAAATTTAGCATCTCTCCTTTAAAAGTAATAAAACTAATAATTATATATAAAAACCATACAATAAAAGCAAAAAGTAAACTTGAACCTAATATTAATCTATTTTGTTTTTTATAATTCATACTACTAACAATGTTTCTTTTATTAACATTTTTTTCATGAAAACTAGATAACACCAAGCAAACAACATAAATTACTACTGCCATAATACTATAACTAGCAAAATTAAAATATCTTGATACTTTCGTGGTTGTAGCGGTATCTAACTTAGAAACTACATTAACATCCGCTTCCCTACTCATATTTTTATTGATCATAGAAATTAATTCTTTATCATCAGTCGCTAGTTTACTATATACTCTTTGAACATCTAAATATCTCGTTAAAACCATTTCAGCTATGCTAGCATAATAATCATTATTGGATTTTATATCAATAGTAAGTTCTTTGTTATTTTTAACACTTTCACCATATCCTTCTGGAATATAAATGATATAACTAACTTCACGGTAAAAAAGGGCATCATCTCTTGCTTCTTCATCATTTTTAGCATCTATAACATCAGTATTTTCCTTTATATATGATATTAAATTATTAGTAATAACATTATCATTATCATTATTTACCAAAATTATATCCGGCTTTGTATTTGTAAATACCATCGTGTTATCTCCTGTTTTTGTATTTACCCCACCAAACGTTACTAACATAACTGTAAATAAAATAATAGTCGCTTTATATTTATTAACAACTTTCCAAAATGTCTTAAATACTGTCATATTTTTGCCTCCTTAAACTTCCAAGAGATAGCAAAATTAATACTAAAGAAATAATCACTAAACTAATAACATCCATTACATATCTATTTAATGTATCATAATAATATAAGGCATAAAATCCATCAGTTAAAAGAGCCGCCGGATTAATTTTATTAATAATTGGGACATTTTTATCAATTACATATTTCATCGTAATCCCCATCATACCTGATAGAAAACACCAAAGCATCGTAATAGAAATTAGTATTCCTGTTTTAGCATTTTCATTTGTTTTAATCACCGAACCAATAAAAATTCCTAAAGAAAGTCCCGTTAAAGAACCAACTAAACCAAGTAATAAAACTAATAAGCCATTATTTCCAAAATCAACATGCATTACTAAAAGCATAAAAATAAATAATATTAAAAGTCCTACAATCTGAACTAAATAACTCGCAAGTAAACTACTTATTAATAAAGTTTTCTTATTTAGTGGTGATATACTACATCTTTTACCAACACTATTCATATTTGGAAGTTTATAATTAATAACTGTTATAGATATCATTGCCCCATATAAAGCGCTCATCGCTATTAACGTATAATATTCTATATTAGTATAGCTTAAATTTTTATTTGAAATATTATTTAAGGTTACATCACTATTATTAACTATATTAATTGCCTCTTTGTAAATTTCATTTAAATCTGCATCACTTACCGCCTTCGCATAGTTCACTTCCACTAAAGTATTAATCATTTCTTTTTTACTAAGTAGTTCATTAGTAACAAATCGCAGTACGGTTTCATCAATTCCACTAGAGTTTACGCTAACATTAACATTATCATTAGAAAAATATAAATAACCAACAATTTTTTCTTCCCCAAGTAGATTTTTTGCCTCATCTAAATTTACATATTTTATATTAAATAAATAATTATCATTTGTTTTATCACTTAAACTTTTAAAGGCTTCTTTAAATAAAATATTTTCATTAAAATCATTATTATTTACAATCGCGATATCAAAAGCATCTAAAGTTTCTGTTTTTTCAATATTCGAAAAAGCCATATAGAAAAAAGTGCCTAAAACAATGGGAAACGCAAATGTCCAAAAAAGTAACATTTTATTCTTTAATAAAGTTTTAAGTGAATATTTAAAATTATGCCAAAACATTAATCTCTTAATTCCTTCCCAGTAAGTTCTAAGAAAACATCATTAAGAGAAGGTCTTTCAGAAAATATTTTTTCATAACTAATTTTATTATCTTTTAAATACTCGATTAATTTACCTAAATTATTATTACCTTTTTTATAAGTAACAACTAATATATTATCATTTAAACTTACATTATCTACATTTTTAGAATTTTTAATATCTTCAATTATTTTTGGATTAGCGTGTTTTAATTCTACTGTAACTTTTTCTTCAATATTTGCCATTTTCTTTAATTCGTCACTAGTTCCCTCGGCAATTATTTTTCCTTTATCTAAAATAATTATTCTATCGCAAAGTATCTCGGCTTCTTCCATATAATGAGTAGTATAAATTATTGTAGCACCAGCATCTCTTAATTTTTTGATGCCATCTAAAATATTATTTCTACTTTGAGGATCTACGGCTACTGTAGGTTCATCAAGTATAATTAAACTAGGTTTATGAGCAATACCGCAGGCAATATTAAGTCTTCTAAGAAGTCCTCCTGATAACTGTTTCGGATAAAACTTTTGAAATTCTTCTAAGCCTACTAATTTAATCGCATCTAGCACATCTTGCTTTCTAGTTTCTTTATCATTTATATATAAACCACAAAAATAATCTATATTTTCATAAACCGTTAATTCTTCAAAAACGGCAACTTCCTGAAAAATCACCCCGATTTTTGCTTTAATGTCATAAGCATCCGGACTCATCTCTTTGCCAAATATTTTAATACTTCCTTTTTGAAAATTAAGTAAAGAGAGGATAGAATTTATTGTTGTTGATTTTCCTGATCCATTAGGTCCTAGTAACCCTAAAATCTCACCTTCTCTTACATCAAAAGACAAATCATCTATGGCTTTTAAGTTTTTGTAAGATTTAGTTAAATTTCTGATTTCTATAATATTTTTCATTTTCCACCATCTTTCATAGTATTTCTTTATACCAATTTGTTAATTTTTAATATTTTACTAATTATTCATTAACAAAGTTAACCTTTATTGAACCAATACCACCATCAATTTTTATTGTTTCAAGACCATTTCCTACAATTTCGCCATCTGAAATATCCCTATCACCAAGCTTTATGTTGCCAATACCTTTTGAAAATTCAATTTGATATTTATCTTCATCACCAAAAAGATTAATATTTAAATTACCTACGCCGGCATCAATTTCGCTTTTTCCCGTTATACTTGCGTTAATAGTTGTTTCACCAACGCCCATATCAAAATCTAAATTTTGTAAAGCACCACTTTTTATTTCAAATTTTCCAGCACCAGCATCAATATCCGTTTTTTCAGAATAAATGTGATCAATAATAACTTTACCAGCCCCTAAATTTAAATTAAGTTTATAAGCATAAAGACTTTCAATATACATACTACCGGCACCAGATTCAATATTTGCGGTATCTAAAATAAATTCATCAGGTATATACAAAGTTACTTCACTTTCTAAACTACTTCCCAAAGTAAATTTTTTATTATCTTTTATTTTAATCTTATTTTCATCTTGAGTAACAGATATATATTTACTATTACTTACAGCCTTAAAAGTATCGCCTTTTTTAATATTTAATTTACTAAATTTAAGATCGACATCAAGTAAGCTAATATCCGAACTTTTGCTTTTCCATATTTCTTCTATATTTTCTTTAGCATCTTTAGAAGGTGCAAAAGCATTGCCAATTAGTTCAAATCCTGCTGCTATACTACTAATAATTGTAAATATTAAAAGAAACGCAAAAGCCACTGCAATATATTTTATTATTTTTTGAGCTGTTGTCATTTAATTTCTACTCCTCCAAATAAACATGTAGCATTCACATAAATTGTTGGCGTATTTTTATCTTCATTTACATTTCTCTTCTTTTCGGAAGCTCCACCAAACATACTTGAAGATTTAACTTTAACCTTTACATTATTGGAAACAAGAATTTCAATTCCTCCAAATATCGCACTTGCATTTATAACTACATCTTTTTTAATTTCTGCTTTACGTAAATCACATTTTATACTGCCAAATACTGCTGATATATTAGTGCCTTCAAATTTTTCATCATCAAAATTTATTTTTTGTTCTCCAAAAGTAGCGCAATATTCATTTTCTTTATTTTTGCTTCGATTTATTTTCTTAATTTCATCGTTAAATTTAGTTTTAAGACTATTTTCAAATACCATTGATAAACCAATAATTATTAAAATTCCTGGCACTAATAACTTCCAAACAATTTCAAAATTTATTACATTTAATGATGCCAGTAATAATAAAACTCCAATTAATAAACCAATTATATTTCCTTTTTTGTCACCCGCTTTAAATAAATTAATAAAACATGGAATAATTATAAATAAAGTCCACCATCCATCAAAGAAGATATCAATATCTGTAATATTTAAAGTATTAAGTCCAAAAATCACCCCAACAATTATAAAAACCAATCCCCAAATTACACTAGTTAAATTTTTCATTTTCTTTCTCCCATTTTTCTCTATTTTCTTTTATATTCATATTCCATTTATTATCTGGATTTTCTTCAAGTAACATAAACGCCTGAAATCCTCTTGATAATAAATCATTAATATCATCATTACTAAAGTCAATTGTGTTAGTTGCACACAAACAAGAAATGCCATGAGTAAATATCCACATTTGTACATGAAATCCTTTAAGATCTTCATCACTTAATCTTGTACTAATTTTAATCATATCAGCAACTTCTTTAAAATCTTCATCTTCAAAAACAAATTTTTCTACTGTCTGACTATAGTTACTCATAAATAATATTTTAAAAAGGTTAGGTTCTTCTTTAGCAAACTTAACATAATTAATACCAATTTGTTTATATGGCGGAATTTTATAGTCAATTCCATTAAGTAAAAATACATAAAAATATTTACCAATTTTCTTCATTAATGCTTCATTAAGTTCTCTAGAGTTCTTAAATTGATAATATATTGGCCTAATTGATGAATTAAGTTTTTTGGCTATTTCCCTATTACTAACTTCATCTATTCCTTTTTCTCTAGTAATTTCGAAGGCTGCATCCACAATCATTTCCTTAGTAGTTTTAATCTTCGTTGGCATTACTACCCTCCTATCCAGTTATATTGTATCACATGATACATTTATCCTGCAACTAACTTTTTTTAACTTTTATAAAAAAATAATCTTTGATTTTTCCAAAGACTATTTTTTACGTTTTTTATTTTTACCATTCGTTTTTGGTTTCTTTTTTGCTTTAACATTTTTCCTTGATGTTGTTTTCTTTTTAGCATTTAGTGGCTTAATACTAGCTTTTTTAGTTTCTGACCTTTTCTTTACCGGTTTTTTACTTATAGATTTACTAGTTGTTTTAGAATTTACTTTTCTAGTTTTTCTAATCGTTACCGCCTGCTTCTTTTTCTTTGCTTTATGAGTTCCAATTTCAGAAATAAACTTTTTCGCATTTTTCAAAATTTCATATATAGCAAAAGCTCCAATTAAAATAATACAAATATATTTAAAGTAATTAACATTTTTATATTTAATATTAATTTGATAAGTAGTTTTAACTTGATTTTCCGCCGTAACTATAATTTTTACTACACTACCATCTTTTAAATTAGAATTTCCAGTTATTTGATAAGTAGCCTTCTCATCATCTAATACTGGCTTTATTTCTAAAGATTTTGTATTTTTCTTTACTTCTAAAGTATAATTTCTTACTCTTTTACTAAATTTCAAATCATAACCATCTATCGCTAAAGATTTAATATAATTATTACTAGATTTATTTAACAACGGTTTCGTAATACTTATTGTATATGTAAGTTCTTCACCAGCATCATCCACCGTTTTAATTAAAACTAAATTATCTCCTGAATTAATATTTGCTTTTCTTTTACCATAATCTTTTACAAAATTTATTCCTTCTGGCAAAGTAGGTTCTATATTAAAATAAGTAATATCACTTCCCACTTCAATATCATAATGATATACATCTGGTTTAAAATTAATTAAAATAACATTTCCTTTATTATTAGTTATTTTTAAATCTTTTAGTTTTTTATCTATATTATTACTAACAAAATTATCTCTAACAACATTAATTGTATATATTTTTGTATTTCCATTTTCACTTATAACTTCTATAGGAATTAAAAATGAGCCATTATTTAAAGATAAAGTATATTCTTTAGCACCGTTAATTTTACTATATTCATTACTAGGAACTACATTTATTTTAATTTTAGTAGCATCTTTATCTATATGATATGTAAAACTTGTTTTTTTTGAATCAAAATTTTTTAAAGATTCATCATTAATAATGATATCATTTAAATAATTATCATCAGATATAACTTTTACTTTAGCATCTACGTCTTTTATTGTCTTTTCTGCACTAGTGCTTTCATTTTTTATAACAATATTACTAATATTTATTTCTTTTTCTCCTGAAGAAATTCCTTTTAATAGTAAAATACCAAACTCCTGTAACCCGGTTACTTCTTCTTTACTAGTCGCTCCATCCTTTGTTACCTTCCAGATTTTATCATAATTACTTCTAACATCAACAATTGATAAGCCATCACTAACATTAATACTATAATTAACCTGATTAAAACTAATTTGATTATCATTTACAGAAATTCGGCAAATAAGTTGTTCATTTAAATTTATTTTTTCGGCATCACATACAATTACAAACTCTTCTTTTACTTCCTCATCAGCAAATACGATTAAAGGAATTGTTAAAAAAAAGATCATTGTTAAAAAAAATTTCTTCATTAAATAATCACCATTTCTTTAATAAATTATATCATAAAAAATAAGGTTTTATTACCCTATTTTTACTTATAATTAAATTCAAATTTTGTCGTTTTATCCATACTATATAAAATTAAATGTTCATTAGGATTCAAATATATTTCATTTGATAAAGAACTATCAATAATATTATTATTGCCATCCATTTTATATAAATACAATGTTGAATTTAATTTCACAAAATTTCGTTCTACATCTCTTATTTCCAAATTTAATTTACATTTTTCATCATTTGGTGCAAAACTAATTTTATTGCCTGTAAGCACATCATAATTTTCATGAGTACTTCCGCAATTTATATATAACTTTTTAGTATCATCAAGTGGCGTAATTTCCTTAAACGCTACATATATTAATAACGCTATTAATAGTACTGGTATTATAATTAATAGTATTTTTTTTACTTTTTTCACAGTCATCCCTCAATATCTATAACCATTATACCAATTATTAGCAAAATAATAAACTATTTAAAATTTTCTTTTTCTTTAATTTTTCATATTGTAGATTTTTTTATATCTTAAAATTTTTAATTTTCCATTTCCTTATTATCCTCTTTTTTTATATTTGGTAAGGCATCATAAATACCACCAGCACTTAAAGAAGCAATTAAAGCACTAATTACTGCTTTATAAATATTTTCGTCAAGTCCTGTCATATAAATAATAAATCCCGATACAATTCCAATAAGAATATTTTGATATGGAATATATTTTTTATTAACAATTTTTAATTTTTTACTTATAAATCCAATTACTAATGTAACAAACGATATAATACTAGTTATTGTTATTTCCATTTTTATCACTTCTTTCCAATTTGTTTTCTAATAAAATTATCGTTTTTTCTTGATTATTTAATTTTTTTACTGTTTCATCCATTGTTTTTTTAAGGCAACTTACCGCAAAATTAAGCTTATTAATAGTAGTATTAAGCTTTATAATAGGCGTTACTATTGATATTAAAGAAACTACAATACCAACGATTAATACAATTTGATTGTCCATATTATCACCTATATTATTATATGAATTAATTTTTGAAAAGAAAGAGCACTTGTACCAACATCGGTAAAGTTGCGATTATCCCATAAAAATGATATAATCTAGGCTAATTGAGAGGTAGTAAAAATGAAGAAATTAGAAAAAAAAGATTATTTATATTTAAGTATATTTTTAATTATAGTGGCGATTTTTATCGGAATTTTATCTTTTAAAGGTTATATCTTCGGATCAAACGTTGATTGGTTAAATCAGTACATCACTATTCCGGAATATTTTAGAATGCTCTTTTATAAAACGGGAAAAATAATTCCTGAGTTTGCCTTAAATCTAGGTTTAGGTCAAAATATATATTATTTTTCTTATTATGGCTTATTAAGCCCACTAATTTTACTTTCATACTTTCTTCCCTTTGTCCCTATGTACATTTACATTCCTAGTATTAGTATAATTAGTCTTTTAGTTTCTTTATTTATGTTTTATAAATGGATTAATAATAAGTATAATAGTAAAATTGCTTTTTTAAGCACTGCAATATTATTACTTAACAGTACCTTTTTTTACCATTTTCATCGTCATCTAATGTTTGTCATTTATATGCCATTTATGATTGGTGCTTTGATGAGTGTCGACTATTATTTTGAAAAGAAAAAACCTGTACCTCTTATCATTTGTACCTTTTTAATGATCATGACCAGTTATTATTTCAGTGTTTCTGGCATTATTACTATCGGAATTTATACTCTATATAAATTATTAAAAAATAACAATTATAATAGAAATCAATTATTTAAAATTGTCGGATATGTATCCATAGCAATCCTTATGGCTAGTATAATCTTAATACCTACTGTATACGCTCTTTTTGTTGGAAGATCATCAACAAGTAATGCTATAAATTATAGTCTTATTGATTTATTTAACCCTAAAATCGGATATGATAAAACATTCTATTTTTCTTACTATTCTTGGGGCATCACTATGATTTATATCATTACCATAATTTGGGAAATTATTAATAAAAAGAAAGGCTTTTACTTTTTAGCTGTTATTTCATCTTTATATATCTTAATACCTTTATGTAGTTATGTTTTAAACGGATTTATGTACATAGACGGAAAATGCTTTATTCCTTTCTTACCTTTAATGATTTTACAAATAAGTGAGTTTTTTAAAAACGTCGAAAATCAAAAAGTTAATTATCATAAATTAATAAGTATAACAATACTCGTAAGTATTTTTCTTATCTTTATTGCGATCACAAGTTATAGTCTTCCTCTTATTATCTTAGATAGCACATTAATGTTAATATCTTTATACTTATTAACAAAAAAGAAAAAAACATATATTATTTACATCCCAATGTATTTAGTTTTAATTGGTTCTCTTATTGGTACATCTTTAAATGAAAGTTATGCTAAATTTACCACTATAAAGGATATAAATAATGAAAGTTACTATAAACTAACTGAAGAAATAGTTGACAATAATTTATATCGTACTACGATTGAAGATAATATTTTAAGTAATTCTAACAAAGTTTATAATATTGACAATTTAAAATCCTCTATATACTCATCTTACTCAAACAAAAATTATATGAACTTTGTCCGCAATATCTTTCAAAATGAAGTTTTAAACCGAGATAATACTACCATTACAGAAGCACAAAACATTCTATATGACTATTATATCGGAGCAAAATATTTAATAACTAGTAAAGATGCTCCGATTGGTTATACCAAAGTTACTGAAGAAAACGGCAAAAGCCTTTATATAAACGATGATGTATTACCTGTTGGTTATAGCAGTAGTAAAATTATGAGTTTAAGAGAGTTTAAAACTTTATCTTATCCTGAAACTATTGATGCCCTTTTAAATTACGTTATTGTTGATCGAAGCGTTAATGATGTCTATAAAAAAGGTAATGTTAAAAATTATAAAAGTGCTTATGAAATTACCGAATTAAATAATATTACTTATAATGAAGAAAATGGGCATTATATTATCGAAACAAATAGTGATAATAACGTAAAAATTAAACTTAATACACCAATTAATAATGAAATATTTATCATAAAATTTAAAATGAATAAACAAAAAGATGGTTTTGCATGTAGTAGTAACATAACTATAAATGGCGTAACTAATGCACTTTCTTGTTCCAACTGGAAATATCACAACAATAACAATACTTTTGAATATGTTCTATCATCAAATAATACTATTTCTGAATTAAATATTACATTTTCTAAAGGATCATTTGATATAAGTGATATTGAATTATATACAATTAATTATAACCAAATAAAAAATATTAAAAATAGCGTTGATGAAATAGTTTTTGATGAAGTTAAGAAAACCAATTATCTTACAGGAACAGTTAATGTAAGAGAAGATGGTTATGTTAAACTTACCATTCCTTACGAAAAAAGAGGATTTAAAGTATATATTGATGATAACCGTGTCGACACCGTTAAAGTAGATAATGCTTTCTTAGGATTTGCAATAACTGAAGGAACCCATAAAATAGAAATTGTCTATCATACTCCATTTTTAAAAGTGGCTAAAATTGCGTCTTTAGTTGGTTTAGTAATATTAATATCAATTATCATTTATCAAAAATTTACAAAACAAATTAAACGTATTAGTAATAAAATAAGTAGTTTTGTCAAAGAGAATTTTCTTAAATTAAAAACCATTATCAAAAAATTTACCAAAGAAAATAAGTATTACATCTTTTTATTCTTATCATTATATGTATTAGATTTAGCCTTAAGACTATTCTATAATCATAAAGTTGGTTTTTACTTCTGGTTTATGCCTATGCCTAATTTATTTAGTATTTTATGGTTATCGTTTATTTTAATTTTGGTAAAATCACTAAATAAAACAGCCGGTAAAATCGTATACTTAATATTCTATATCTTTTCTCTAGTTATGTTCTTAGTTCATGCAGTATACTTTTCATACTTTAACATGTTCTTTGATTACAGCGTTATGGCCGTTGCTGGTGAAGGAACCGAATATTATGACACTGTCCTTTTAAATATTAAATACTGGGTTGTAATTGTATTTATTTTAAGTATATATCTAAATATTAAAGGACTTAAAAAAGCCGAATTTAGTAAAAAAACAAATTACAAAAAAGCCGGAATTATAATTTTATCTTTCTTAATTATTAGATTTTTAATGCCCAACTTATATGGTACTAAAAATGCTGAAGTTGAATGGGATGACTGGCGCAACTCCCGAAGAATTTATGAAAACTTTAATGACAACAATAAAAGCATGATGGTTTCTGGTATGTTTGAATACAACGTTAGAAACTTCTATATAAATTTTATCAAAGATAATAACACTTTATCAGATGCAGAAAAAGAAGTTCTTGATGAAAACTTCAAAGAAAACATTCCTAGTGAAACAAATAATTATACTGGTATTTTTAAAGGAAAAAATTTAATCTTATTACAATTAGAAAGTATTGACGAATTCTTACTTGATAAAGACATTATGCCTACATTCTATAAATTATCTAAAAATTCTCTAAATTTTACCAACCATTATTCATTTACATCAGGTGGTGGTTCAACATTTAACTCCGAATTTATGGTGAATACCGGTTACTCAAGTGCTTATAACTATAATCAAAGTGCTTATACCTTTAGCCGTAACACTTACTCATACTCACTACCTAATCTATTTAAAAATCTTGGTTATACCGTTAATGCTTTCCATATGAATAGTAAAGAATATTACTCTAGAGGCGTAAATTATAAAGCCTTCGGATACGATTCCTATAATGGACTAAAAGACTTAGATATCTATCATAATAATGAATTCTGGTTAGATACCGAGCTAATCAAAAATGAAACTTTTGCAAACATGATATTAAATAATAGTCAGCCAAGTGTTTCTTACATTATTACATACTCAGCTCACATGCCTTATAAAACATCTAAAGGAACCTGTAAAATGCTTACTGATGAAGTTGGATTATCAGAATTTGATTGTTTAAAATTACAAGCTAAAGAAACCGATGATTTAATTAAATTATTATTAGAAAAATTAAAAGAAAAAAATATGTTAGATGATACTGTATTAGTTATTTATGCAGATCATTATGACTATACTATCGAAGATAAAGAAATTTTAAACAAATATAAAGAAACTAGTAACAATTTAATAAACCACACTCCATTCATTATTTATAATAATGGTAAAGTTGTTAAAAATATTAAACAAGTTAATTCTCAATTAGATATCTTACCAACTGTTTTAAACTTATTCGGTATTGAATATAATCAAAATAACTATATTGGCCGTGACATTCTAAGTAAAAATTATGATCCACTTGTCTTCTTCCCTGATGGTTCATGGTATAATGGCAAAACTTATGTTGCTAATGGAGAATATCAAAGTGGTCAAAAAATGAAACAAAAAGTATTAAATAAATATAATTTAATTGTTAAAAAGAAAATGCTTTTAAATGATGCTGTTATAAAGTCAGATTATTTTAAAGGTAAGAAATGAGATGTGCTTTCATAAGTGCATCTTTTAATTTTTTATTTATAAAATATCAATTATAGTGTATAATCAATAATAGGGTGCTTAGCATGAATAAAAAAAGAAAATTTTCCAACCTATTTAAAAAACTCAAGAAAGTAAAATTGGGTTATAAACTAATTTTTATAATTACAACTATTATATACTTAGCAAGTTTAAGTTTATTAATATATAATATTTTATTATTAACTGGTATTGAAACCTTACTTAGAGTATTTGTTATCATTACTTTAATAATCTATTTTGTCATTTTTTTAATACTGTCTCTGGTCTTATTAATATCTAAAAAGAATGTTAAAGCCATTGTAATTTGCATTGTAACCTTTATTTTTGCTGCTATTAACTTATTAATATCTTATTACATAGATAAAACCTATAATATTGTTGATGATTTAAGCAAAGATAAAATAATTTATACAACTGATTTAATTACGTTAAATAAGGATATAGATATAAAAACAGTAGGTATATTAAAAAATGAAGAAGATGTTGAAGGGTACATATTACCTCAAGAATATATTGCAAGTAACAATAAAAAATACAAAATAACTAATTATGAAAACAATGAATTATTATTAAAAGCCTTATATGATGGTGAAATAGAGGGTGCTTTTATAACATCAAACTACGTTCTAAAATATCGCAATATTGAAAAATTTGAAAATATTGAAGCAGAAACAAAGGTAATTGATAGTTATAGTAAAAAGTTGGATAACCAAGATACAGTAATTTCCACTGGTAAAAGCGTAACTGAACCATTTACAGTATTATTATTAGGTGTAGACTCTGAGTATGACGGCTTAAGTAACAACGCTGCTTTTAATGGTGACTCTATAATGTTAATAACTTTTAATCCTAAAACTTTAAATGCCACTGTCTTTAGCATTCCAAGAGATACTTATGTCCCAATAGCATGTAATAATAACAAAAGTTTTAAAATAAATTCAGCCGCCGGTTATGGAACTAAATGTATGATTGATACTATACAAAATTTGACAAGCATTAATATTGATTATTTTGTAAAGATTAACTTTAAAGGTGTAGTTGCATTAGTTGAAGCATTAGATGGTATAACTTTAGATATAGATGAACCAGACTTTAAAAAGAATCTAAGTGTTGACTGTAAAGGACTTGTTTGTGAGCAAAATTCTAATCGTGAATTTGGCGATAACATAGTTTATATTACACCAGGCAAAAATGTTACCTTAAATGGTGAACAAGCCCTTGCCTATTCAAGAAATCGTCACCAATGGGCTTTAAGTGATTTCAAAAGAATCGAGCATCAACAAGCTGTTGTAACCGCTATTGCAAATAAAGCCAAAACCATAAGAAACATTAATACCTTTTATAAAGTATTAAATGCTGTATCTAATAATATTGATACTAATATGTCAAATAAAGAAATTTTAAATTTCTATAATGTCGGAAAAAATATTTTACTAAATAGTAATTTCTCAGATAATAAATTTATAAATATTCAAAAAACTTATTTAACTGGATATGACGCAACTTATTATTTAAACGGATATAATGCTTATACATATCAATATTATGAAGAAAGTTTAAATGAAATTGTAACTGCTATGAAAGAAAACTTAGAAATTCAAAAACCTCAAATGATTAAAGAATTCACTTTCTCCATTAATAAACCATATGAAATACCTGTAATCGGCAAAAAATATTCGAGCGTCCGTAAAAATGAAGGTCTACCTAATTTTGTAGGTACGAATATATCTTATGTTGAAGATTGGATAAAAACAAGAAGTATTACACTAACAAAAAGTTATAATGAAAGTAATAGTTGCATTAATGATAGTATCCTAGAACAAAGCGTTCATGCAGGAACAATTACAACTAATATAACCACTTTAAATGTAACCGTTTGTAAAAATATAGTTGATCCAAAACCTAACGAAAGTAAAGTACCTACCGAAGAAGAACTTATTGATGAACCAATTGAAAATTTAATTGGTCCTAGAGAAGACGATTAAAAAATGAACTACAAATAATGTAATTCATTTTTTTATTTTCTTATTAATTTCTCTAACATTAATACATAATTCATTAAATAATAGCATTAACTCATATACAATTCTAAGACCTAAATTTCCTAATATTAATGTCGTTACAAATTTCCATGATCCAAGATAAGTAAATGAAAATAATGTTATCATAATTGCACTAATTAAATAAAGGATTCTAAATAAATCATCAATTATAAAAAATTTGAAATTAACAAAATCATATAATCCTTTCATAAATCCTTTATACTTATCCTTATTCTTTTTACTAAATACCGTATAGTATAATGCAATACCACCAACTATAGCAACAACCACACTAATTATAGACCATACTAACGTAAAAGAAATTTTATTAGAAGCAGTATTTACATAATAATCAACATCATACATATCCATAAATAACTATCATCCTTTCTCCTAATATAATAGCACAAAGTTTTAAGTTATTAAAGAATTATGATTTAAATATTAGCTCGGTATAATCAATTTCTGACCAACTGACAAAATGTTAGAATTTAAATTATTTAATTTTTTAATATCGGTTACTGTCGTATTAAAATTCTTAGCAATATTATATAAAGTATCACCTTTTTTTACCGTATAAGTTTGCGTGCTTACCGTTTGATTTTCACTTTTAGTAGGAATAACTAACTCTTGCCCAATACTTAAAGAATTAGAGCTTAAATTATTAGCCTTTTTTATTTCATCTACAGTTGTGTTATAATTCCTAGCAATTGAATACAAAGTATCACCCTTTTTTACTGTATATACATTTGAATAAGTAGTTTTACCTATAATTAATTTTTGCCCAATTGACAACGTATTAGAACTTAAATTATTCATACTCTTTAACTCATCAACAGTCAAATTATATTTTCTAGCAATGCTATAAAGTGAATCTCCCTTTACAACTGTATAATATTCATATCCGTCAACTTCATCATTAGAATTTGTAGAATCTGATTTTATCAAAAGTACATCACCAATATTTAAAGTATTACTAGATAGATTATTTAAACTCTTTAACTTTTCCACAGTAAGTCCATAAGTTCTAGCAATACTCCACAAACTATCACCCTTTTTTACAACATAATAATCACTTCCAGCAACTGGCGTATACTTATATCCACCATACTCAGCAATTGCTTTTACTACTGCTTCCGCATACTTTTCATAATTATTTTTTAGTTTTTGAGCATCCGTCGTATTATCTAAAAATCCATATTCTACAATAACGGTTTGATTATTAGGAGTATCACGGATAATATAATAATAATCCTTTGAAGTGTCAGAAGGTAACCTTCTTTGATAATACTTTCTTACAACCTGTCCAGATTTTTCTAACTCATCTAGTATTTTAGAAGCCAATCGGCTATTATTTCTAAGTGCATAAATTACTTCCGCACCTTCGGCACCTCCCGCATTTATGTGATTGCTAACTACAACCACATCACTTCCATTTCCAAACTGATCTTGTACTACACGTACGCGATCTTTTGGATCTAACGTAATATCACTATCTCTAGTCATTTTAACTGGTATTCCTAGCGCTTTAAGTCTATCATACATATATTTACTAATTTTTAAAGTTAAATCTTTTTCGATAATTCCATTACCAGAAGCACCAACATCGCTGCCTCCATGTCCACTATCAAGAACAACACCTTTTAAAGCCATACTATCACCTAAAATATAATATGTAAAAATTAAAACATTGTTCATTTCAAAAAAAAAACATTAAACTGTAATTATCTTTAAATTACATATAATCTATTGACTTTTTATTATGACACAAAACAAGGTATAAATCCGAATTAGAAAAAGCAGAATTTATTTTCTGCCTTAACTCAATCCTATATGCCTAACAAAATTATAATTCATATCAATAAATTCATAACATATAAATTATAAAAATGAATATAGTAATTTATTTTATATTTAATACTAAATTCAAAATAAGCTTTTAATAATACATTACTTTATAAATGCAAATTCTTTATTATAGCCTCTAAAACATAACCATACTTACCATAATAAGTTTCGCCCTCATTAACTAAAAACTCATTCAAGAATATTTCTCTATCTATAACTTTATAATCTGAAGTCACTATTTTGCCTAATACTGAGCCCTCATTTTTCTTAAACATTGTTAAGGTTTCTTTTAACGGAACTAAAACAAGTTCTAAAACTTCCTTTTCATCAAAATCAAAATCTTTAAAATCACCATCATATAAATCCATATAAACATTTGCAAAAGCCCTATCAATAAAAGGTTTGCCATTTTTGATTTTATCCATTTTAAATGGTTCCATCTTAATAAATTTAGCATCCGATGCATCAATAGAACAACCAATTTCTTCTTTTATTTCTCGGTGAAAGCCTTCACTAATAGTTTCACCAGCCTTTAAATGCCCAGAAGCAGTCGTATATAATGTGTGAGTATCCGTGCGTCTTTGAAAAAAAACATAACCATCACTAGTATAAAGCCAGCAATGAACAGTTTTATGCCATAACCCCTTTTCATGTACGACATTTCTCTCTTCTTTACCTAAAAAATTTCCACTTTCATCATAAATATCTAAATATTCCATATCATAATCCTTCCTTCGCAAATTTTTTCATTCATTATCCTTATAATTTGTTAAATATATTATATCATTACCAAATTATAAAATGCAAAAGCAATAACCTTTTTTCTTGAGCAATAACAAAACTTAAATTATGTTTAGAAAATTGTTTTATTTTATAATCTCTGAAAAAACACATTAAAACATAAAGAAATCAAATTTTTATGCTTGATATCTATATGTTCAACATCATACGTGTTATAATAAATATATTAAAGTAGGTGATTTAACTATGGATAATGCTGTTATAATTTCATTATGTATAATTCCTAGTTTATTACTTTTATGGTATATATACATTAAAGACAAAGTTGAAAAAGAACCTATTTATTTACTAATTCTATTATTTCTTGGTGGTATAATAGCATGCACAATTTCCATTTTTTTATCTATTTTATCTAAACAATATATTTATTTCCTAAACTTTGCTTATACGGACATGAATATTTTTCAAATTATATTTAAAGTTTTATTTTCAATTGTAGTAATAGAAGAAGGATCTAAATGGATAATCAGCTATACGATATGGAATAACAAGAATTTTAATCACTTATATGATCCAATAGTTTACTGTACTTTTGTTGCTATGGGTTTTGCTACACTAGAAAATATTATTTACGGCTTTACTTTTAGTACATATGGAATTATTCCAATTATCATGAGAGGGTTAATATCAGTTCCTAGCCATGCAGTATTTGGCATATTTATGGGATATTATTTAGGTATTTCTAAAAACGCAGCATTAAGTAGTAAACTTAAACAATCAAAAAAATACAAACTTTTAAGTTTTATTATTCCCACATATCTTCACCTAGTTTATAATTTATTTTTAGTAAAAAAGAACTTTATAATGTATTCAATTTTCATAATATATATTATAGTTATATACTTATTAGCATATCAAAAAATAAAAAAACTATCCTCTATTCATAAAACATTTTCGCTAAAAGAAAAAGATATATCTAAATCTTATTAAATATATCCTTATACAAATTTCCGATATTAACTGCAAAACAATAGCCCCTATTTTTTATTTAAATAATCTTTTACTAACTTTTCTATTCCTTCAACAGTTCTTAATTGAGACCTATCAATTCTTGTCGGCTGAATAACAATTCCATAGTCTTCTAGCCTTGAAAACAGTTCAATAAACGCAAAAGAATCTAATAATCCACTTTCAATTAAATCAATATCTTTTTCAAAAACGGCTTCGTCTTCGCAAATTTCATATAATAATTTCGGTATATTTATCTTATCAATCATAAATCGCTTAATGCCTTTCTATCTATCTTACCATTCTGATTCATTGGTAGTTTATCAATTATCTTAATTGTTTTTGGTATCATATATATAGGTATATACTTTTCTAATTCGGATTTTATGTAATTAACATCAATATCATTTTCTTTTACTACAAATGCTTTAATCGTTTTAACAACTGAATTTTCATTATACTTTGCCACTACAGCGCATTCCTTAACACCATTAATTAAATTAATATTATATTCAATATCATTTAATTCAATACGATATCCCTTAAATTTAATCTGATTATCTTTTCTGCCTTTACAATATAATTTGTCGTTCAAAATAAATCCGATATCTCCCGTTTTATAACAATTAACATTATTTTCTTTATAATATCCCCCAGTAAAATTATTTAAATATCCACTAAAAACACTGTCGCCCTTTAAAATTATTTCATCATTTATTATTTCAATATCTGTCGCGCATGTCTTCATATCTCCAACTGGAAGTAAACTTGAGTTATCAAGCATTTCTTTTGTAATTAAAATTGCACTAACAGCAGACGTTGCCTCGGTAGGACCATAAGCATTAATGATTTTTAAATCCGGAAACGCTGTATATAATTTCTTTACTGTTTTAACTTCTAATTGTTCGCCACAAAAATAAACGCATTTAAATTTTGGATACTTTTGAAAATTAAATTCTTCATTTAACAAACACAACTTCATAAATGTTGGTGTCATTACTGCAACATCCACATCCTTAATTATATTAAATAATTCTTCATAATCATTTTGAATATCGCCATCATATGCAATTAGTGTGTGCCCATTACATAGTGAATAATACAAATCAGCAACACTTAAATCAAAACTAAAACTTGCCATATTTAACACATTTATATCCTTATAATCACAAAGTGGTTTAAGTGAAGATAGCCATTCAATAAAATTATTTAAATTCTTTTTAGAAATAGGAACGCCTTTTGGAATTCCTGTAGTTCCTGATGTAAATATTATATACACAATATCATTATGATTTTCTTTAATATTAAAATTATTAAACTGCTCCAATTCTTTTAAACTTAAACAGTCTGCTTTTTCAAGCAAAATTTTATTATCACTTAAAACTAATGTAGAGTGTGTTATATCTATTATTTGCTGAACTCTAAATAAAGGTGTGCAAGGACCTACCGGCACATAAGTTCTATTTGCAATAATACAAGCTAGTATTGAAACAATCACACTAGGATTTTTATGACCATAAATAATTACTGGAGAAGTACCTTGTTTTTTTAAAAGTTGTGCATACTTACATGCACAACTCCACAACTCTTCATAAGTTAAACACTCATCATTAACCTTATAGGCAATTTTATTTTGATTTAATTTTACTACTTTTTTTATCTTGTTTATCATCATTATCATCTCTTATTTGATCCTTTGGAATTAATGAATAATCATACATCACAGCAGAATGATTATCAAGTATCAATTCTTTATATAATTCTTCATTTGTAAGTCTATCAATTACAATTCTATAAACTTGTGATATTCTATAATATTCATCGCCTTCTTTTTTAAAGTGATGGTTCTCTTCTATCAATTTATAACGACACGGAAATTCTCTTTCACTTCTTAATTCTCCACACAATTCCCCATTTTCACACCATACAAGAATTTGAACATCTTGATCAGTATTATTTTTAAATCTATAATCAAGATTATTATAGCAAACTGAAGTTCCTGTTCCAAAAGGAACTCTTCTTCTTTCATCTGGAAATAGTGCATCTGAATGATGATGCAATTCTGTAACTTCTAATGGACTATTTAAAACTAACCAGTGTATCATATTAGCCATTTGACATAATCCACCACCATATCCAGAAGTCATACCATTCCTACCAATTACTAAACCTTTTTTATAACCATATTCCTTTTTAGCAGGGCCAACTGTGCTCCAATAAGAAAAAGTCTCTCCCGGATGTATAATTATCCCATTTATTTTATTACAAGCAAGCATTATATTTGTAACTTTATTTTCCTGTAATTTTAAATCTACTCCGGCTAATTTCCTAATTAAAATTGAACTATGACTTTTTACGATATTAGGTAATTCTTTATCAGAATGAGTTTTAGCAATCTTTTCTTTACTAATTACATCCTTAATATGCCTTACTAAAATTTCTTTTTTTACTGAAATTTTATACGTTGTTGGACTTATATCACAAAAAAGTTTTCTTCCCATAATACTTCACTACTCACATTTCTAAAGATGTTACATCCTCAAAAATATTATAACATAACAATAACCAAAAAACATAATTTTAGTTTTAATTATCAAAGTCTTTGGACTTTTACTTATAATAAATTGTAACAATCAATAAATTTAGATATAATTATAATGGTAGGTGTATAATTTGAAATACATTGTTAAAAATATAAAAGAATTTAATAAAGAAGACTTAAATGATTTTTATTTAAGAATTCCTAAACAAAAAAGAATGCAAATAGATAAATACAAAAATTATGAAACTAAAACTAGAACATTAGTAGCCGAAATACTTCTTAATAATTTGTTAGCTTCCCAAAATATATCCTACCAAAACATAAAGTATTTTAATAATAAATATGGAAAGCCTTATTTAAAAAACAGCGAATTATTTTTTAATATTAGTCACTCTTTCGATTACGTTATTACCACAATTTCAAATAAAGAAATTGGCATTGATATTGAAAAAGTGCGAAAAACATCTTTAAAAGTTATTAATCTGTTTGCCACTTCAAAAGAAAAAAAATATATATTGTCATCAGACGAAAACATAGAAGAAAGAATTTTTAAAATATATACTTTGAAAGAAGCATATTTTAAAATGTTAGGAACCAATCTTAATCACATTTTAGAAATAGAATTCATTATAAAAAATGACAAAGTATATTGTAGTGATAAAAATGTAAAAGTAGGATTTATAAATGATGTGAAGGGATATATAATTGCGTACTGTGAAAAAAAATAATAATTTAATAATAACAATTTTGATAATTACAATATTTATAGTCACTATTTTTGTATTACTACATATTTTAGAATTTTATAAATCTAAAACTTTAACCGGAACAATTATAAATAATAATTCTAACTATTTAGAAATAATTACTGAAAATGATAGTATATATAAATTTAATTATAAAACTATTTTTGATATAGGTGATAATATAAAAATAACGTATAACAAAAAATTAGATGACTCAAAATCCATTCAAAAAATAAATATTAAGCAAATTAATAAAGAAAATATAACCGTTGATATAGATAATAAAGCACTAAAACTATTAAACAGTATGACCCTAAAAGAAAAAATAGGACAACTTTTACTAATAAGAACACCAAAAATAGATAAAATTGATACTATAAAAAAATATAATCCAGCTGGATATATATTATTTCAAAGAGATATAAAGAATAAAACAAAAGAAGAATTAATTAATGAAATTAGTTTATTTCAAGAAACCGCTAATATACCTATGTTTATTGCTATAGATGAAGAAGGTGGAACAGTTTCAAGGCTTAGTACTAATAAAAATATTGTAAAAGATCCATTTTTATCACCACAAGAATTATACAAAAAAGGCGGTTTTGAAAAAATTAGAGAAGATTCTATTATTAAAATGAATTTATTAAAAGAACTAGGAATTAATATGAATTTAGCACCAGTTGCTGATATTTCCACTGATCCTACTTCATTTATTTATGAAAGAAGTTTTGGAAAAAATAAAAATGAAACTGCTAAGTATATTAAAACAGTTTTAAAAACCCAAAGTAATGACGTTTCTTATGTGTTAAAGCATTTTCCAGGTTACTCTAATAATCTAGATACACATAAAGGTCTAGCAATCGACAATAGACCTTACAAAATAATTAAAAATAATGATTTCTTGCCATTTAAAGTTGGTATAAAAAATGGTGCAAATGCTATTATGGTATCTCATAATATTATAACTAGTATAGATAATAAACCAGCAACTCTTTCTAGAAATATCCATAATATTTTAAGAAATGAATTAAATTTTAATGGAATTATAATTACTGACGATATGTCCATGGGTGCAATAAAAAAATATAATACTAACACTCCATATATAGATTCAGTTTTAGCCGGAAACAATGTAATTATAGTTACAGACTATATAGATGCATACGAAGAAATATATAATGCTGTAATAGAAGACAAAATAACCGAAGAATTAATCAGCAAGCTAGTATTAAAAACTCTTCAATTTAAATTGAATCTAAATTTATATAACTAAAAAAGAGCCCAAGCTCTTTTTTAATATATTTCTAATTACATGTTTTATTTATTTTTTCCACCCGCAATGTTTTGTTTTTTCTTTAAAACAATTATCACAATAACAGCAGCAATAATAATTGCTCCACCAATAGCAATTAACATAAGTAAAGTTTTATTACCCTTTTGGAAATTAACCACATTTTCACTACTTTTACTTACAACTAATTTACTTTCTAATTTTTCATTTACAATAATATAATCAGAATTATGAGTTATTGTAAATTCATAATAATTATCGGAAGATTTTTTAACATTTGTATCAATTACACTAAAATTATTTGATGAATTATTATAAACATAAACATATACTTTATTTTTTAGTATTTGCATCACTTCATCTGTTGCTTTAACCCTTATTAATGCTTTACCAGGTAAATTCCCATTATCCGGAAAATTAACAAGAATACCTTTTGACACTAATTTACTGATATTTTCATTATTTATAATATTTTCTACAGTCATGCTAATATCTATAGTTTTTGAATTATCTATATCTTTACCGTTAAATATAATTTGATTATCTTTATAATTAACAATTAATTTTTTGTTTTTTCCTTTAATTACATTAAATAGTTCGCTATTAATTAATGTATTTGAATCAGCATTTACTGTAAATTCACTACCACTTGGGGCACTATATAATTTAGCTAGTATTTCTGAATTAATATCTTCATTATTATATATATAAACATTTTCTGCGCCATCGCTTATTTTTATAGTAATATTAAAATTAAATTTTTCTATTCCTTTTTCACCAGTTTTACTATAGATAGTTGAGCTATCTAATGTAGATATAATTGCACTAACTAATGAATATGTACCACTAATAGTAGATGATGGAATTTCGATATAAGGTTTTGATGAAGATAAATCTTTACCATAAACTGTAAAGGTTGTTCCGTCGGTAGAACTAAATACTAACTTTAAACTATTTAATTTTTCACTAGTTTTAATATTGATATATACCTTTTCATTTACTTTGGCAGTTGAATTATCTAACGTAATACTGTTTAAAGTAACTTTAGAAACAGTTTGTATATCATTATTATTTCCAGAATTATTGTTTTCTTTGTTATTATTCTCTGAATTGTTATTTCCAGTATTATTGTTTCCGGAATTATTGCTTCCGGAATTGTTGCTTCCTGAATTGTTGTTTCCGGAATTGTTGTTTCCTGAATTGTTGTTTCCGGAATTGCTGTTTCCGGAATTATTGTTACCTACATCATTTTTATCTTTTGCAGTTACTGTTAAAAAACTATTAAAATTAAAAACATTAGATCCTGTTAAACTATACTGTTTAGTAAAAGTTGTATTATCACTATTTAATCCAACCAATAAAACATCACTAACAACATATGTAGAAGCAAGAGCAGATTTTGGTATTGTAAAATATGAACTACCAGTAATATCTTGGACTTGAACTGTAAATGTTACACCATTTGGATTTTTAAATACTACAGATGCCCCTGTATTACAAGCACCACTGGTATCGATTTCTACAAATATTTTTTCACCCGGTTTTACCGAATTTCTTTCTAATTTAAAACTATGTAAAAAAATTATATTATCCGTTATACTAGCATTAGCATCCGTCGCATTAGCATCTGTTGCATTACTGTTTGTTGCATTAGCATCTGTTGCGTTGGCATCCGTTGCATTACTGTCAGTTGCATTCGAATCAGTTGCATTCGCATCAGTAGCCTCCCCAGCAGCATTAAATAAATAACCTTGTATTGATGCAAGAGTGCCATAATTTAATTGATACCCCACAAATATTCCAATTGCAAATATCATAACACCACTTATAGCAAGCTTAATAACCTTACTTTTAAATTCTTCCATAAAACTCCACACTCCTATATTATCAAATTAATAATACATTATTTCGACAAAATATGCAATAATATAATCATTCCGTAATATGAACACTACTATGATGAAGTGCCATTAATAACCAAAATATTGGCGTTACTATAACTATAGACAAATTGAAAAAATCTTGAATTAAATAACAGATTATTCCAATTAATAAAATTGCCGAATAATTATTCATATTTTTAATTCCACTTTTTATTTGAAAAAATATAAATGTTAAATACACTAATAACCCAACTATTCCAATGTTAATAATCATCGTTAAATAAACATTTGCCGCCGTATCATTTATAGTTAAAGGACCAATTGTCACAATATCAGAAGTATATTTAGCCATAAATCTAACCGCAAAAGTATCAGGACCAGAACCAAATATAGGATATTCAGATATTAACGATAATGTTCTTTTCCACAAAAACACACGATAAGTTCCAAACTTATCATCAAAATTACCATGTAGTAATTCATGAATCTCATATAAAATTCCACTTTTAAAATTAACTAAATATAAAATTAATAATGCGAATACTCCACAACCAAATATACCTAAATAAAAATATTTAATTATCTTTTTATTATTAGAACAATCATATTTTAGTTTATTAAGAACATGCGCCAAATATAACAAAACTATACATACAATAAAAAATAATATTACAATATAATTAAACTGAAAATATAATCCTAATTTATGTAAATCATAATGATACTCAGGATTTAAAATTACATTAATGCAATAAGACATCAAGATTGTAGAAATCATAATTAAAAATCTTGACAATCTTTTATTATTAGAAATTATAAAAGGAAAAATTATAACTAGTGTCCCCAAAAATGCTACTTTACCACTTTGAACATTAATTATACCAATTATAAAAAAGCCTAATAAAACTGACATTATATGTAATACTTTTTCCCATTTTTTATTATCTTCTAAAAATATATAGGCAATAAATGATATAGTTAATAAAATACACAATAATGCTGATAAAAAATCTATATTTCCAATTGTTGCCATAAAACTGACATTATGTGTCCCTATACCTTTTTGATACATATTAAAAGGATTTAACCCAACATATTGTAAAACAGCAACTAAATTTACTAGTATAGAAGAAATAGAAAAATATATTATATATTTTCTTTTAAATTTAGCAAACAAGGAAAGGCATAAAAACGATAGTATATATAATGACATAGCAATAAGGCCTTCACCTCGGCCAACACCCATAAATAAGTCATATTTTTCGAAAAATGGAGATATAAAGCAGGACACGACATTTACAATCAAAAAAATAATTGCTAACCACTGAACACTTGTAAGCTTTATTTTTTTTAAGCAATTTACTTTTTTGAATAGTAAATAGTAAAAAATTACCAAAATGTTTACTCCAATATATGTCGATGCTATTGTTACATAAGAATACCATTTACATTCTAGTATGTGAAAAAAACCAGTTTTATCAACTATTAATGGAAAAATTAATATTATAGCAAATATATAAATATCAGCCACAACTTCCAAAATAGTTTTTTCCTGTTTTTGTAAATCATTCATAAATAGTACTCCTATCATAATTTATAACATTATAACACAGATTAAAAAAAATTAAATTTGTTTATAAAAATTATTTAAAAAAAGTTAATTATTTTAATTAAACAAAATAATTAACATTTTTAATTTTGCGCTTTTTACAATAATTAAATAACATTTAACTATAAATCAAATCACAAAAAAACAAGTAAAAATACTTGCTTTAGAATTTAATGTTTATCTAGTTAATAATTTAAATATTCTACTTTATCTGTTTCTCAAAATCCTCTAATAAAAAACTTCTCTTAAATATAGTCCGCACGCCGGCGCTGTCTGATAAGTAACATTCTTTCCCTCAAACATATCATCCAAAATATCCACAGGTATTTTTTTAGCTCCCTCACCAATTAAAACACCAACCATATTTCTTACCATATATCGGTAAAAACATTTACCTTCAAATGTAATAATAAGTAAATTTTTCTCTTTTTTTATTTTGACACTATAAATTATACTATTATAACTATCTCTCTCTCCCGATGTAAAAGCCTTAAACGAATGCGCGCCTTCTAATTTCTTCGCGGCTTTCTTCATTTCCTTTACATCAAGACTTCTATTATAATTATATAAATAATCTTTCCTTATCGCATCATACTCACCAAGATTAATGACATACTCATAAATTTTCTTTTTTGCACTAAATCTTGCATGAAAATTATCATCTACCTCTTTAATATCTCGAATATATATAGCATCATCTAATAAAGAATTAATCGCCTTCTTTAGTCTATCAACCGGAACATTAACATCTAAATCAAAACTAATTCCTTGACCCAGTGCATGAACCCCTCTATCGGTACGTCCAGCACCTTTTACGGCCACTGGTTTTTTATTAATTTTACTTATTGCTTGCTCCAAACATTGCTGAACTGTTTTATGATTATTTAGTTTTTGAAATCCATAAAATTTACTGCCATCATAACTAACACTAGCCAAATATCTCATTAAAAAACACTCCTATAGATAGCTTTTAATAATTCCTTACTATCTAACGTATACTCAAGATCTGCCCCTTTTTGATTAGCCATATCAATAAATTCAATTATAGGTGGTTTGGCAATTAAATTTTGTTTAATCGCCGTTATAATGTCACCTTGATATTTTATAATCTTTCCTTTAGAAATTATAATATGTTTTGCATTTTTATTTACAAAAAGAATATCATTCGTAACAATTATAAAATTAATATTAAAAGAAGCATTAACAGTTTTAATATATCTTGAAATTTTCGATTTCATCTTGCTAGTAAAACCTAAATCAAAATCATTCAATATCACAATACTAGGTCTTTCTGCACAAGTATAAATTAAACGCATTAACTTTTGCTCACCATAACTTAAGTCTTTATACTTTCTACTTAATATATCATCGGATAATCCCAGCAACTTAAAATCATCAATATTCTTTTTAATTATTTTCTTAACCTTCATACTATCTTTTATCGGTTTAACCTTTATATCCGAAACAATTGCTTCTAAGTCACTAATTTCCCCAATAAAACCCGTTATATTTTTATTAGCAAAATAATTATTTAACACATCATTACAATACATTACTTCCATAATTCACCTACTAACGTTTTCATATCAAAAAACTTTTTTCTAAGTAAATCATAATAATTTAAATTTGCACTCAACTCCACTATAAATGGTTCCTTCATTCCAATTTTAGACAAATATTTATTACTTGAAAGTATAACTTCACTCTTTTCATATGCTACTACTCTTTTATGATCCAAAATAATAATATCGGTTCCAAATAGTAACTCTTCTGGATTAGTTGTGCAATTTAAAATCGTAATCTTATTATTTTTAACAAACTTTATAATCTTTAATTTCTGATTAATATTTAAATAAGTTAGCATATCATCAATACCTAAAATACGCGGTTTTATAATTAGCAAAGATAAAATTTTTAAATATGCTTGTTCATATTTAGAAAGCATTTCAATCTTAGACTCAATAATATCTTCTAACTCAAAAAATTTAACAAAATTAGTAATATTTTTATATGCTTGTTTTTCATCTATATCAATTTTTAACTGATAATATAACAACTCTTCTTTAACATAACTTGTTTTAAACTCAAAATTATTAAGTACTGCCGCCACATTTTTTCTTAGAAAAAGCGTATCATACTCACTCACTGCTTTATCATCTAAATACACATCATTACTATGAACCTGATTTATTAACGTTCTAAGTAACATTGTCTTTCCACTACCTATTACTCCCACAATATTAATAAATGGTGTTAAAGTAATATCCAAATCATAACTTTGAATTTTTAATTTTTTCATTCGAATCACACCCCTGCATCTTAATTGTACTAAATTTATAAACAAATGTAAATTATAAACCACTCTAATTAGTCACATATAAACCATTCATAGTTAATCTATTAATCACTTTTTAAATTCATTGAAAAACCAAATTCATATTATCAATAATGCCTCATTAAAAATCACTTTCCATCAAAAAACAATTAACTTCCCATGTTTACTACTATTATTTTAAACATAAAAAAAGAAATATCTCATCTATTTAAAATCGATACTTCTATTTATTTTACAATTTCATAAAGAGCCATTTGCAACTGATTATCATTTTCTTTCGTCATATTATTTGCATATTCTTCAGATAATTCAACATTTAAATCAGGGCTAAGACCTATACCATCTATACAATCCCCATTAGGAGTAAGCCATTTAGCAGATGTATATTTATACATCGTACCATCACTAAGTTTTGATGTCTTTTGCACTTTTCCTTTTCCATAAGTCGTTGTCCCTACTAGTTTAGCACCATAGCTATACTTTAAAGCAGCCGCTAAAATTTCAGAAGCTGATGCCGAAGACTTATTTACTAAAATATACACCTTATAATCCCTTTTTTCATCAGTCTCATCTTTAGTTACTTCATTATCTAGCTTTGATTGTAAAGAGTATATTACTTTTCCTTTTTCTAAAAACAATTCTGCCATTTTAGTAGCTCCCACAAGAAAACCACCTGTATTATTTCTTAAATCAATAATTAAACCATCCAATGAATTCTTTTCTAGCTTATTTAATTCTTTAGAAAATTGTTCAAAAACCGTTTCCGAAAATTTTTCTACCGCTATATAGCCAATATTTTTATCATTCTGATTTAATAATTCACTAGAAACAACCGGTAAATAAAGTTCTTTTCTTACAACGTCAATATCTTTAATTTCTTCATTTCTTTTAATTTGCAACTTTATGTTACTTGATTTACTAGATTTGATAATTGCGACCGCATCAGTAGTTGTTTTCGTTGTAACATCCTCTTCATTAATTTTTAAAATAACATCCCCTACTAAAAGCCCGGCTTCACTTGAAGGTGTATCATCAAATACAGTTTTAACCTCAATTTCATTATTTTCATTTTTAGATACCTCTATTCCAATCCCTTCGTAAGTACCTGCTAATGCATCAGTTAATGAATTTGTATTAGTTTTATCTAAATATGTTGTATAAGGATCTCCTAAGTAATTAAGCATACCATTTATAGCCGCATCTACTAATGACTTTTCATCTATATTATCATAATAATTTGCGGTAATATTATTATATGATTTTACTAATTCATTAATATATTCATTTCCTGTATTAATATAATTTTTATTTGAACGATACGCTACATAACCCGTACTTAAACCCATAATAACTGAAGACACAAGTGTAATTACTAGTACCTCCCAAAGTTCAAAAGTTGGTTTTTTATCCTTTATACTCTTCATATTATCATCTCAATATAATATTATCACAAAAAGAAATAATAACAAATAAAAAAGCGTTAACTTAACACTTTTTCATAATCACTTGATGACTCATAATAATTTACAACTTTACCATTTTTAATATGTATTAAAGCTGAATTTTTAATTTTAACATCACTAGCATTAGTTGGCTTTTTATTTGATGTATCACTAACTGCACTTTTGTTAAAATTATTATCTAAATCAATCTTATAAATTTTTAAAGCCTTATCTTTTTTTTCATATGTAGAAATTAAAGAACTATATTTACTAGCATTTTCATCTTCACTACTAAAAGCAAAAACATAATATTCATCATAAGGACGATTAAACATATTACCTATTAAACATGTTGTATAATCAACGTCAGCATTAGTGTCACTAGTCGTATCTTTACTTAATACCTTATCAGTTAAGAAATATAAACCAAGTGCAAGAGCAATAACAACTACTGTTATAATAATTAAATTTCTAATCTCTTTAGTATCTTCATTTACATATCCACCATTTTTTAATTTTTTCTGTTTCATCTAAACCACCTATCAATTATTGTATCATCATTATTAATTTTTATCAAATAATTACCAATTTTGTGAGTAAATCACTTAATTTTGTTACATTTCCAGCCCCTAAAGTAACAATAATATCATCTTTCTCCACATTTTCTTTTAAATAATCAATAATATCATCATAACTACTTATGTATAATGCATCTTTACCAATTTTTTCTAACTCTATAACTATATCTTTTGATGTGACATTATTTATATTCTTTTCTCTAGCGGCATATATATCAGTTACAATAATTTTATCAAAATTCTTTAAACTTTCAGCAAATTCACTTTTATGATTTATAACCCTACTATAAGTATGAGGTTCAAATACAACAAAACTTTTATTATATTTTTTGTTTCTTACTGCGTTAGCCACTGCTTTTACCTCTGTCGGATGATGCCCATAATCATCATATACTTTAGCGCCTTTAAAATACCCTTTAAACTCTAATCTTCTCGCCGCACCATGATAATTTTTTAATCCATTTACAATGTCATTTATCTTTATATTATAAGAATAAGAAAGAGCAATCGCCGCCAGTGCATCATAAACATTTTGTTTTCCTGGAACTGATAAAGATATATTTGCTAAAAATTTTTTATTATATAAAAGTTCAAAACTAGCGTACCCTTCATCATCATAACTAATTTTATCAGCCATAAATGCCGCATCATTTAAAATTCCAAAACTAACACCTTTAGCCTTAGTATGATTAACTAATTCTTTTGAGTTTTCATCATCAGCATTATAAACTAAAAAACCGTCTTTATCTAAGCCACTTACATACTTATAAAAGGAAGCCTTAATATTATCTAAATTTTTAAAGTAATCTAAATGATCTGTATCAATGTTTAAAACAACCCCACTTTTTTCTTTAAAATACAAAAAACTATCCTTATATTCACATGATTCTAAAATAAAATTTTCACTATGGCCAATTCTATAATTACCGCTAATATTAGATAAATAACTGCCTACCTGAATAGTAGGATCCAAATTAGCCTCTAAAAATATGCACGAAATCATCGATGTAGTTGTCGTTTTACCATGGGTACCGGCAATTCCTATCGTATTTTTATACATTCTCGTAATAATTCCTAAAAATTCTCCGCGCTCCATTAACGGAATATTTTGCTTTTTGGCCTCCACTAGTTCCGGATTATCCTCACTTATAGCAGCAGTATAAACGATTAAATCAATGTCACTTGTTATATTTTCCGCCACCTGTTTGTCATTTACTAAAATACCCTTATTTCTTAAAACTGTATTTGCAAAGTCACTTCCAAGAACTTCGTAACCCCATTTTTGTAAAATTAACGCAATGCCGCTCATACTAACTCCGCCAATGCCAATCATATATATTTTTTTTACATCTTTAAAGTTAATGTTTTTATAATTTACATTATCAAGTTTCATGTAATCACCAATCATATTATAAAACAAAAACAATAATATAACTAGCAGATTAAGGAAATCTCTCATATTTATTTACTTTTTCATCAGATTATCATTATCTATAACTTTTATTATAAATATCTTCATGTAATTATGAACTATAAAAATTCATAACTATTTATATCTACTATATTATTGCTATGTTAACTTTGAAAATAAAAAAATTATCAATTTCCAAAGTTATAATAAAAAAATTCAAATTCTTCGTTTGAACCTAACATTTGCAAATATATTTATATGTATAGTTAACAACATTTAAATTATTTTCTATTATTTTAACCTATAATTATTCATTTTTAAATAATCAATAACAAATATCCGATCATAAAAGAAAACAAATTATTTAAAAAATTTACAACATTATTATCAATAAAATTAATTCCCTTTATTAATTTAGCAGGTCTATCACAGTGCCATTTACTCTCTACCTTCTCATGACATTTAGAGCACTCATACTTTCCCTGACATAAATATCCTAGTAAACTATCAAAATATGCTCCTAAAAATCCTACTAAAATTATATAAAGATAATTAATAATTATATGTTTTTTTAAAAAATAAGGTAATCCTACAAAAATACCAGCAGTTAAAGATGCCCCTAATCCCAGAAACGATATTGCTCCCGACTCACCTTTTTTCATACTTTTAAAATTTAACGGATTAAAACAGCTCTTATTTGATAAAGAACCAATGGAAGATGCTAGTGTATCTGCTAAGCTAGAACTTAGCACCATAAAATAAAGTAAGTAAAACTTTTCATCATTACTTATTCTATAAATCACTATACATAAAGCCGGAATTAATATATTACAAACTATTTGCCAAATATTTCTTCTTTCTGCTTTTAAAGTATTATCTGTATTCTTTTTAATTTTTAGTTTATCACTTACTATTGTTAAAATAAAGGTAAGCGCCAAGGATGTAAAAGCAAATAAATCCCCAAAGTAAGCAATTACAATGCCTAAAATCCACGCTAAAATAATTGCTGGTAAAGTAAGTTTATTTTTATATAATGCAAATAGTGCTAACACACTCGGAAACAAAACCGCTAAATACATTTTAAACCACCCCTAAAATAAAACTAAATAAAGACACTCCAAGAGGTAAATACAGATTATCATATCCATTAATTCCAATTAACTCTAAAAGAGAACTAACTACTCCGATTAAAATAATTGAAAAAAGATCCATATTTAAAGTAAAAATTTGATTAAATAAAATAACCACAATTATCGAAATGATAAAAACAGTTAAAGTTCCCACCAAAGTTTTATTATTATATATTTTCATACTTTTTAAATATCCCGCTATTAAAGGTGCTAGTCCATCCCCAAAAGCCATGCAAAATAAGCCAATACCAAAATAAGGATAAAACTCTGGTACTACATAAGTAATAATTGCCATAATCAAAACACTAATAGGATAAAAAACCGTTCCTAAAGTTTCTTTATTGTTTTCCATTCCCTTAAAGATATTTTTTTTATAAGATAAATAATTAAGCAGAATAAACGTTAAAGGTGGAATAATGATATGATAACTATTTCCTAAATAATGATAAAAAATTACATAACAAAAAGATACATTTATATGTACCAGTTTTCTTGTTATTATTTCATTAACTTTAAAATAATTGTTAAGAATATAAGTAATAAACAATAATAAGCCTAAATACAAATATGTTAAAATATATCCTTTTATTATCATAATCCTACAGTACTTCCAATACCAAGTGGCATACCTGTAATATAAAATGCAAGTAATAATACTATCCACATTATAGCGGTTAATCCTGCATATGGTAAAATATACTTCATATTACCAAATAAGCCATCTCCCTCTTCATTATTATCATATAATATCATAAATGCTAAATAAATAACAAAATAAGCCATTATAGGTGTTAATCCATATGTAACACACTCTCCAGCTCTATATACAACTGTCGCAAAAGCAGGGCTTAATCCCGCATTCATAAAAGTTGTAATTGTAGATCCAGAAAGTATTGACCATTTTGAAACACTATTTGGAAGTACAATCGTCGCTAAGGAACTTGCTAAAAACACCAGCATAATAAGAGGAATGCCTGTAAACCCTGAATTATTTATTAAATTAGATAAAGAGGCAGTTACAATAGTTCCAATATTTGTCTTCTTAAAAATAAATATTAATGAAGAGGCAAAGAATATTAAAACTAAAACTTTTCCTATTTTATCTAAAGAATAACTTAAACTATCAAATGCTTCTTTAGCATTTTTTATATTATTAGACCCAAGTCCATAAGTAAGGCCTAAAATAAAGAATAGTAGTGTTACCACAAAAACAAATCCTTGATTAAAAAATGAATTATAACCAAACAATTTATCTATATATAACTTTTGTGAATAATCTAGTAAATTCCCTCCAAAAGGTGCATTAGGAATAATATTATAAATAAATATTAATAAATAAATAGTTCCGGCAAATAAAGAAATGACTAAACCTCTTTTTTCCCTTTTAGTTAAATAATCTTCTTTTTCATCAATTAGTTCATAATGTCCCAATTTTGGAATAATAATTTTCTCCGTTATGTTCGTATTAATATATGCCAAAGTAACAGCTGCAATTAACATTATTAAAACAAAACTTAACGTTCCAATCGCATAATCAATATTAAATAATGCTGATGTTAAATTTGTATACTCTAATAATGCCGAATCTATACTATTCATTAAAATATTAATTCCATAACCACATGACATACTTGCAAAAGCTAAAATAACTCCTGCTTTTGGATGCCTTTTACCATATTTAAACAATGCTGCCGAAAGTGGAATTAAAACTACATATGATAAATCACCACCAATAGATGCTAAAATACATATTAAAGACAAAGTAAAAGTTACTACTTTTTTATTAGTTCTTTTGGTTAAAATATAGAATAATGAATCTAAAAATCCACTCTTTTCCATAATACCAAAACCAAGTAAAGTTATAATTAACATTGATAGTGGTGTAAATGAAGCAAAATTAGATACCGCATTACTAAAAATATACTTAAGACCTGATAAACTAAATAAATTTTCAGGCTTAATAAATTCTTTTACAAACACTCCACTATTATTAACTTTATAATAAAATGTACTTACATTAAATAATGTTAATATACCACTTACTATAATAGTAAAAAGTATTAAAAAACAAAAGGTTAGTACAGGATGCATTACAATTTTTCTTCTTATTTTTTTAATCCTTTTCATTTATAATTCTCCTCAATTTTTTTTCGAATTCTAGTCTATCAAGCATTATTTCTCGATTGCAATTTACACATTTTATTTTGATATCAACCCCAACTCTAGTTATAATCCATTCATTAGTACCACACGCATGTGGTTTTTTCATTATTACTCTATCATTTATATTATATATCTGAGCCATGATGCACCTCAATCTGATTGTATGGTATTTTTATATTATCCTTTTCGTATTGTTCTTTAATTAATTTTAAAAATGCTCTTTTACATGCATACTGCATCTTTGTATCACATTTTATTTGCACATAATAATTTACTGATGAAGAAGCAAGTTCATTAATACCTAAAAATTTAGTTTCATTAGATACTACATAATCAAACTTTTTAATTTCATCTAATGCCTTATTAATAGCTTTTTCACATTTTTCAAATTTACTTTCATAGGCCGTTGGAATAGATAAATAAATAATCGCTTTCTTCTGACTTAGATTAATTATTTTATCAATATTTCTATTAGCAACAGTTAAAGTATCATTATTAAATCCCGTAATCTTTGTACTTTTTAATCCTAAAGATTCAATATATCCCGTAAAATCACCATATTTTACTAAATCTCCGACCATATAATAGTTATCCATTATAATATTGATACCACTTATAATATCTTTTAAAGCATCCTGAAGTGCTAAACCAATAACTACTCCTGCAATTCCTAAACCAGCCAAAATAGATGTCGTATTTACTCCAAAAATATCTAAAACCATCAAAGCATCAATTAAAACGATAATATATTTAAAAATATTTGTAAAAAGAAGCACTAAAGTTTTTCTTTTTTTCTTTTCTAATTCTGTTTTTCCTTTAATTGTTATTTTATTTATAAAACCTGACACCATATTATAAATTATTAAAGAAATAATTATAATTAAAACGGGTCCATAAAATTTAGGAGAATTAATTATTTTAATAATTTTGTCAAATAATTCCATTAATACTCATCTTCCAAATCTATATTTAGTATCTCAAAAATTCTAGCCAAATCTCCATCGCTATCAAAAGGAATTGTTATTTTATCTTTACTTACTTGAACTTTACATCCTAATTTATCTCTAAGTGTATTTTCATAACTATTATAAACAATTGGTCTTATTCTAACTCTATTAATAGGTTTTCTCTTTGGTAAAGTTCCCATTGTACAAAGTTTTTCTAATTCACGAACTGATAAACCGTCTTTAACAACTTGATTAGCCAAAGTAATAATTAAATCCCTATCATCAATTTTTGATAAAACTCTAGCATGACTAGCACTTAATTCTTTTTTATTTATCATTTCCCTAACCTGTTTTGGAAGGGTTAAAAGTCCTAATAAATTGGTAACATAAGAACGACTTTTACCAAATCTTACTGCTACTTCTTCTTGAGTTAAGCCACTATTTTCAATATATTTTTGAAATCCTTCTGCAAGTTCTACTGGTGTCAAATCTTCTCTTTGAATATTTTCTAAAATAGCAATATCCATCATTTCTTGATCAGTAAACTCTTTTATTATAGCCGGTATAGTTTCTTTTCCTGCAATTTTTGCCGCTTTAGTTCTTCTTTCCCCTGCTACTAATTCATAACCATGAATACTTTTCTTAACTATAATTGGTTCAATAATTCCATGCAAACGAATAGACTCTGCAAGTTCTTGCAAAGCTTCTGGATCAAAATATGTTCTTGGTTGATAAGGATTAGGACGAATCTCACTAATAGGAATTTCTAAAATATCTTTTTCTTTAGTTTCATTAACAATTTCTTGTTCAAATGTATCAAAACTCATCGGTTCACTATTAAATAGTTGTTCTAAACCTTTTCCTAGCGCCTTTCTTTTATTATTGGTTTCCATTTCTCTCTATAACCTCCTTAGCAAGATTAGTATAAGCCTCCGCTGCTCTACTAGTTGGGTCATATTCATTAATGGGTTCTCCATGACTTGGCGCTTCTACCAATCTAATTAATCTTGGAATAATAGTGTTAAAAACTTTATCTTTAAAAAACTTTCTTACTTCCTCAACAACTTCTAAACCTAAATTAGTTCTAGAATCTAATAAAGTTAATAATACACCTTCTATTTTTAAATTTGGATTTAATCTAGTTTGAGTCATAATAATTGTATTTAAAAGTTGTGTAATACCCTCTAAGGCAAAAAATTCACATTGAACCGGAATAATAACAGAGTCACTTGCTACCAATGCATTTGTTGTAAGAAGCCCTAATGATGGAGGACAATCTATAATAATATAATCATAATTATCTTTTATTTCTGCAAGTGCATCCCTTAATTGTTCATTTTTCTTAAATGCAGCATTTTGATAACCTTTTTCCATAAGTTCAAAATCTAATCCTGCTAAATTTATTGTCGCCGGAATTATAGAAAGCGCAGTAAATCCTGTTTTTACAATGGCTTTTTTTGCTTCACATGTACCATTTAAAACATCATAAATGCTATATTTAACATCTCCCTTATTTACACCCAAACCAGTAGTACAGTTACCCTGAGGATCCAAATCTATTAAAAGAGACTTTTTGCCTAATTTACCTAATGAAGCAGCCAAATTTATACTAGTAGTTGTTTTACCAACACCGCCTTTTTGATTTACTAAAGATATTACTTTTGTCATTTTTACCACTGCCTTCTACCTAAAATATATTTTAACATAGTTATTTATAATTGTCTAAATAAACATTTATAACTACCATGGTCTAAATATAATTTTATCACACAATATACCATAATAAAAGATTCTATTTTGTAGAATCTTCTATTTTCTTCTTTTCTTTTTTATCTTTAGTTTCAACTTTTGCATCATTTAAGTTACCACCTTCATCATGTTTATCACTTAGTTTTCCCGTTGTAACTAATTCATCAATTTCTTCTTTAGTAATTGTTTCTTTTTCTACTAAAGTATTAGTTAAAAGCATTACTAAATCTTTATTTTCTTTTAAAATTTTAGTTGCTTTTTTATAGCATTCATCAATTATTTTTCTTACTTCTTGATCTATTTCTAACGCTACGGCATCACTAAAGTTTTGACTCTTATTGTAATCTCTACCTAAGAATACGCCTTCACTTTTATGTTCAAGTTGTACTGGCCCCAAATCACTCATGCCATATTCAGTAACCATGGCTCTAGCAATTTTTGTTGCTCTACTAAAATCATCAGATGCCCCAGTAGAAATTTCTCCGTTATATAACTCTTCACTAACGCGGCCACCTAACAATCCTGTAATCTGAGCAAGTAATTCATCTTTAGTTAAGATAGATATTTTCTCTTCTTTAGGAAGCATCATTGTATATCCACCTGCTACACCTCTAGGTATAATAGTAATTTTATGTACTTCATCAGCATCTCTTAATTTTAGGCCAATAACTGCATGCCCTGATTCATGAATCGCAATTAATCTCTTTTCTTTTTCTGTAATAGTACGACTAACTTTAGCAGGTCCCATTAAGACTCTGTCAGTTGCTTCGTCAATTTCTGCCATTGTTATAGATGGCAAATTCTTTCTAACGGCAAGTAAAGCCGCTTCATTTAATAGATTTTCTAAATCTGCACCACTAAATCCTGGTGTTCTTTTAGAAATATTTTCTAAATTTACACTTTTATCAAAAATCTTATTTTTAGCATGAACTTTTAAAATTGCTTCTCTTTCTTTTTGATCTGGCAAACTTACTGTAACTTGTCTATCAAATCTTCCCGGTCTTAATAACGCTGGGTCTAAAACATCTGGTCTATTTGTTGCTGCTATTATTATAATTCCTTCGTTAGCACCAAAACCGTCCATTTCGGTTAAAAGTTGATTAAGTGTTTGTTCTCTTTCATCATGCCCGCCACCTAATCCTGTTCCTCTTTGACGACCAACAGCATCTATTTCATCTATAAAAATTAAACATGGTGCACTTTGCTTTGCTTGTTTAAACATATCCCTAACACGAGAAGCACCAACACCAACAAATAATTCTACGAAGTCAGATCCACTAATATAATAAAATGGTACATTAGCCTCTCCTGCTACTGCCTTAGCAAGTAATGTTTTACCAGTTCCTGGAGGCCCTACTAATAAAACGCCTTTAGGAATTCTAGCTCCTAATTTTTGAAATTTCTTTGGATTTTTTAAGAAATCAATTAATTCAGCAACTTCTTCTTTTTCCTCAACTAATCCGGCAACATCACTAAAATGTGCTTTAGCTTCTTCATTTAATTTAGCCTTGCTTCTTCCAAAATCCATACTATTTTTATTGCTACCACTTATCTTATTAAATAACCATAAAACTGCCCCAATTAATAAAATAGATGGAACAATATTTACAAGTACTGTTACTAAACTACTATTTTCAGGATTTTCATTTGTTTTAACTTCTATATTAGATTCATCAGTATATTTAATTACTTTTTCCAAAACTGCTTCAGAAAGTGGTGTATTAACCTTAAATGATTCATTCTTATCATAGCCATCTAAAGTTCCTGTAATTTCATAAACACCAGCCTTGCTCTTTGGTGTAATTTCAATTTTCTCGACTGTTCCATCTGATAAATTACTCATAAATTTATCGTAAGTTAAATCATGAACAGTATATTTTGATAAATCATAAAAAAGCATAATCCCCATTATTACCATAAATAATAATATATAAGGCATTGTTTGCTTAGCAAAATTATTTTTATTTTTCATTTCGATCTCCTTTTTTAATGTACTTTACTATTATATCATAATCATCATTATAATTTCTATCATATTTACTTTTTTTTACGCCCGGTATCCACAAAATATTATCAGCATCATCGCACACAATTGGATAAATATCTCTTTCTGATTTCATTATTTTTGCCTCACTTAATATCTCTCCTACTTTTTTAGTACCATTTTTAAGTGCTATTTTATCACCTACTTTACGGCTTCTAACATGAAGTGGCCATTTTACATCCTTTTTGTTTAATCTTAAAACATAATTACTTTTTAAAATATCACATTCATCTATAAATTTTATTATTCCCCCATTTATAATAGTTTCATTTTCCATTTTATAGTCATACTCATTTATATTTTCCTTATAATCAAAAATAAGCATATTATATAATTTAGCAACCTTTATATTTCCAGGCAAATTAATAATACTATTTACTTTAGGGCTGTAAATTAAATCTAAAATCAAACTAACATGAATTTCACTGATTTTATTAATTTCATTTTTATAAATACCAAGTAATATTTTTTCTAGTAATTTTTTTTGAATATAATTATCTAGCAAATAAAAATTGTTTAAATCTACATGGTTATTAACATAGATATTTTTAAACACTTCATTAACTGTTCGGTTTATATAATCTGAGCACTCAGTTATATTATTACTAAACTTTATGAATTTATTATGAATTTTTGGATTTATTTCTTTTAAAAGTGGTAAAATTTTATGACGATACTTATTTCTTGTATAATCATCTGTATTATTAGTTTCATCAATTGCATAAGGAATATTATTTTCTTTATTATAATTTAATATTTCTTCTTTTGTTAAATAGATAAGAGGTCTTGCAATTTTATAATTTCCTTGTTCTGTTATAAGTCTAAATCCTGCATAACCAGAAAGAGAAGCACCTCTCGAAATTCTCATTAATATGGTTTCAATTAAATCATCACCATGATGAGCTGTAAATAAATATTTAGCATTATATCTTGCCATAATTTCCTTAAAGTAATTATATCTAAAAGTTCTAGCATATGCTTCTGTATTTCCTTTGGGATATTCATCTATTGTAGTTGTTTCAAAAATAATATTTCTTTCTTTACAATATTTCGCTAAATCTTCACATTCTTTATCTGATTCCTTACGTAATTTATGATTAACATGAGCTACTATCACATCAAAATTTAATTTTATTAAAATATCTAAAAGTGCCATAGAGTCCGGGCCATAAGAACATGCTAAAACAACTTTATCATCTTCATAAATATCTAACAATTTTAAAAATTTGTAAATGTCATTCATAAAGTCCTCCAAATCATAAATATATTACATTATTTATTTTATTAAAGCAAGAAAAAATCCCAGAAACTTTCATTCCTAGGATTAGCAACACCTGAAAAATATTAACGTTTACTAAATTGTGGTGCTCTACGAGCTTTTTTAAGTCCATATTTTTTACGTTCTTTAATTCTTGGGTCACGAGTTAAGAAACCATTATCTTTTAATACTTTATGATAAGCATCATCTCTAGTTTGATCAGCATCAGCATCATATAATGATAATGCTTTAGCTATTGCAAGTCTAATTGCGCCAGCTTGTCCAGAAAATCCACCACCAACTACTTTAACAATAACATCAAATGTATTTTCATTTTTTGTTAATACTAAAGGTTGTTTTACGTCCATTACTAAATCTTCTGAATTTAAATATTCATTAATATCTTTGCCATTTACAGTAATATTACCTTTTCCTGGCATTAATCTTACTTGAGCAACAGAACGTTTTCTTCTGCCTGTAGCAGTAAATTCATTTTTCTTCATAAATCCTCCTAAATAGCACTTATCACTTCAGGTTTTTGAGCAGCATGGTTATGTTCACTACCAGCATAAACAAATAACTTTCTAAAGCATTGTCTACCTAAAGGTCCTTTTGGAAGCATACCTTTAACAGCTCTTTCTACCATTTCAGTTGGATAACTTTCTATCATAGTTTTAGCGTTTCTTTCTCTTAATCCACCAGGGAATCCCGAATGATCATAATACATTTTATCATTAATCTTATTACCAGTTAATTTAACCTTATCAGCATTAATGATAATTACATAATCTCCACAATCAATATGAGGTGTAAAAGTTGCTTTATTCTTTCCTCTTAAAATAGTAGCCGCTTTAGTAGCAACTCTACCTAAAGGTTTATTTTCTGCATCAATTACATACCACTTACGTTCAACAGTTTCTTTTGTTTGCATAAATGTTTTCATAAATATTTTCCTTTCATTATCATTTTACTTATTAAATTCCCAGTTTTCTAAGTAAAACAACAAATCAAAATGTACCAATATGAATTATATGAAAAACGCCCCTAAAAGTCAACATTTTTTTGCTCTTCTGGCGCTTTTTCTGTTAAAGCAGCATTATCTTGATATAACTTCCTATTTAATTCATTTATAATTTTCAATCTTCTTTTAGAAATTGTACTTCTAGTAACACCATAAATTTCCGAAATTTCTCTATCATTACACTTTCTTGTTCCAATCCCAAAATATAATTTCAAAATGTTTTTATCAAAAGAATCCAGCTTTTCTATATATTTTACTGATAACTCTGAAAAAGCAATTCTATCTAATATTTCCTCATATTCACCATACTCTACTAACTTAGTATCTTCAAAGCAAGCAACAAAGTGTTTACTTTCAAAGCGAAGTGATGATAATACATGACTTATAGCATAAAAAATATTATCATTACAATGTTTAATAAAATAATAATGAGGATATTCCCCTTCGTAGGAATCAATTGCCTTTATTAATGCTTCTATACCAACGCTTCTTAATTCTTCCGTATCTAAATTAGGTGAATTAAAATATTTAGAAATAATTGCATCAACTAAATAACTATAATGCAAAACTAATTCATTTCTCGCATTTATATCTTCATACCTTTGCTCGATTAAATCTCTTATCATATAATTATACCCCCCAAGAAATTAAAAGTACTATAACACAAACCAAAATAAAAGTGAATACTTACTTACATATTCACAATTTTATTTAATCTATTAATTATTCTATCTTTTCCTAATAAATTTATAATCTCGTACAAATCTGGAGTTGTAGTTTTTGAAGTTAAACTTACTCTAATCATATTAGAAACATCAGCGACACTGCCTTTAAAATTATCAGGATTTTCTTTATATGCTTTCATATCAGTAGTATATCCACATTCAGTAGATAATTCCTTAATTTTATTAAACCATGTCTCTTTATCATCATTTATGTCAAAGTATTTATTTACATATAGGTTAATAACTTTTTTGATTTCTTCTAAATTATTAACGTCAAAATCTATCTTAGCATCAACAAATAATTCATCATACATATACCATATACCATTTTTTATTTCATTAAATGCTGCAAAATCTTTACGAGGCTTCTTTTGTTCTCTTTCAATATTTAATACTTTTATTGTGTAGTCTTTATATTCATTTATTAATTTATTAAAAGGTTCATCAAATTCTTTACTCCATGCATCTAATCCATCAAATACCTCTTTCGCACTTAATTTACTTAAATAATTTTTAGAAATATTTAAAAGTTTTTCTAAATCGAATATTGGACCACCACTCGTACTCATTTTATTAAATGCAAATGTAAAATCACGATATGATTTGTCTGGATTTTGTAAAAGCCATCCTTCAAAATTAGAATTTAATATCGTGGCAAAATATAGTTTTATTGCACTAGCAGGGATACCTTTTTCATGATAAAAAGATACAGCCGCTTCAGGATCTTTTCTTTTACTAATCTTTCTAATAATATCCCCATCTTTTTTATTTATTGGCAAAAGATGTGCAAATTTTGGTAGTTCAAAGCCACAAGCATTCCATAATTCAAGATGATATGGAACTGATGAAATATAAGAATCATCTCTAGTAATTGTTGTAACTCTCATAAAATGATCATCACAAACATGAGCAAAAGCATAAGGAGGAATTCCATCTGATTTAATTAACACCTGGTCAATATCATTTTCTGGAAGTTCTATTGTTCCTTTTACTAAATCTTTAAAGATAATTTTTTTATTAAAATCCCCCATTGATTTTAACCTTAATACCCATTTATCACCTTTATCTAAATGTGCTTTTACTTCTTCTATGGTTAAATTTCGACACTTAGCATAATAACCATAGTACCCTATTCTTTCCTTACGATGTTCTTGTTTTTCTCTCATCGCATTTAAATCATCTTCAGAGCAAAAACATGGATATGCTCTACCAATTGAAACTAAATACTTTGCTACAGCATGATATATTTCTGTTCTTTCCGTTTGAATATATGGTCCATATTCACCGCCAATGTTTGGGCCTTCATTTACTACATAATTATAAGCATTAAAATCATCTTGAATTAATTGAACTCCATTATCTATAGCTCTTTTTGCATCGGTATCCTCAATTCTTAAAATGAATACCCCATTTGATTGGTGAGCAAATACTTCTGGTATAAATGCCGCAAATAAGTTTCCCATATGCATTCTTCCCGTTGGACTCGGAGCAAAACGGCAAACCTCAGCATTTTTATCTAAATTTCTTTTCGGATATCTTTTTTCTAAATCCTCTATTGTTAAACTAACATCTGGATAAAGCATTTCCGCTAGTTTTTTGTAATCCATTTTTTTGTACCTCCTTCGTTTTATTACCACTTTCATAATCAAGGATGTTTCTAATCATACCAACTTTTTTCATATTTACTTTATCTATAATACTCATTAACTCTAAAAAGGCATAAATACCGCCTTCATTACAGGCATCAACATACATTTTTTCATAAGTTTCAATCATATTACCCTTTTTATCAAAACTAGTATAATATAGTTTTTCTAGTTCTGAAGATATTTCTACTTCTTCATAATCTAATTTGCCATTTCTAACTATGTATTTTTTTATTACTAGATTTCCATTACTATTTCTTCTTACATATGTTATTAATGCCATACTAACTTTTGAAACACCATTATAAACAATCGCATCACCATACTCTGAAAAAAAGTAACATTTAAAACTATTATCTAATCTATCAAAATCATGAATTATTTCAGATGATGATGTATAAAAATTATAAGCAATAGTATTAAAATCTTTTTCAGGAATCAATACTTTTAATTTCCAAGGAACAAAATGATCGTTACTAAAATTACCGTCTAAATACAAACCTGAAAATTTAGATAATGATCTTTTATAATTTTCAATTTGTGCCTTTTGAGATGTAATATTATAACCGTAATATGTGCAAAAAAGCGTCCTTAAACGCATAAAATCACTTAGAAATCTTCCATTTGCTGACTTGTTAAGAAATAATATTGCTATATTTGCTAAAGATTCCACGTCATCAGTGTTTTTAATTTTGTCAATAATTACTTTACTTTCTTTTAATTTTATCGCTAAAGAAACAAGTAAACTTTTTATTTTCTCTTCCATTTTGTCCTCTTCCAAACTGCTAACATGATTATATTATAACTATAAATTCTTTGCAAGTAACTTTTAATTTATCAAAAATTAAAACCAAAATAAAGAGATATTTAAAAAAAACTAGAAGAAATTACCCTCTAGTTAAAATTCGTTATTTCAATATTTCCTTAGCCATTTTTATACAAGCAGGTCCAAATTTTTTATCTTGTTTTAAACCATATCTTTTTTGATAGTCTAACACTGCTTTTTCTGTAGCCGGGCCAAAAGAATTATCTACCACTAGATTTATGTCCAAACACCAATTTAAAAATGCTTGAATTAAACCTACATTAGCGTTTTTATCTCCTCGTTTCCAGCCATATACTCCTAAGCGCAGTTTTGGATATATTCCTGTATAATGTTTTTTTATTCCCGCTACATAAACTGGCTTATTCAAATACTCTGTTGGATTAATTCTTTTATTAGAACTATATCCCGTCGCAACTTCAAAATGTAAATGTCTTCCATATGAACGCCCTGTATTTCCGATAATACCAATTACTGTTTCTTCATTTACTTGGTCCCCCTCTTTAACTGGCACACCCTCTTTCAAATGAGCATATCTTGTAAACATTCCATTAGGGTGTTTAACTAGCACATAATTTCCCCATGTAGCGGCTCCCGTAGATCTTGTATTATTATCATATCCATCTTTTACTTCATAAACAACGCCTACACTATTAGCATATACCTTATTGTTTTCCTCATCTTTACTAAAGCCAATATCAACTCCTCGGTGCTGAAGTGGTTTATACTTTTGGGTAATTCTTTCACTACTTCTATTAACTACCCTATATTCCATTTATAATTTTCCTCCTTTAACGCAGTTGTATAAATAAATAATAATTAAATTAATAAAAGTTAAATAAGTTGTTAAGTTCAAAAATATCAGATACATTTTACAACTGCTATTATATTATATGAAGGCACCATTAATTTCGTTTTATTTCTTTAAAAAATAACAATTTAAAAGTTAAAAATGTGTTTGAATGTGTGTTTAAAAATTTGAACACTAAAAAAATCCCCAAAAATAAAGGGATTAATTTCAAATTGGTGACCCATATGAGGTTCGAACTCATGAATGTAACCTTGAGAGGGTTATGTGTTAACCATTTCACCAATGGGCCAAAAAGACAATTTCATTCTAGCATAATTAAATCTCTGCTGCAAGTACATTTAAAATCATTACAAATAAAAAATCCCTGCTTTTAAACAGAGATTCTTTTTATTAACCTTTTATTTCAATAGTTTTTTTATGTTCAACAGCCTCTTGTTTAGGAACAACAATTGATAAAGTACCATGATTAAATTTAGCATCTATTTTATCAACATCTACATCTCCTAAAGCAAAAGATCTTTGATAAACACCATAACTTCTTTCTCTTCTTATATAATTCTTTTTCTTTTCTTTGTCTTCATGCTCCTTTTTAGCACTAACTGTTAAATAACCGTCTTTTACTTCGATATTAATATCTTTTTTATCAAATCCAGGAACATCAATATCAATATGATATTCATTATTTTCCTCATAAATATCACATTTCATATCATTTCTTTTTGGAGTTGTTAAGAAAAAGTTATCTAAATCATCATCATCGAAGAAAAAACTTCTTGGGATTATATTCATATATCCATCCTTCCTTTCACAATTATAGTTATACCACTATAATTAGCACTTGTCAACACTAAGTGCTAATTTTTTTATTATTTTTTTAAAATAAACTATAATCATTACTATTATGTGCTAGATATCAAAATTTATTAAATTTTGCGGATCATTTTCTATAATAAATTTAACTAAATTAACATCAAATTTATTAAACTTTTTATTAAGACTTTCCATATCACAAAAAAGTAAATCACTACGGTAAAGAATTAAATTAAAAACGTTTAAAATACCCAAACTTTTCAAATATTCCAATACTTTTACAATTTCCCCTTTTGCTAAACTAATTTGGTTTTGAACCTTTAGATTTAAACTACTTTTAAGGAGCAATAATTCTTCATCGGTAATATTATAACTTTTTAAATATTCCATACTATTCACCACCCATAATATTATTTACACATGTTTCTAGTTTTTCAAGTTCATAAGGCTCCAAAATTGAATTATAGGTTATCGCATAAATTAAGGCTTCCTTTAAACTAATTCCCGCATCTAATAAGCAGTTAAGAACACTATATACCTTTAATCTTGATATAATTTTATTACCAAAAACAAGTTCACACTTTCTTTTTATTTTCGCCATATTGGTATTAGTGTATAATGCTAATCTATACCCTTCTTCTAAGGCTTCAAGTTTTGGATATTTTTTTATTAAACCGGTTATATCATCTTCACTAACAATCAAATAATTATTTTGAATAATCTTTTCAAAAGAATCAATCACATTATCGTTTTTCCAAATAGATAAATTATTTTTATAAGCATAGAAAATTCTCTTAATAATTAAAGATTTAATTTTTCTAAATGCTTGCGTTTCATCACTATAAATATAACTATCCATTCCCATTTCAATAAACTGATCAAGCATAAAAGGCAAATTAGGGTTTAATAAAAGTGTAAAAGTTTCATCATCAATATAAGTATAAGCATCAAGTCCATAACTATTTAAAACATCTACATTTTTTAGTAAATCATTAACATCTAAATTATAGATCCACGTATGTAAGAAAATACTACTGCTAACTTTAAAGTTGCTTAAAACTTCCAAAACCTCCTTCAAATTATCACTATTTGTAGCAAGTAAACCAGGATTTTTCTGAATAACATCTGCAACTAACTGTCCATCTAGATTTTTAATGATGTCAATATTTTTTATTAAATTGTTATAGCCCTTTTTCGTAAATATTACCGTAAATCTATTAATTAAAGATACTATATTTTCATCAGTAAGTTTATAATATTTATTTAATAAGTTGATACTAGCGTTCATACTTTTATCATTTGTTTGCGATAAAAGTAAACAAAGTGGTCGCATCATTATTTCTTTTGTATATCTCTTTTCTTTTAAATATGATATTACACCTTTAATATCCTCCATATTACTATTATTTAATAACTGACTTTTACTACCAGCTGGAAGTTCATCATAATTAATATTAAGTTCTTTTAACCAATTTTTTATTTCCGTTATTCCATCTGCTACTGTACCAGTATTTACTATAGTAGGCGCTGCATTTTCTTTTAATGGGCTTTCTTCTTCCATAGATACTTTTTCATCAGTTGGTGCCATTTCTTCATTTGCTGTTATTTCTTCATTTTTGAAAGTGTCATCTTCTTTGTTCTTTGACTGTTTTGGCACAAAATCAAAACTCTGTGGTTTAAATAAATCAATTTCCTCACCACTGTTATCATTTGTATCTAATTGCTTGTCTGTTTTCGGAAGTAAATCTTCTTCAATTATCTGGTTAAGACTCTTTTTAAAAATAATTTTTGGTTCATCATCTTTTTGTAAACTATCACCCATTGCATGATATGGATCATTTACAATTTTACTAACATCAGCATTATTCTCTTTTTTCTTTTTAGGAACATCTTTCTTAATATTTTCTTCTTTACTTGGGCTTACTTCCTTTTTATTTTCTAAATCTGCATCATTTACATTTGTTTCAATTTTTTCTTCTTCGCTAGGCTTTTCTAAAAACGCTTCTTTTGTAACCTCATCAGTATTTGCTTCTTCTAATTTTTCTTGGTTTTCTTCTTTATCAGTCGCGGTAGTAGTTACATTCGCCTTTTCCTCGCCGTTTTGAGAATCTAAATAAACTTGTACATTATACTCGTTTACAAATGAAATAATTTGATCAAGTTCAGTTAAAGAAACATCCAAAAGTTTTAAATTATCAATATCTTTGCCATTTAAATGAGCTTTCTTTTCTAGTTTTTCTAAAATCGCTAGAAGTGCGGTTTTATTTTTCGCTTCTTTTCCTTTAAGTGTCTCATTTTTATATTCACTTATATTAACATAACGTTTTAGTAACTCAGCAAACTCTTTTAAAACCAATAATTGATTGTCACTTAATGGTATTGCGGTTTCTTCTTTCTTACTAATTTCAATTATTTTTTTTATATAGAAAAGCATACCAGCAAAGTTATTTTTTTCTTCATCATCTTTGGTAATTGACAAAATGGCATTTATATCTTCATCTTTAATATCCAAAAGAAAATAGTTAAAATATTCTTTATCATCATTGATTCTTTTTAAAATATCTTTTAAATTTGCAATACTTAACAAATCTATTTGATCTTTTTTTTCTGCATCAACCATCTCTAGTTTATTTTTTATAAGTTTAATAACATATTCTTCATTTACCATTTTTATCACCACCTAGTTTAAAGTTTCCCATAACTCTTTTCTAAATTTAGCCTGCTTTTTATAAAGTTTTTCTATTTTATCCTTATCACTACTCATTTTTATTACATCTTTTATAACTTTAACGTCTTGTGAAAAAACAAATGAACTTGGTTTATCATCACCATTAATTATAGATGCATTTAAAACCAAAAGATAATCATTATCTAACTTAATAAAAGCCATTTTTATAACATCATTACTAATTCTATATATTTCTAAATCAGATAAAATTTCACTACATTTTACCTTACTTATATCTTCATAAAAAAGATTATAAAGTAAATCATATAAACCATTTTTTTCCGTTTCATTGTACTTTTTAGCATCTTCCAATATATAAGGATATTCCTTTTTATTTGTTAAATAAAGGACTTTTTTCATCTTTTCATTTAATACTTTTTCTAACGTTTCATGTAAAACATTATAAGCATCAATATACTGTCTAATATTTCCTACCGCATTATCATGGGTAAGTTTTAATCCTTTTGAATTTTTTAACTTTTCACACTCGCTATATAAAGCAGTTAATACAGAAACAATTTTATAACTTATTGCTTTTTCATCGTTAGAATCAATACTTTGCGCTAGATAAATATCAAATTCTTTTTCGTTTGTTTTATTAATTAATCTTTTTTCTTTTTCTAAAATTTGATTAACTTCACTTATTATAGAAGCATCTTCTAGATCACTTTTTTTATTTTCCTCTTTAGTTAGTTCTAATTTTAAATTATATATTTCCTCTAATTTTTCTAAAGATACATTTTCATTATTTAATTCTTTATTAAGTAAAACCGCTTTAATAACATCTTGAAGCGTCTTTTCATCTAGTTTATATTTTTTACTTAATTCATCAGTTTTATCTTTAACTTCATTTACTGTAAATTTTTGCTCATTCAATTCATCATAAATTTTTTGCTGTTTAGATTTAACATTTTCTACTAAATTCTTATATTTTTCTAGTTCTAAGACTGCTGCACTTTCTTCTTGATCATCTAAAAACATTATTTCCACATTCATTTTAGCAATTTCGCTTTTAATTTTTATTCTCTTTTTTAAATCAAAAAACATCTCATTTATGAGTTCATTAAATTCACTTATTGATAATATAGGTTCAACTAATTTTTCGTTTTTAAACATATTTAAGTATTTACGTGGCAAAACATTTTTTTCTTTTAATGATTTTATATATTCATCGGTTGTATCTGTTACATTTTGCATATATTTTGTGATGTCAAAAGCAAGTTTTTTAAACCATTTTTTAGCACTTTCCACCTGCGGAGCATCAATATTTTTATATTTATTATTTATTTCTTCATATGAAACAACGATATTTTTATATATATTATATTGTTTATATAGTTCATTATTATCATGACTATAAAGTTCTAAAATGCGTTTGATATCTTCATCTTTAAAATCTAATATATTTTTTTCTGTTATTTCGTTATTATAATTAAATAATATATTTTTAATTTCTAAAATCTCATTTTTTCGAGTTTGAGCATCATTAATTGGATCACCAATAGATTTTTCTACATTTGTTAAAGCATTTAATAAATCGTTTATTACTTTCACAAAAGCCACCTCTTATTCTAAATAATTGTATCATAAATAAATACATCTTTAAACAAATATATTGCTAAATTTAAAAATTAACTTTATTATTATATAGAGGTAAAAATATGAAAAAGATATTGTTTATAAGTCTGTTTTTATTAACATTAAATCTAAATAATAATGTTTATGCAAATACTAAAGAAACTGTTAAATTCGTTAAATGTGTAGATGGTGATACAGCTGTTTTTAATATTGATGGAGAAAAAACAAAAGTAAGATTTCTAGCAATAGATACCCCCGAAACGGTTCATCCCAATAAAGAAGTTGAAGCTTACGGCAAAGACGCTAGTAGTTATACCTGTAATAAAATTACAAATGCTAAAAAAATCGAACTTGAATATGATGATAAAAGTACTAAATTAGATAAATATGGTCGCATACTTGCATGGGTTTGGGTTGATAATAGTTTACTTCAAAAAGAATTAATCGAAGTTGGCTATGCCAAAATAAAATACGTTTATGGAAAGTACTCTTATTTAGAAGAATTATATGAAATTGAAAATGAAGCAAAAAAGCAAAAATTAGGATTATGGAGCGACTACACACCTGTTACCTATATTGTTAAGTTTATATATGACAATAATGAAAAACAAGTTAAAGTAGATGAAAACGAGGTGGTTGCAAGTTTTACTCCCGAAAAAAGTGGTTATAATTTTGACGGTTGGTATTTAAATGATCAAAAATTTGACTTTAATACTAAGATTACTTCCAATATTGAATTAACTGCTAAATTTACGCGTAAAACGGGAACTTTTGAATATATATTGCTTGCCACTATCCTTTTAGCACTTTACTTACTAAATCCTAAGAAATTCCGAAAAAAATTGAAGAAATATTTTAAATAAGATATAATTTATTAAAAGAAAAGGTGATCTATTTGAATAATAAAAATGATAGTGAAGAATTCAAAAAGAAATTAATTGTGGAAAGTCCCGTAGCTACTGAAAGATTAGGAAGCCGCTCCCTTATAACTATATTAATAATAATTTTAATAATTCTTATCATCATCACTATTTTATATATTTTAGAAAGTAAAAATATCATCGATATTGTATCCTTTATTTAATATGGAAAACATTAATGATTTACTAAAAAATGTTGATTTTCAAAAAAATAAATTGATTAAAGTTAATGACAAATTATACTTAACTAATTATCAAATTGAAGTTTTAAAAAGATTTAATATTGATTATCAAAATATGTCATCTTTAAATGAAATTATCTATGAAGCCGAAGAAGCATATGAAGACACTCTTGATGAAGAATTAGATATAATATTAACAGAACTTGCTGAACGTAATTATTATGAAAATACTCACAAATAAAAACTAACTTTGGAAAATTTTAAGTTAGTTTTTTTATTTTATAATACTTTCTCTTAATGCAAGAATTCTACCTTTATCCATATATGGAAGTAACATTCCTGTAATTATTACTGTTTCTTCTCTACTTGTAATTTTAGTTATATCAACGTCTTTTACATCACTTACAATTAGCCTTTTACAGTTTTCCAGTAAATCTTCATACTCGCTAGTATTACTATCTTCTAAATCCAATTCCTTATTAGCAGCATAATTTACAAAAACAATATTCACTGCACTTTCTATAAGTCTTTGATTTTTACTAGCAAAATTCTTTATATCTTCTAAGGAAATTGTTTTTTCTTTTATAAGCATTGCGACAAAATCAAAAAGTTCTAATAAATAGTCACTTCCCAAAATTACACTATCATCGCCAATTAATCTTTCTAAGACGTTTCCCTTTAATGAAGCGCTAAGTAAAAGATTTTTTTCTACTAAAGAAAGACTTTCTTTTATATAATCAAAAGATAAATTTTCTTCTCTATCATTAACCTTAAGACGATATTTTACATCAAATAATTTTAGAAGAACATCACTAAAAGAACTAGAAGTATTAAATTCTCCATTTGTTAATATAATTAAATAAGGTTTATTACTTAGCAAAGCATTTTTTAAATGATTTAATTCTGTTCGTAAATCACTAGGCACAAAGTTTTCTACATAAGAAAAACCATAATCAGCAATCATCATTTCATTAAGTAAAGAATATAGCATAGAAATTAAAGAACTTGCATAATCAGTTGCTAAATGGTTAAACATACCATTTAAAAGTGTCATCTTTTTATCTAGTGGAGCATCAATATCATTTAAAAATTCATCGCTACCTTTTTTATCTTTATCATATTCTAAATATGCTATGATTTTCGCACATAAAACATCTTTATTCTTATCAGGTAATCCAATAATATTTTTATTATTTTGTCTCATTCTCTCTTCAATAGACATTTCTCCAACAATTCTTTTTGAAGTAAGTACTAAACTACTTATTTCTCCACCAAAAAAAGAAATTATTTCCTCTATACAGTCACCGTTTTCATCTATGACAAAAGAAAGATAACCAGCAATTACTTCATTATCACTAGCGCCAGCACTTTCTAATAAGAAACCTGCCATTATACTTTTTGCTAATATATCTGGTTTATTTTTTAATTTTTCTGTTATATATTTAATTGCTTTTTTCTTTGTATTCATACTTCTCACCCAAGTTGCGATATTTATTATATAAAAACTTTTCTTAAAAGTAAATAAATAATAAAAAAAACACGTTAGGAGTTCAAACTATTTGTGTTCTTTATGATCATGACTCATATGAGTATGTCCTTTTATTCCTTTTTTATTAGTAATCGGATCAGTATATAATTCACTTGTTCCAGGAATTAAAGTTGCTACTAAAAAATAACTAATAATTAAGATTAACAAAATTAAACTAATATAATTATAAATCGGATTTATGGCATCAGCTTGAAGCACTAAGTAACTAAGATATTGACCAGCTGCTATGGAAATTAAAAATTCTACAATACTATAAATTAAACTATGTTTTTTAAAAAATAATTTATACAAATAAAACAGTACCGGAATTAAAATTAACATAGTAACTAGTGAAATAAATTTAGCCGCTATAAAATTAGGATTATTATATAGAAATGGAATTTCTACAAATATCCAAATTAGCGATGGAAAAACCACTAATTTCATATGTTCCCATGTGCTTTCATTTACCGCAAATATAATAGACGCATATTTATTATGATTGGTCCATTCATACATAAAGTGTCCTAAAGTTCCAAATAAACTTATAAATAAAAATCCCCAAAGTTCCATAATAATTATTTAACCTCAATTAGCTCGTAATCAGTTGTTCCTACTTCAAGTTCTTCAGCTGCTTCTAAAATATGCATACCATTTCTAGAATTTACTCTTTCTAAGAAATGTTCTTTTCCCTCATCTTCACTATTTATTACTAAATCCAAACAAGCCTTATCTATCGCAACAGGATCTAAACTTGCTAAAATACCAATATCTTTTAAACAAGGATCTTCCGCCACTGCGCAGCAATCACAGTCAACACTCATATTTGCCATTACATTTATAAATGCAATTTTATTTTTAAATAATTTACAAACGCTAGAAGCAGCATCCGCCATTGCTTCTAAAAAATCATTTTGTGGAGCAATATTTTCCCATAATTCTTTTTGATTTTTAATTTTACCTGCTGAATGAATATATGCTTTTCCATTAGAAGAAGCAACTCCAATAGATAATTGCTTTAATGCTCCACCGTAACCGCCCATTGGATGTCCTTTAAAATGGCTTACTACTAGCATTGAATCATAATTATCTATATCCTTACCAACATAATTTTCCTTAATTATTTTGCCATTTGGAATATCTAATGTTTTATCACCGTCTTTATCCATAATGTCAACATCATAATATTTTGTCCAGCCATGTTCATTCATTAATTCTTGATGCTTCGATGTTGTATTTCTTGCACCATCATAAGCTGTATTGCATTCTACAATCGTACCATTTACTCTATTTATAATTTTCTCATAAAATGGTGGTTTTAAAAAGTTTTGATTTCCTTTTTCACCAGAATGCACTTTTACCGCCACATTACCTTCTAAGTTAATATTTAATAAATCATATAATTTAACTAAATTATCTTCATTTATTTCTCTAATAAAATATACTTTTGATTTCATTTTTTCCTCCATTATTATTTAATATATGATACATCTAAATCCACAAATCCGTCAATCCCTGGTACTACTCCCACATTACTTGCTTGCCATATATAATACTCTTTTTTAAAATCAGTTTTTGTCGTATAATGTGCCATCCATACCGGATACTCATCTATAAACCAAACCTTTTCTAAATACGAAGCACTGCCATAATTCATGCCAATATATCCAGCCTCTTGAACGGTTTTTATAAATTCTTCAGCAATTAAATTTAAATCAGTATAACTAATATGAAAACTATTAAAATCATTCCAGCACTCCCAGTCAAAAGCAATTGGTAAAGAAAGTTCTTCTCCATCTAAAGCATCAATTACATATTTTGCCTGCTCTTTTGCCATCATTATTGTTGATGCCTTTGAATAAAAATAAACCCCAACTTTTAATCCTGCCTCTTTAGCATTTTTTAGATTCTGTTTAAACTTATTATCTAAAGTAATTTTTCCATCTTTACTAGCAAAGCCTAATCTTATAAATACAAAATCTATCCCAGCATTTTTAACTTTTTCATAATCAACATCACCCTGCCACGTAGATACATCAATGCCAATTTCATTATTATCACTTTTATATTTTTTTATAAAGTCTGCTATATCTTTGCCCTTTACAGGTGTATTATTAGAGCTATTAGATTCCTGTTTTTCTTTAACAACAATTTTAAATGGTGATTTTGTTAAATTCCCACTACTATCTTTTGCTGTAAAATAAACTTTATATTCCCCTATTTTATTAAAATCATATTCTCCTTCTATTTCACACACCAAATTACTATCATAATTATCTCCACAAATTATTTGACTTAAAATATCTGGATTACTTCCCACATTTACATTAAATACACTTCTATGTAATATCATTGGTTTTGTTGTATCTTTTACAGTATAAACATATTTATATTTTTGTGTTTTCCCATTACTATTTTTATATTTAACATTAACTGTATGTTCTCCTAAAACTAATGTATTTATCTTATCTTCTGCATTAATAAATTCACCATCGGTTATATCCAAGGCATCTAGAATAGAATTATTTTTTCTCTCTGCATATTCAAAACTATTAATTTTTACAGTTATCTTTGTAAGAGAAGGATTTTCCTCTTCTTTTTTATTACTACATCCCCATAAAAAACTAATAATTAGTAAAAGAATAATTAATTTTGCTATCTTATTTTCTCTCATAAAACCAGTATATAATATCGAACATATATTTGTCAATAATAACACTAAAAAAATCCAATTTATTTGGATAATAAATCACAAATTAAATTGGATATTTCTGTTGGATTGTCAATTGATAAACCTTCTATTAAACGAGCCTCAGAGTACAATACTTTAGCGTACTTTCTAAGCTCATCTTTATCATTTTTATATAAATCTTTAAGCTTATCACTAATTGGATGATTTTCATTTATTTCTAAAACCATTTTGGCTTTAACTTTATCATCACCCGGCATTGCATTAATAACCTTCTGCATTTCCACGCTTACTTCACCTTCGGTTGTTAAACATACCGGATGCGTTGCTAGTTTATTGGTAAATCTTACGCGTTCTACATCTTCACCAAGTTCTTTCTTAATTACATCAAGCATCTCTTTATTATCTTCATTTATTTTATTTAATGCTTCTTTTTCTTCTTCGGTATCTAATTCTAAAGAACTATCAGCAACATTCTTAAATTTCTTACCATTAAATTCATTTAAAACACCTAAAACAAATTCATCTAAATAATCAGTTAAATATAAAATATCATAATTTTTCTTCTTTACTTGTTCTACTTGCGGAAGTAGATTTATTTTATCAATTGTTTCACCACATGCATAGTAAATATTTTCTTGTTTTTCATCCATGCTATTAACATAATCTTCTAAAGTTATAAATTTTTCGTTTTTTGATGAATAAAATATTAATAAATCTTTTAATTTATCTTTATTTACGCCATACATATTATAAACACCATATTTTATTTGTGAACCAAAAGCATCAAAAAATTTCTTATAATTATCAAAATCTTTTTTCAACATATCTAAAAGTTCATTATGAATTCTCGTTTCCAAAGTTTTTGCAATAGCTAAAACATGTCTATCATTTTGTAAAGTTTCTCTTGAAATATTTAAACTTAAATCTTGAGAATCTACTACGCCTTTAACAAAACTATAATAATCAGGAAGTAATTCTTCACACTTTTCCATAATCATTACCCCATTTGTATAAAGTTCTAATCCTTTTTTAAAATCTTTATAATAGTAATCAAATGGTGCATGAGAAGGTATAAACAATAATGACTTATAAGAAACATTCCCTTCTACAGTATTATGTAATACTTTAAGAGGTTTTTCATAATCATTAAATCTTGATGAATAAAAATTTTCATATTCTTCATTAGTAATATCTTTTTTTTCTTTTTTCCATAAAGGAATCATTGAATTAATCGTTTGATTTTCTATAACAGTTTCATATTCATCTTTTGATCCTTCTTTTAAAACTTTATTAGTTACTTCCATCTTTATTGGGTATTTTATATAATCACTATATTTTTTAATAATACTTCTAATCGTATACTCTTCTAAATAATTTGTATAATTTTCTTCATCTGTATCATCTTTTAAATATAATTTTATAGTTGTTCCTATATTTTCTTTAGCACACTTACTTATTGTGTAACCATCGGCGCCTTCACTAGACCATAAAAACCCTTCACTTTCATTGTATTTTCTAGAAAAAACTTCCACCTTTTTAGCCACCATAAATGCTGAATAAAAACCAACTCCAAATTGACCAATTATCTCGGCATCTTTGCTATCTTTATTATCTTCTTTAAATTTTAATGAACCAGATTCTGCGATTGTTCCTAAATTGTTTTCTAAATCTTCTTCATTCATGCCAAGTCCATTATCACTTATTGTAAGTGTTCTGTCTTCCTTATTTGCTTTAATATTAATTTCTAAACTGCTAGGTAATATATTAATACTTTTATCTGTAAGGGCTAAATAAGATAATTTATCTAAAGCATCACTCGCATTAGAAATAAGTTCTCTTAAAAATATATCTTTATTTGTATATATTGAATTAATCATCATATCCAAAACTTTTTTTGATGATGATTTAAACTCTCTTTTCTTCATAATATTCCTCTTTTCTAATTATAGTTTTAACACTAAAAATAGCACTTGTCAATATCAAGTGCTAAAAATAATTATTTAGTTAATTTGCGCCATTCATTTAATGAAATATTATCATATTTTACTTCATTACTATATCCATAGAACTTATTATAATAGCCACCAAAGTATTCACCATCTAACTCACTTCGCCATACATAATTAGCAAAAGGATACTTAAATACTTTGATATTTGTGCTTCCTTTATTCACTTCTTCTTTTATATAATTATTTCTTTTAAAATCCAAAATGCCTAAATATACATAAATAAATGATAGATAACATATTAATAATCCCAAAATAAATTTCAAATATTTACAAAGGAACTCTTTATCCATAGTAAATACTTTTTCTTTATTATTAAGTTTAATTATAAAAATTATTTCTAAAAGATTTATTATAAAAAAGTTTCTTGCTCCTATTGGCTGTACAATCGAAAGTGGTAAAATTATCATAATAATCATCATTAAAATTTCCCATAAATCTTTTTCTTTTTTATAAAGACGAATCATAAAATAAATTATATTTATAATAAATAAAGTACTAAGAATTGAATTTACCAAACTAAATTCCTGTGCTAAAAATAATAAACAAAAAATTAAGGAATATAAACAAAAGGCAAAGTTATAGATATGAAATACCAAATTAATCTTTTTATTGTTAAAGTTCTTTTTCTTATCTTTAATAAAAAGAATTAATGTTAAAATAAAAGTACAAACAAATGAAAAAACAAATATATACTTACAAATTCTCGAATAGTTGTCAAATATTCTACTCGTAACATCAGTAAATCTATAATTAATTTTTTTATAACCATTACCACCCACTGCTAGTGATGATACATATGATGGATGACTAAACATCAGTATTAAACCTATAAAAGATATTATCAAATAGACAATCAATGTCACATTTATTTTTTTATTTTTCTTATAACTAATAATATTTAAATATATAAAGTAGCATACAACAAATATTGAAATATTCTCCAAAAAGAACTGTCCCAAAAATACTAGTAAACCGTGAATCACATGATATTTTCTACTCGTAGAATTAATTAAATTATCCTTTTCATAATACAAATAAATTACTAAAAGTGCCGATAATCCATAATTAGCAAAGCCACTAGTCCAAACAACTGACTGTGCCAAAACAAGAGGAAATATCGCTAAAAACAATAATCCTACTAACCAAAATTTAACATTTTCTTTTTTACTTATTAAATAAATTATTAAATTTATTACTAAACTTACAATTAAGCTTCTAAAAATTCTTGATTTTACCATTATAATTGCAAAAAAATCACCCAAATATCTTCCGTTTAAATAAATATCCTTACTTATATTAATAAATTCTTTTATGTTTAAACTTTTAGATCCCCAATAAAAATCATCGGCAGTATAAGGAAAAAAGTAACTAATTACAAAAAGTAAAATAAAACTAAATATATATTTATAATTGCTTTTTAAAAATTTTTTCATTCTTCATCTTTATCATTATAATAAAAAAAAGAAAATAATAAAAGGAATATTTATATATACTCTATTACATCTATCATTTCCTTTACTGTCATTTGATTTCTCGGATTATCATAACGGTTACTTTCTAAAGTATTTTTAAGATTTTTAAAAGAAATATATTCATATTCTGAAGATTCTTTCCAAACAACATGATTTTCCTTACCCTCATAACTAGCAAAATAATAATATGAATAATACAAAGTTTTATCATTAATTGTTGGATAATCACTAATATATTCTTCTTTAAGTAAAAATGGTTTTATTGTTTTTATTTTTTCAATATTTGTTTTATCTTTTATTATCATCATAACTAAATCATCTATATTACCTTCTTTATTAATATATCCATCTATAAAGTGATATGTATTATGTCTTTTTTCTAAAAAAACTTCATCTTTTTCATTAACTAAAATTATATATATTTTACCAATTTTAGTGTTTATTTCTTCCTCTTTAAGATTTTCTTCATTAATTATTATTTTTTGCATCAAATCACCAAATCTATTTATAATATAAAATAAGTGTAAAATCAATCTTTTCTTCTTAAAAGTGTTTTTATAAAATGCTATAATATTTTTAACAAAGGGTGGAAGCTATGAAAAAGGAAAAAAAGAAAAATACAGGTTTATTAATTTTATTTATGGGCGCCATATTTTTAATAATATCATTATTAGTAAATCGTTATGTTGAAATAAGTGATACTTACTGTTTTGCTTTATTAATATTATCTCTTGCTATCGAGTTATTAGGCCTATATAAGATTATCAAAGAAACCAAGTAGTTTCTTTTTATTTTCCAATCTTTATTTAAAATTATTAATCTACAAAAACTTTAAGTTATATATTATCCGTGCTATAATTAAAAAGGTGATAATATGTTTAAAGTAGCAATTAAAAACGCTGTTAATTTTTTAAGACCAATTATAACCGCTCGTTTATTTTATAATAGTGATCATTTAAATAATTATATTTCTACCATGATTGTTCTAAATGAAGATGGTGATATTTTAACTACCGCAAGTAATGCTGATTTAATTTTACTTTCTGAAGAAATTGGTGAAGTATACAATCCTATTTTAAAAGAATTAAAAGAAAAAAGTCCTAGACAAATTAAAAAAATCGAAAAGAAATATGGTATTACTAATGATACTGTCGTTGCAATGCACAATATTATTGTTGATACAGCTAATATAGAAGGAAAAATTGATATTATAAAACATCCTGAATTAGATTTAGCTATTATAAAATCTGAAAAAGTTAATAAAGTTCATGTTAAGAATTTTCCGGTATTTTCTAAAGAAATCCCTCAAATAGGTACTAGTATTTGTAATATCGGATTTGCTTTTCCTGAATATGATGCTTTTTCCTATGATGAGAATGAATGCGTAATAAAAACGACAAATAAAATAATGAACTTCCCCATTTTTCCCACTGAAGGAATTATTACTCGTAATATTGCCAGCGATAATGAAGTTATTTCCATGTTTGAAACATCTAATCCTGCTCTTCCCGGACAAAGTGGCGGCATTGTAGCTGATAAAAATGGTTATATTTTAGGTATGTTAGTAGGCTCTAAAACTTTAAATGCTTCTAAAGATCTAAAATTAACTTTAGGTTATGCTATAAATTCCCAAACAATTATGGAATTTTTAGAAACAAACAGCATTAAATTTAATATAAAGTAGGTGTGATATGTGTTTAGAAGATAATGTTTTTAATTTAACTCATAATATAATTTTATATGGTTCTTTGGTTTTAGGCTTTTTATATATTAGTATTCTTATTTTAAAGAAAATAAAAAAGAAAAAAATACTATTAAATATTCTTTTAACAATTATATGTATTTTAATCGTAAATACGTTTAACTTCTTACTATTAAAAAAATGCGATGATAAAAATAATTTATCTACGTCTACTAAAACTACACTAACATCCAATGAGAAAAATACTAATGAAGCAACTACTGTTTCTTCTGAAGTAATTAATACAAGTGTAACAACCAATGCTAAGACAACCACTACCACTACTACAGCTAAGTTAACAACAAAGAAAACTACCACCACAACTAAATCTAGCACTAAAGAAGGTTATGTTGGTACCAGCAGTAAAGGTTATACAATTACTTACAAAAATGGCGCTTACTATGTTGATAATTACCTAATTGTCAACAAAACTTATAAATTAGATGAAAATTTTGTGCCCCTAAATCCCTATAAAAGCGTGCCATCAAGTGGCTTTGCGCGTGACCCACTAGATAAAGATGCCTATAATGCTTGGAATGAAATGCTTAGTGATTCTAAGGCTATCGGTTTAAATTTATGGGCTCAAAGTGGATATCGCTCTTATAGTTATCAAAGTGATTTATATAATAGTTATGTTAAACGCAAAGGCAAAGCAGCCGCTGATACTTCTTCCGCAAGACCAGGAAACTCCGAACATCAAACTGGTTTAGCCTTTGATTTAAACACCATAACAACGGATTTTAAAGATACAAAAGAAGGCATCTGGATTGCCAATAACTGTTATTTATATGGCTACATATTAAGATACCCCGAAGGTTCAACAAGTGAAACTGGTTACATATTTGAACCATGGCATATTCGTTATGTCGGTAAAGATTTAGCCAAAAAATTATATAATAGTGGTTCGTGGATAACGATGGAAAACTACTTTGGTTTAACATCAGTTTACCCTGATTAGGAGGTTTTATGAATATAGAAGATTACAAATTAGAGATTAAATTATTACAAAAAAAAGATACCGAAGACGCTATCAAAAGTGGTTTTTCTAATAAAAAAGAATGGCATGATTATATTATAAATGCCGAAAATGACGAAACTGCTAGAGCTATTATAGACGTTGCCGAAAGATATAATTTACCTGTCACGACAGTCGCGCTTAACTTTGATGCCAGTATGATATCTCGTGTAAAAAAAATATTTTTAAAAGGAAAAGAAAAAAATATTTAAAATAAAAATAACTTTAAAAGTATATGCCAAAAAGTATATGCTTTTTTTGTGTTTTTAATAAAATAAAGATAACATATGATATAATTTAAAAGGTGGTATTATGAATTTATTGCAATATTTACACGACAATTTAATATTAATAATTCCCAGTAATATAAAGAAAAAAATCATCAAATATTTAAATTCTTTAGATAAAATGTACAACATAAAAATTTTAACAATGGAAGAACTAAAAAAAAGAATGTTTTATGATTATGATAAAAAAGGAATTTATTATTTATATCAAAATTATCATCTAAGTCTAAGTAACGCTAAAGAAATCATAAGGAGCTTATATAACTTACTTGATTTAGGTTATGAGAATGAAAAATTAAAATATTTAGAAAATATCAAAGATGATCTTTTAAATCATGAGTTACTAATTAAAGATCCATTATTTTATGAAACAATAAAAGATAAAGAAATTTTATTTTGGGGCTTTACTATAATTACCAAGTATCAAAAAAAATTAATCGGCATATTAGAAAAAAGTGCCAAAGTTACTATCGTTTCCCATGAAAATACTTTAAATAAAAAAGAAATTATTCTAAATTTTAAAACTATAGAAAACGAAATAGATTATATTTTTAATGATATCTTAAATAAAAATTTAAACCCTTCCAAAGTATTTTTTGCTAATGTTAACAAAGAAAATGAAAGTACAATTAAAAAAATTAGTAAATTTTATCATTTAAAAGTAAATTTTAATAATGAAAAAACCATTTTTGACACAATTGATGGCCAAAATTTTTTAAATAACATGCACGACTTAGATAAAGCCTTATCACTTGTTAAAACTCCTGAAATAAAAAATGCTATTATTAATATATTAAATGAATATTATTTTATTGAAAATAAAAATGAAATAAAAAATCTTTTAACGGAAGAATTTAAAACGGCTAAACTTAAAAATCCTAAATATCAAAACGCAGTTAATATCGTAGAATTAAAAGATAATTATTTTAACAATGATGAGTATATTTACTTATTAGATTTTAACCGTGAATATATACCTAAAGTCTATAAAGATGAAGACTTTATTAATGATAAAGAAAAGCCTTCATACTTAGAAAATACTATTGAAAAAAATAACAATGAAATTATTATTTGGGAAAGCATTTTAAATAATACACCTAATCTTTTTATTAGTGCGGCTCTTCAAAATTTAGGCGGTTCTCTTGAGCCATCACCTCTTATTAAAGAATTAAATCTAGAAATTAAAAATGTTGATTATAGCCCTAGTGGTCACTCTCATGAAAGTAATTTATATAATTTAGGCTTAATTTTAGACGATTATATTAAATTTAACCTTAAAAGTCCTAGTTTAGAAGTATTACTAAAAACATATCCTAATCAAGGATATCAATCTTATAATAATAAATATCAAAAAGTAAATTTACAAAATTATAATTTTAACTTATCTTATTCTAAAATGAATACTTATTATGAGTGCCCTTTTAGATATTATTTAGATAATATTTTAAAATTAAACAAATTTGAAAGTACTTTTGATGCTTGGTTAGGTTCTTTATGCCATTATATATTATCAGAAATATATGACGAAAATAAAAGTTTTGAAAGTTCTTATGAAACGTTTATTAAAAATAACGAATTTGAATTAACCCCTGAAAACAAAGTTTTCACTAATAAAATAATGAAAGAATTAAAGGGCGCCATCAAATATATTAAAAGTCTATCTAGTCAAAATAAATATCAAAATATTGAATGTGAAAAAAATATTAATATAATGATTGATGATACGAAGTTTATCGGTATTATTGATAAAATTATGATGTACGAAGATAAAGTAGTTTTAATTGATTACAAAACGGGAAACCCGGAAATCGATTTAAGATTAGCAAAATATGGTTTAAACTTACAATTGCCATGCTATTTATATCTAATAAAAAAACTATATCCTGATTCTTTAGTTGTTGGAATATATTTACAGCACATTTTAAAACCTATGATTACCAGTGACTTTGAAAAAAATGAAACTGAAATTTATGAAAACTACCTAAAATTAGATGGATACACTTTAGGAAATGAAGAATTACTAAAAGATTTTGATCCCACTTATGAAAATAGTGATTTTATTAAAGGTATGAAAATGACCCAAAATGGTTTTTCTAAATATGCCAAAATTTTAACGGCGAATGATTTTAATTATTTATATAACTTAACCGAAAGTAAAATTAAAGATTGTATTAAAGATATTAAAAATGCTGAATTTAAAATTGCCCCTAAAATGCTTGGTAACACTAACCTAAGTTGTGAGTTTTGTCCTTATAAATCCGTTTGTTATGTGACCGATAAAGATTTAGAATATTTAACTACCGAAAAAGAATTAAAGTTAGGAGATGATATTGATGCCTAAATGGACTCTAGAACAACAAAAAGCAATAAATACCGAAGGATCAAATATCATTGTTTCTGCAGGTGCTGGTTCTGGAAAAACTGCTGTTTTAACTGCGCGAGTTATAAATAAAATCAAAAATGGAATTCATGTTAACGAACTATTAATTCTTACATTTACTAATAATGCAGCCGCTGAAATGAAGACCCGAATTAAAAAAGCTATTTTAGAAGATGAAGAAATTAAAAAAGAAGCCAAACTTGTTGAAAGTTCTAGCATTACAACCTTTGATGCTTTTGTCTTATCTTTAGTAAAAAAATACCATTACTTGCTAAACTTAGATCAAAATATAAGTATCATTGATTCTTCCATTATAAACAATCAAAAAAAGAACATTATAAATGAAATTTTCAATGAATTATATTTAGAAAACAATCAAAATTTTATTGATTTTGTAACTTCCTTTTGTGGTAAAAACGATAAACCTATCAAAAAAATTATTTTATCTTTAGATAGTAAAATCGATTTATTAATAAACAAAGAAGAATATTTAAAAAATTATATAAATGACTACTACAGTGAAGAAAATATTAATTTTTTATTTAATGAATACGTAAATAATCTATTAAAAAGAATCGAAACTATTAAAACATCTCTTTATAATTTATCATTTGAAGCGCCAGAAAAGTTCTTTAATAATTATAGCCAGGCTCTTACTCCATTAATAAATGCTAAAACATATGATGAAATCAGAAATAATTTAGATATTGGTTCTTTTAGACTAACTGGCTCAACTGAAAATGGCAAATATTATAAAAGTGAAATTACTAATATTATTAAAGTTTTAAAATCATATACTTTTTATGATAAAGAAGTATTAATTAATGACTTAAGATCAACTAAAAAATATGCCGAAATAATTATTGACGTTTTATTAAAATTAAACAATAAAGTAAGTAGCTTTAAAAGAAAATATCAAATGTTTGAGTTTAATGATATTAGTAAAATGGCCATAAATTTAATTAAAAATAATGAGAATATCAGAAATGATCTTAAGGATAGTTTTAAAGAAATAATGATTGATGAATATCAAGATACCAGTGATATTCAAGAAGAATTTATTAAACTTATTGAAAATAATAATGTTTACATGGTTGGTGATATCAAGCAATCTATTTATCGTTTTAGAAATGCTAATCCTGATATTTTTAAAATAAAATATGATTTATACAAAAATAATAATGGTGGCATCAAAATCGATTTAAATAAAAATTTTCGCTCTAGAGACGCAGTATTATATAGTATAAATAACATCTTTAATCATATTATGGATGATGAACTTGGTAACGCTGATTATCAAAAAGAGCACCAACTTGTTTTTGGCAACATGATGTTTAACGAAATAGGAAATAACAGCTATAATAATAATTTAGAAATATACCGTTATGAAAAAGATGATATTCACAAAAAAGAAGAAATTGAAGCCTTTATAATTGGTAACGATATAAAAGAAAAAATTGAAAATAAATATCTTGTCCTAGATAATACCTTAAGACCTTGTACTTATAAAGATTTTTGTATTTTAATGGACCGCACTAGTAGTTTTGATATTTATAAAAAAGTATTTGACTATCTTATGATTCCTTTAAATATTTATAAAGATGAAAATATTTTAATTTCTAATGAAACTTATTTAATAAAGAACATTGTTGGTTTAATTATCAATATTAAAAATCATATATATGATGAAACGACTAAATTCTATTTTACTAGTATTGCTAGAAGTTATTTATTTAGTATGAATGATAATGAAATTTATGAAATTATAATTAATAAAAAATTAAGCGAAACTACTATTTATAAGTACTGTTTAGAAATTGTAAATAACTTAGAATCATTTGGTAACAAAGAATTAATTGAAACAATCATAGATAAATTTGACTTCTATAAACGAATGATAACTATTGGGAACATTAATTATCGCACTATTATCTTAAACAATTTAATAAATAAAATTGCTGATTTAAATAAAGTTGGTATTGATATTTATGGGATAAATGATTATTTAGCGTCCTTAATAAATGATAAAGAAGAACTAAAAATAAATGCTCTTATCACCGAAAGTGATTCAGTAACTATAACAAATATTCATAAATCTAAAGGTTTAGAATATAAAATATGTTATTTTTCTGGCTTTCACAAAGATTTTAATATGGACGAAGTTAAAGCAAAATTTATTTTTAATAACAAATATGGTTTAATAATCCCTACATATGATAATGGTATTAAATCAAGTTTTGTTTCCTTTATTAATAAAGAAAAATATATTAAAGATGAAATTTCTGAAAAAATAAGATTATTTTATGTTGCTTTAACAAGATGTAAAGAAAAAATGATTATAGTTACTGAGTTAAAAGATGATGCAATTATGACAGCAGATAATAATGAAGTAATTGATTATCTATCACGAATAAAATATAAAAATTTTAAAAATATCTTAGAATCAATATATCCTTATCTTGAAAAATATATTAAAAATGTCAAAGTTCCCGAAATAAATAATAATTACAAAATAAATAAAGAAATAGATATTAGCAATCTAAAAGTTGCCGAAAATGAAATTATTGTTAATGAAATAGAAGAAAAAAACGAAGTTATTAACGAGGAACACTATTCTAAAGAGCAAAACAAACTGATAACTAATACAGAAAAAGAAAATATGCTTTTAGGAATTAAACTTCACTACATCCTTGAAAATATTGATTTTAAAAATCCTAATTTTTCTTTATTAAACGAATTTGAAATAGATATTGTTAAAAACTTATTAAATAATAAATTATTAGAAAATATTAAAGATGCCAAAATTTACAAGGAGTATGAGTTTATTTATGAAGAAAACAATATTTCTAAAACGGGAGTAATTGATTTACTACTTACCTTTGAAAATCACAATATTATTATTGATTATAAATTAAAACATACTTCGGATGCGGCTTATCTTAAACAGTTAACAGGCTATAAAAACTACATCGAGTATAAAACTAATAAGCAAACATCAATATATCTTTATTCTCTTCTTGATAAAAAACTAGTTGACCTTAACTAGTTTTTTTGATTGACAATATTTTTTTCTTATCTTATATTAGTAATCATGAATGAAAAACAACAATTGGCCGTTACTACTCTTGGTAATGTTTTATTAATCGCCGGTGCTGGTTCCGGGAAAACTTTTACTATCATAAATAAAATTAATTATTTAATTGAAAATAATCTATATAAAGAAAATGAAATACTCGCCATTTCTTTTACTAATGAATCTGTAAATGATATAAAAAGAAAAATTAAATATAATATAGATGTAAAAACATTTCACAAACTAGCTTTAGATTTAATTCGTGATGATAATACTAAAATTGCCAAAGAAAGCATGCTTACATTTTTAATTAAAGAATATCTTAATAAGCCCCAAAATAAAAGACAAAAGAAAATCATCAGAAAAATTTTATTAGAAAACACTAAAGATAATCTAATTAACTTAATTTCAACTTTTATAAATCTCTATAAAGCCAATTACAGTAATATTGATTATCTCATATCTCTATATAAAAATGCTCATTTTATAACCAAAGATTATCTTTTACTTATTATTGAAATTTACTTATTATATCAAAATGAACTATCATCATCAGGTTATCTTGATTTTAATGATATGATTAGTATCGGCACTGCCAAAATAAATAATAATGAAGTAAAAACTAAATATAAATTTGTTATCATAGATGAATTTCAAGACACTTCCCTAATTAGATTTAATTTAATAAAAGCAATCATTGATCAAAATAACGGACATCTTTTTGCGGTCGGAGATGATTACCAATCAATATACCGTTTTAGTGGCTGTGATTTAAAAATTCTTATAAATCTAAAAGATTATCTTGAAAATCTAACTATTATTAATCTAGATTATAATTATCGAAACAGTCAGACTCTCGTTAATATTACCAATAACTTTATTATGAAAAATAAAAAACAAATTAAAAAAAATACTATTTGTTTAAAGGATACTGAAAAACCCATCAAAATAGTATTTTACAAAAACGAAAAAACTTGTTTAGAAAAAATAATTAAATTAATTGGTGGTCATATTTTAATTTTAGGACGAAATAATAAAGATAAAGAAACATTTAATGTCTCAGAATCTGATAATATAAAGTTTCTGACAATTCATAAATCTAAAGGCTTAGAAGAAGATAATATAATAATTATTAATCTTTTAAACAAAACTAATAGTTTACCCTCAAAAATTAAAAATCATCAAATAATAAATCTTTTATCATTTAAAGAAACCATTCCTTATGAAGAAGAAAGAAGACTTTTTTATGTTGCCCTTACTAGAACAAGAAATAGTGCTTATCTTCTAGTACCATATAGTAATTACTCTCTTTTTGTTAAAGAATTAATTAAAGAAAACAAAAAAGACCTTGAAATAATCAAACTTTAACTAATAAAGTACTATTTTAGTAATCGCAATTCCTTTAACATTTAATATCAGTCTATCATCTTCATTTAATCTTTTAAAATAATTTTCTTCAAAATTAGAAATCGATTTATTTATATTTTTTTCTTTAACTAAATAGCAATCATCATAAGAACAAAAATAATTTATATCTCTACTAATATTTTCTTTCACATACTCACTTAGATTTTTTGTAGTTACATTTTTAGGTTCTATAACTAAATTATCATTTTTATAAGCAAAACTCTCTTTAATATTCAAAATTATAAACAATAATAAAATACAAATAACAAAATAATACTGCTTCATATTAATACACCTTTATTTTATTATTTGTATTTTTCTTAAAATTACACTTACATATTTAATAGATAAATAGATAAATTTAAATACATTGCTATTAAAAGCCAAATTATATACGGAATTTGTAAAAGACCGGCGTTTTTATTTTCTTTATAAAATTTCTTTATCATGATAATAACCAAAATGAATAAAAATATAATCCAAAGAAAAGCAAGTAATCTTAATTTTAATCCAAAGAAAATTACTGTCCAAAAAGCATTTACAATTAACTGGATAAAGTATATTTTATAGGCATCATCACTGTTTTTAGTAGCTAAATATACTGAAATTGTCATTAATAAATAAAGTATACTCCACATTATTGGAAATAATATTTTAGGTGGATAAAACTTTGGTAATATTAAACCTGTCACATCATTACCTACAAGTAATGAAGGAATTACTCCAATAAAAAAAGTCACTATTAATAATATAATAAATTTTTTCATAACACTCCTTTATTATATTATAAGTAACTTTATAATTATTATGAATCTTTCGTAATTTCTGATTCGTATAAATTTTTATAAGCAGGACAATTTTTTAATAATTCTTTATGTGTGCCACTTGCTGTTATTTTTCCATTATCTAAAAATAAAATTCTATCTGCATTTATAATTGTTGATAAGCGATGAGCAATGATTAAAATCGTATATTCATTTTTCATATTTTCAATTGCCTTTTGAATGTGCATTTGGGTCTCATTATCAAGAGCGCTCGTTGCTTCATCAAATAAAATTATTTCAGTTTTCTGCACTAAAGCTCTAGCGATTGCTAATCTTTGCTTTTGGCCACCTGAAAGATTTACACCACCCTCACCAATTATAGTATCGTACTTTTTAGGCAAAGTCATAATAAAATCATGCAAAGAAGCCGCTTTACACGCCTCTATCATTTCTTTTTTAGTTAAATTGCCTTTTACCAATTTTAAATTTTCTTTAATACTCATATGAAAAATATATGGATTTTGACTTATAATGGTAATATTTCCTCTTATTGAATCTTTATCCAGTTTCTTTATATCAATATTATCAATAGTTATTTCGCCCTCATAATTATCATACATTTTGCACAACAAACTAAATATAGTCGTTTTTCCTGCACCGGTTTTACCAACAAAAGCCACAGTTTCGTTCGCATTAATTTTAAAATTTAAATTTTTTAAAACTTTATTTTTATCATAAGCAAATGAAACATTCTTAAATTCAAAATCCCCATTAACTTTCTTTAAATGAATACTACCAAACTCTTCTTTTTTATAATCATCCCCATCAATTATTGAAAAAACTCTCTCACTTGCCAAATTAAAATCTTTTATTTCTTTAGAAAAACTATCTAATGTTCTTCCTAGATCAATAACTCTTCCCGAATAATTAAAAAGAACAATTCCATTAGGTATCGTTATTTTTTCATACAAAATAGATAACCCAATAATAAATTGTAAAATGAAATCTCCAAAATCGTAAGTAAATCCACTAATCAAAGTATAATTTCTTTGGACTGTATTCATATCATACGCGCTATTATTTAAAGAAACAACATTATCTTCCATTTTATTTAAAAAACTTTTTTCCGAATTAAGCATTTTAATATCTCTAATTCCTCTAACTAATTCTCCAATAAAGCCGGTAGTAATTTCCGATTCTTTTTTATAAATTTTCTTTTTTTCATTATATAAATAATTTCTTTTCTTAAAAATATAATACAAAAGAATCGTATACAAAACCGAATATAAAAATATCCATTTATTTATCACAAATATAGCCACAAATATACCTATGTTTGTAATAATATTTCCAAAATAATTATTAATTGAAGAAAATTCATCCGATAAAAGTGAAACATCATTTGTTAATCTTTGAATAAAAACACCTGATCCATCATCATCAATAACTTTAGTCTCTAATTTTAACATAGCATCCCCCAATGACTTTTGCATAAGTACCATTGTTTCTCTAAAAACCACTTGACTAAAACAATTAGAAAAATAAATTGCAAAGTTTCTTAAATTTTCTATAACAAACATTAAAACTACAAACATCAAACATTGATATATTTTATTATCTGTTAAATTTACAATAATCTTTGCTGAAATCAAAGGAACTACAACACTTATTATCATTATAATTATTTTCCATATTGTAGTTTTTATAATATTTTTCTTTTGATATTTTGCAAATCTCCAAACTAATTTTAAATTCGCAATAAACACTTTCATAAACCGCTCCTACCATTAATAAATTATATCAAAAAATAATATTTTAAAAAAGAATAACAACATAAAATTATAGTCAATATTATAAAAAATAAAAAGCCCCTTTATTAAAATGAACTTTTTATTTTTTTGTTTTATTCTTTTCTAAATCGCGATATGCCACTTTCCCCACTGCCGTTACCGGTAAAGTAGTTCGGTATTCAAATTCTGTTGGAACCGCATAATTTGCCAAATTTTCTTTGCAATATTTTCTAATTTTACTTCTTATTTCAATATTTTCTTCTACACCATCTTTAAGTACAATAACTGCTTTAGGCGTTTGTCCCTTTGTTTTATGAGGAACCCCAACTACAGTGCACGCCTTAACATACTCACACTTTGAAATAATTTCTTCTAGTTCCACCGGATATACATTATATCCATTAGTAATTATCATTCTCTTTAATCTTGAACTATAGAAAAATAAACCATTTTCATCTCTATAACCCAAGTCTCCTGTATGAAGCCAAACTTTTCCATCACTATGTAATACTAAAGTTTTCTTAGTTTCTTCACTTTCATTAATATAACCCATCATTATTGTTGGACCACTTATACAAAGTTCACCAATTTCGCCATATGCTTTTTCCACATCACTATTTAATTCGATAACTTTTATATCCATATCTGGATTAGGTATTCCTAAAGTCCCATTAATAACGTCTTTTTCATCCATCGCTGCCGTACAAGCACTAAAACCAGTTGCTTCTGATAAACCATAGCCAACTTTTACAACTGCATTACTACCACATTTTTTTAAGAACTCTTCAAAATCTTCCTTTACTTTTGGTGATAAATAATCGCCGCCAACTACAACAACTTTTATATCTTTAAAAGCAGCTCTTCCTGGAAAAATGCCATCTAAAGACATTTTTAACAAAGAAGGAACGGCCGGATAAACATTTGGCTTATACTTTTTTAATTCCATATTAATCGCTTTTGTATTAAGTCTAGGTACAATAATGCAAGTCATTCCTGATGATAAACAAGTATGACAGCAAAGTGCAAGTCCAAACACATGAAATATTGGTAATGCCGCTAAAACAGAATTTCCTGGACTTATAATATCACAAACCGTTCTCGTTTGAAGGGCCATCGCATTAAAATTTAAGTTTGATATTATAATTCCTTTTGGTTTACCAGTCGTACCACCACTATAAATAATAGCAGCTGGATCGGTTCCATCTCTTTTTACATATACATCATCATTAGTTGCTTCAAGCAAAAAATCACTAAAACTTATCATTCCTTCATCAAGTTTTAAATTTGCTGCTTCTTTAATATTATAACCTAATTTAAGAATACCTTTAAAACTAAAACTTGTAGGCACCATTATAAAATGTTTAACTTTAATACCTCGTGCTTTAGGCATACTTGCATCTGAAACAAATAAAATTGAACTATTAGTTTCCTTTAATGCTCTTTCAATATCCGCCGTTGAAGATAAAGGATGCACAATATTTGCTATTGCCCCTATCTTATTAATGGCATAAAAAAGCGCAAAAGATTCTGGCGAATTAGGTAAACACATTGTTACACATTCGTTTTCTACTATATCAAACTGCTTTAAACAACTAGCAATCTTATCTATTTTCTTTAAAAAACCTCTATAAGAAACTTCATATCCAAAATATCTATAAGCAATATTCTTAGGATATAAACTTGCGGCATTTTTTAGCGCGTCATAAATACTACCCTGACTATAACTTAAATGTTCAGGCATTTTATTATAATATTTTAACCAAGCTTTTTCTGGATCAATAGTTTTATTTTTTATAAAATCCATTAATTTATCAATATATTGATTAACTACACCCATAAATATACCTTTCTTTCACATTGTATGTTACAATTGTAACATAGTTTAAATAATTTAAAAAGATACTTTATAAAAAAGTTACAAAAGGAGGTTTTTTGTTTGAAAGGAAATAAATTTATTAAAAAATGCATAAAAGATTCTTTATTAATTCTTATGAATGAAAAAAATTTTAAAGATATCACAATTACGGAAATTACTGAAAAAGCTGGTGTCTCTAGAATGGCTTATTATCGTAATTATACATATAAAGAAGATATTTTAAAGGATTATTTTGAAGAACTTAAAGAAGAATATTTACAAAGTAACATTGAAGAAAAAGATATCTATGATCGTTTCTTATTTGCATTTAATTTTTTTTATAATAATAAGGATTTATTTATCGTTTTAGAAAAATCTAATCTATCCAGTATAATCCAAAATAAATTAAATGAATATATGACTGCTTTTTATCCTAATAATAAAAACGATATAACTCAAAAGTATCGTTTATATATTTTAAGTGGCGCTATATATAACGCTAGTAAAATGTGGATTTTAAATGGTGCCAAAGAAAGTCCGGAAACTCTTGCTACCATTTTCTATGAAAGATTGTTTCCTGAAAATAACAATTAATTATTTATTTAAATCATTATTTATAACATTATCTTCTCCTAAATTATTATTTATTTCATTTATATTTCCGTAAATTTTTTTAGAAACATAAAAAGATAATATTATTAAAAATAACACAAAAATGATATCAAATACTAATTCTTTAATTACTTTTTTTAGTTCTTTATTTTTCATAATTTCATTATACTTTTATCTAAAATTAAAATCAATAACCAAATAGAAATTCTAAAAAGAAAAGAATACATATAAAAAATGTAAACTTTTTAACGTTTACATCTTTAAATATTTTTTTATTTCAAATAAATATAGTTTTTAAGCCAGTTTAGAAATGCCTTTTTATCCTGGTATTTATCATAATCATCGTCGCTATTAGCATCTAAATAGTCAATAATTTCTCCTTTATGCACTATCACAACTGAAGGAGCATATTGAATTTTTTCTTTGAAAAAAGTATTTTGCATTTCTTCATATGACAAAGTATAAAAAATCAAATCATTATCTTTTGCCACTTCCTTAAAAATATCTTCACATGGTATTGGTAAATTACAATAGTTATTATAAATGAAAACAATATAAGTTTTATCTTCTAAAGAGTTAATATCCTCAGCTTTTATACTTAACAGTTTGCCATTACCATAATATTCATCATCTAAATAAAATTTATTTTCCTTATTACTACATCCCATTAATGTAAAAATTGCTAGTAAAATTAAAACTATTTTTTTCATTTGTTTACTTTATGTAGTGATTTAAAATCTATATTGTAATAAGGAACTTTACTAAAATTATAATAATCTTTTCCATTTTTTATTTCTTTTACTTGAATAGAATTTTGTCCCTTATAATACCAGTAACCACCAATATCTCTAACTTTATTTTCATCCCAGCCTAGTGAAACTAACATTTCTTTAACTTGACCTGCATACCCGCCAGCTCCACATATAATAAAAATATTCTTATCCTTAGGGAAAACCGCTTCTAAAATATCCATGGATTCTTCATAATTGGCAGTATAACTTCCATCATCATTTAAGGTAAATAAAGTATCGCCTGTATATAAACCACTAACATTTTCCTTTTCTTTTTGCTTGATGTAAGCATCAGTATAACTTGCCAAATATGGTGAAGGAATTACTTCAAATCCTTTAATATATCCAGTTAAATATCTGTCTCCACCTTTATTTTCCCAAGTTGCTGTATCAACAAGCATACGCACATCACGATAAACCGTATCTGATCGATTTAAATAATTATCAATAGTTGCCTCATTAATATTTTTGTCAATTCCGTATTTACCCCTTAAACCTTCCGATAGTTCTGGTTTTGGAAGTTCTTGTTCTATATATTTATTGTTATCTTTATAAAGTAAAGCGCAAATTAATCCTATTAATACCAAAAATACTAGTACTCCCATCATTAATCCTATATTCTTTTTCATAAATTTTTTAATCTCCTTTCTCTGAAAATAAACTATCATAAATTATAAAAACTACCTACATATATTAAGTTTAATTAATTAAACAATTAGTTTAAAGCAAAGAAAAACCCTGTTCAAAGTATTATTGATTTACTTAAAACAAGGTTTATCATTAGTTTATTTTGTAAGTCCCCCTGGAAGAACTTCTTTAAAAATTTTCATACTTTTTTGTCTTGATTATAAGTTCAAAAGATAAATCAGCACCAGCATAAATGCCACCTTCATAATCATATACGGTAGAATCTATTAAATCAGTAGTGTATACTCTAATGCCATCACTATCTTCATAATCCCAAGTTAATTTAAAGCAATTTGTATTTTTAGCACTACTATATTGTACATCTAGTCCTGGAATAATACCTTTAGCTCTCGAAATATCTACTAGTGGTTTTACCACAAGTGCCTTTAAAACCGCATAAAATTTTTCTTTGTCATCCGATCGCATAGTAGTACAATCATTTTTACTAAGTTCTTAATAAGAAGTGAAAAATCTCCTTCACCATGTGGAACTTCCAAATAACTTGCAAAGAATAACAACATATTTTTACAAAAGATTTTTTTGCCATTTTCATCACTTTTATGCAATGAACTATACTTAAATCAAATTTTTTTGTACCTAAATTGTACCTAAATTATTTTAGCAAACTTGATACCTCACAATTCCTTATAAAATAGGCACAAAAATAAGAGCACGGTTAGATGCTCTCTTCAGGAGGGGAAAAATTATACCCTATTTTTTTGTCATATTTTTCATTATTATTGACTTATCATTTGCTATATTTTTCGTAAATAGTCCTATTTTATCTATCTTGCCCTATGTAATTGTTCCCCATTTGTTCCCGAAATAACTATTTCCATATATAATTAAACATTTTTATCATTTGTTCTTTATCTTCTTTAAATCTTTTTTCATCAATACTTTTTAATATATTCTCTACTTCATTTATAAATGGTTCAACACTTTCATCAAATGCTTTCTCATTAAACCATTTAATAATAGTTTTAATTATTTTTTCAGCTTTATAATTTTCACCTATATTGATCTGTGGATTAATTTTCGTATACATAGATTCCTTTTCTTTAAAAAAGCCATGATATTCTGACAATGTATTCTTGATTTCGGTGGATAATCCAGTAAGTTTTTTAAATAATGCAATAGTATTAATATGATGGAAAAATTCTTTATTTTTAACAGAATAATAAGTAGTATATAATTCAAAATATAGACCGTACACTGTATTTATAATACGACTTTTTGCCATAAAATACTGACATATGGCTGTAACTAAACCAACTATAATCCCACATCCTAAATTGGTAATTATATTTATACTCAATTCACTACTTATTCCACACAATTGCAAAACGTATAATAAAGGAATTAGTGCTATCAGCATAGCAATTGAAATAATTATAATGATTCTTGATTCTTTCATTTTAGTCACCTCATTTATTAGTTATATATTATATCACTAAAAAAGCCTAGATTATCAAAATCTAAGCAAATTATTTTAATTATCATTTTTATCAATTTCAACATCAAAATAGTCTTGGCACTGAGTACACCCTAATAGCTTACATACTATAAGGCTCTTTCTTTGTGATACATCTATGCTAATACCTCTAATTCTTTCATCCAATAAATCATTATCAATCTCAGGATTTGATGTTCTATATACGTGAATTACTTCTCCCTCTTTTACTCTCTTACTAACTGGGCATAAATCTGCTTCTTCATAAGATGTATTTCTTCTAGCATATAAATTACGATATTCTTCTCTTTTATATGATAATCTGTATAATTCAATTTGTGGAGGAATATTTTTTAAACTAACTCTAAATTGGTGATTTTGGCCTCTCCACACATCCATGCCTCTAATTTGCGGATGGCCCCAATTTATGTTATTTACAGGTATTGATAATCCAACTTGAAATACCCTACAAATCCCAATAGGTATTTCCCATCTTTCTTGAGATGGTTCAAGTTGAATTCTAGAATCTCCATCTCCTCCATAGCTACTTGATGCTTCATTTGGAACAAGCGAACAAGAATCACATATTCCCTGTAAAAAAGACAACGCATTCATTTTATTATTTTCTAAATTTAGATGAAAAGGAAATTTTTTTAATACATTATTTTCTAAGTATCCAACATTAAGCAATTCACATAATCTTTGATAATCACATGGTATTTCTTCGGTTGATATAAGTATTTCTTTCATTTTCCAATCATCTAAACTATATGAATTAGGAAGATCTATCTTTGAATTAATGTTCCATGTATCTCTTAGTAAATAAATTATTTCAGAAAAGTCATTAGATAGTTTTGATTTTAATGTTTCTACATATGCTCTTTCTTCACTTTGAGTATGAATATTATCAGTTCTCAAAGATCCATCAGTAGGTCTTCTAAATTTAACCCTAAAATTTAACACTACATTACCATTATCAGTAACAATAATAGAACCCTTACCAAATAGGATTCCTAATAAATACGATTCATTTGCAGTTATCAAAACAACTCACCTCCCGATGGGATTGATTGTTGTATAAGTAGATTACAATCAGAAAGCCTTACATATTTAATTTCTTTATCGCCATCATATCTAAAAATATTTTTATTTACATAATAGTATTGTTCAATCATTCTCCTTAATTCATAAGGAGCAACTAAAAAGACCTTATCTGCCTTAAAGATATCACCATACATTTTTGCTTGAGCTATATCTTTCATAACAACACTATTCAATTTAGCTTCTATTATTAACACTTTATCATCTTCATCACTTGATTTTCTATATAAGACCGTAATATCTGGCTTACCAAAATCACCTAATATATCTATTTCTCTTTGAAATCTCTCACGCAATTCAGGCTTAAACTCATGCCAAGTTTCAAATACCTTACATTCATATCCAAATAAATCCATATAAAACTTAATACTCTCCATTATATCTGGATACATTGCAATTTCATTTTCATAGTTTACAACATTTTCAACATTCATACCCCATACTTCCTTCTTTTAGTTTATATTTTGGAGCCTTCCAAAATTTTTCTATTTCATTTATTACTTCTAAATCCAACGAAAACGTATTATAAAAGAAGTCATTTCTAATATTAATAATATCTTGTTTTCTCTCGTGACCTTTTAATATATTGCTCATATGATCCAATACTTTATTATCACAACTTGGTATTTTGATATCATCAATATAATATTTATCCATATGTATAGTTAACCTGCTATTATTTAAACAATTTATATGCAAATTGTAATAAGCAACTGATGAATTTAAATAATTTGCAATATACTTCATTTCTAAAATTGTCATATTCTTTTTTGGAATTAGCATTGTTATAGTATCAGAAATTTTGTCAAGATCTCCTCTAACTACATTTGCAGTCAATCTATACGCTATATTTTGTATAGCTATAAATACACTATTACCGTCTGGCATATAATAAATATCATTGTAAAAATCTAGATCTCTTCCTTTTAACCCATTTGCCTTGCAATTACCTCTTCTAACATAGAATAATTCTTCCAAATTACAACCTAATATTTTACTATTTATAATGTTATAGTAATTTCGATTATACAATAAAATTGTATCTCTTATATTTCTTTCTAAAACAATATTTCTCTTTTGGCCATTGGAAATATAGTAATATTCTTGTGCACTTATTTTTTCTTTTTTCAAATATATTGCAACCGTTTCAACATCAGCTCCCAGGAACTCATGTCCTCTTGTATCTACAATGCCTATAATTTTTGTTTCATCTAAAATTTTTGTTCTTAGTTTTTGATATTTTTGACTTCTAAGAACAGTATTCGGAATTATTAATATTAATTCGCCTCCAGGTTTTAAAATATCAATTCCTTTTGAAATAAAAGCTTCAGTTGAATCAACAAAGTCATCGACTTTTAAATTAAATGGCGGATTACCAATCACAACATCAACATTAGAGAATTTTAATTTTAGAAAATCTTTATTTTTTAATTCAATATTATCACTTAATCCAGATAATTTACTAAGTGCCTTTTTATCTATATCAATTCCAATGATATTTTTGAATAATGGTGATTTTTTTATAATTTGTTTAATAAATACACCATCCCCACATGATGGTTCAACTATAACCTTATTGTTAAAATCCAATTCAAACATTTCAATTAGTTTTTCAGCCAATTTGATTTCAGTAAAAAACTGTCCAATTTTCTTTCTAGCTTTATAGTCTTTACTTTGTTTATTCATTACTACCACCTCTTTTCAAAAACAATTATATATTGAAAAATATGATTTAATACAATTTTATATGGATATCCAAAAGGATATATTGCTTTTTGATTTTGCAAGATATATGAAGTACCATTATATGTAAATCCTACTTTATTCATTAAAAGGATCATATCAGAATGAATATCAGTTTCTTTCTTATTTATTGTAAAATCACTAATTATTAAATAAAACTTTCCGCCATTATTCATTTTATTAAATGACTCTTTGAATATTTTTTCCATTGCCTTTAAGTAATCATCATATTCATCTAAATTCCCAATATCATCTTTTAACTCACTATAATATTCAACCCCCTGTCTTGTTTGACTTTTATCATGTCTTACACCTTTACTTTTATTTTTTAAAATATTGAAGTATGGTGGTGATGTAATAACAACATCAATATTTTGATCTATCTTTTTTATTTCTTTTGAAGAATTACCATTAATTATTTTATATTTACTATCATCTAAATCACTGATATTTAAAAATTTAATTCTTTCTTTTATTAACTCAACATATTCTTTATTAAGTTCAATCCCTATATTGTAATTAGTTTTATAAGTTCCAATGATTGTTGAACCAATTCCTAAGAATGGATCCAAAATTACCTTATCATGTATATTTTCTTTTTCAATTAGCGATTCTATATCATTGTAGCTATATGGTGCAGGATGCTTTAATCCAATTTTATCAATTTTACTTTTACTTGATATAACATATTCAGATTTCTTTTCGTGGTTGATTTCATGTTTTTTTAACTTTATTTGTTTAACCTCTGATAATCTATTAAGTATTAAGAAAACCTTTTTTGTTATATTTTCTTCTTTGAAATTAACAATTATCTTTCCTCTATATTCTAATCCAGAATTTTCTACATATTCAGTTATAGATTTTGAAATTAAAATATTGTTATCTAATTCATCATCCACTAAAATTGCATGATAAGAATTATATGAAGAATTTATTATTATATCAAATGTTTTTTTTAACTCTTCAAAATGATGAATATATTGAAAAGTGAAATCATAATTTAAAATCTTATATTCACTATTAATTAAAAATGTTTTTCCTGAAGTTCTTTTTTTATAACAAAGGTCATAGAACTTCTTTTGTATTTCTTCTAAATCAAATGTTTTTAATTCATAAAAATTAATTGCATTTCTAAGCCAATTTTTTCCATCTAAATTATTCACGTTGTTTATTAGTTCCATTTCCCTTATCCTCCCATATTAATTATATCATTAATTGTCGTTTTTTTCCTAGAAAACTATTGGATTTTATAATAATTCTTTATAAAAGCTTGATATTTTTTAGAGTGATTAATACATATGGAGGTGTTTATGTTAAGGAAATGTACTGATGAAGATATAAGTGATGAAGAATGTGAAAAGGTTATTGATCCTTTTTATAATAACTATGATAGTTATTTGGAAAAGTATATTTTAGAAAAGATAAAGTTAAGGAAAATACATTATATGGTTATAACAACAAATTGCCTTATTTAAAATCATTATATAAAGTTAAACTTAAAGATTTTAACCACCCTACTTTTGAAAGATGGCATGATGAAATAAATAGTACTCATCTTGCTACAAGAACTAAAAATGACATATATAAATTATTAAAAACTATTTTGAATTATGCTACTGCTTGGCATGAGTTTAACTTTGCTAAGGTATATCCTAAAATGTATAACTTTAATGATTCTAATGAATTTCCTAAAGAACAATTATTTTTTACTTATGAAGAATTTAAACAATTTCTTTCTGTTGAAACTGATATCAAATAGATTGGTATTTTTGAAATATTATATTACTGTGGATTAAGACGTGGAGTGCTTAGAGGATTACAATGGAAAGATATCAATTTTAAAGATAGAACTTTAAGTATCTCCAAGCAAATTAATGACCGTCGTGGTTCCATTAAAAATTGGTGATTCTCGGTTCCTAAAACAAAAAGTAGTATAAGAATATTAAAAATGCCACAAGTCCTCACAAATGACCTTAAAATGGTGAAAAACGAGGCAGAAAAGATACCAGGATTCAATGATAATTTCTTTGTTGCTGGAGACATGCTTCCTGTATGTAGCAATACACTTACTAATCATAAAAATGTTAACTGTAAATTTGCTAATGTTAAGCAAATTAGATTACACGATTTTAGACATTCATGTGCATCTCTTTTAGTTAATAAAGGAGCTAATGTTCAAGTTGTAGCAAAATACTTAGGTCACACAAAAGTTGAAGAAACTTTAAAAACTTATTCACATCTATTTACAAGCACTTTAGATGAAGTAGTTGCAGTAATAGATAATTTAGATAATAATAAAACCGAGGATTAGTTTTGAAGTTGTCAACAAAAAGTAGACACAAAAAGTTCTAATTAAACACCAATTGAGTTTTATACTCGATGGGGGTTTTATAATTTAATGCATAACTAGGTCTATAATAATTATTATCATAAACAAATTCATCAATAAATTCTTGAACTGTGTTATAATTATTTATGTCAAAATCAATATACATTTCTTTTTTAATCCAGCCATTTTTAGATTCGATAACTGGATTATCTGTTGGTGTGCCAGCTTTTGACATAGATCTGGTAACTTTATAAGAATTGAATATATTGTTAAATGACACTGAGGAATATACTGAACCTTGATCAGTGTGAACGATTGTTTCTAGGTCTTTATATCCTCTTTTTATTTTGTTATTTAACATATTATTCAGTGCTTCTCTATGATTTATAATACCATTGCCGTGCATTGAATCCCTTACATCATAACCAACTATTTCATTATTAAATATATCTAAATAGAAAGTCCAATCATATTTCTTTTTCTTAAACCAAAACGTAGTTGTATCTGATACTATTTTTTCAAATGGTCTAGATGTGTTCCAATTACCACATATTTGATTTGAATATTTAATTGATTCCATTCCAAGTTTCTTGTATTTATAATGTTTGGCTTTTGATTTAATATTTAATATTTTACATACCTTATGAACTAAATTATCCGATACAATTCAACCAATTTCACGTCTTATTATTGCATTAATCTTATGATATCCGTAACTTGGTTTTCTTTTGCGAATATCTTTAATTAATTCACCTAAATCTTTACGATTAATTTCATGTTGATTTAATATATTTTTATTTTTTAACCATCTATAATAACCACTTCTAGATACTTTCATTATCAAACATAATGATTTAATATTATATTCCTTACTTAAATTCTAGATTATTTCATATTTTATTTGAGTTACTTCATGAATTTTACAATTGTACCATCTCCTTTCATTAGGTATCCTTTTTTTAATAGTTCATTCTCAATTCTTAATTTCATATTTTCGTATTCTAATTGTTCTTCTTTTGTTAAGTTCGTTTTATTTTGATATTTACTTAAAGGATTACCTGGTTTCTTTTTATTTACTAATGCATTTTCTCCTTGCTCAATATAAAGTTTTACCCAATGTCTAATCATTCCTGTTGATTGAATATTTTCTTCTTTTGCTACTTGATAACTAGATTTACCTTCATTAACAATCTTTTTGACTATCCTTAATTTTTCTTCTTTTGACCAATGTTTAAATTTTTGCCTTTTACTTGCCATATTTTATCATCTCCTTATACAAATTATATCAAAGAAAAAAAGTAAACAGTTTTTTCTGTCTACTTTTATCTTACAACTTCAGATTAGTTTCTCGGTTATTTTAATTATTTAACATTTGAAGCAGACTTTTTATTATTAATTGCATCAATTAAGATAATAGATTCATCATTCGTTAGTTTTAATTCTTTCAAAATCTTATCTACACGTTCTTTTTCTTTATCAGTAAAATATAAAATAATTTTTATCGATTTTTTTGTGTCATTTGCTTTTTCGTAAATTTGAACTTGATTTTTTAAATTTTGTTTTAGTTTAGAATTATTAGCTAATTTAAATTCTATTAATGACTTATCAAAGTTAGATTTAGAAAACTTATAATCTACAGGTCCTCGTCCATTGTTACATTCTCTATTAACATCAGAAATAACACCAAAACAAACTAATCTAAATAATAATTGTAAATCTTCTTCTTTTGTTAGTCTAACATTTCCTTTTGAATCATAGAACAACCTATAAACATCATTATCTTCAATACATTTTTTCAAATAATAAGCTCTTTTTTTTGCCTCTTCAAATGAAGAATCATCGCAGTCATAAAATTGTGTTTCTTTTAATGCATTAGCTATTCCCTGTACAATTGTTGGTATTGTTTCATCTATAAATAAGCTCTTTTCTATCCCTCTTGAAGAAGCTTCATCAATGGTGTCTTCACGATCTAAGAGATAGTAATCTATCAACACAGGAAATTCTTTTATAACATCTAATTGTCCCTTTCTCTTTTCTTCTTTTGTCATGTCTTTTTTATATAGTGAGGATAAATAATTATTTATTTCAAATTTTAATTGTTCATTTGGTATTTTTTCTACTATCAAATAAAATCTATCCAACATATCATTTGTGTTTAACCATGAAGAATCTTTTGTCAACATATCTATAGGTGTTAATATAATATATTCATCATTGATAAATGGAAGATAGTATTGCTTTGGCATCCATCTTTCTAAATCATAATCAAAGTATACTTTATCGACTTTAAACAATTTGCAATGTTCTTTTTTTAAATACTTTTGAGCAAACGCTTGTGTTTTATCCAAGAAATACTTTTTTATAATATTTACAACAAAATCGCTAATATTATCGGAACCTATATTGTCATCTATTAGACATAATTTTTCTATATGGTCTACTTTTAAAATATCACTACTACCAAAATTATTTAATTTGTTTTTTAGATTAAAGTATAAGTTTTTTGCAAATTTTGTTCCTAATCCAGAACCCTTATTTCCAAATTTACAGTACCCGAGCCAGTTATTTGAGACTTCAGAAAAAGTAAACCAACTTTTTAATAAGCCTTTTGTCAAATCATAATTAATAGCTTTATTTTTTAGAAATAATAAATACTTATTTATTTCGTCATTTAATAATTGATATTCTTCTTTTTGACTACCAAATATTAAAAATGGATCTATAAACAGTGGCAAGTCGCATAAAAGGGAAAGATCTACAAAGCCCTCCTCTTCCAATATTTCTTTTTCAACTTCAAATAACTCAGAAAATTTTAATCCTTTCAATATTTAACCTCCTATCTAAAAATTATATCGCAATATTTTTTACCTAATCCATTCAATACTCTTCCATGTAAATGTTTAGTTTCATTGATAGATGGAAATATATTACCAATTATTCCTAATGAATACATTCTTTCTATTCTAAAATTATCATCTTTTTGTTCGATATAAGCATTATACTCTTTAGACCACATGACGTTAAGAATGTTTATATCAAACATAAAAAGTCTATTAGTTATTTCACTAAATTCAGCAAACCCATCCCAATCAATTTCTTGGTTAATATATGCTTTATAGAGTTTTCCTAATATTGATGATTTAATGTTATCTATCGTTTGTTCTAAAATTATTAAAATTCTTCCTAATTCCTTTTCTGCTTTTCTAGGATTTTGTCTTAACTCTTCCTTATGCTTACTAAGTTTTTCTTTATCTATTTTTCCACTATTAAGTTCATTTATAAAAATTGCAAGATTCTTCATTAAGTTTCTTTCTCTAATACTCTTTGTAATTTTTCCTACACCTATAAATGTCTTAATAATGGGTATTTCTTTCAAACTTTCATTATCTAAAATACTATCAATTCCCAATTCTAAATAATCACCGATTATATCTGAAGAATCAATTAATAAGGAATCATTAAACTCTGGTACTAATTCATTCATATAAATACCCTCCTTATAAAAAGAAAAAATTCTATACTTTAATTGTATAGAACTTTATGATTCCATTATACTACTTTTCTACTTAAATGTCTGCAATAATCATGCGATTTTAGTAAAACCTGTTCCCAAGTTGTTCCCAAGAATTATTTTCAATCTTCTATATGCTCACAAACCCTTATAAACATTGGCTTTAATCAATTCTGATTTTTCGTTGGATGTGGCAGGGGGTTGTGGATTATCGATTCATTTTCGTTCATTTGGTGTTAAAATGTGCTAAAAAGTGTTAAAAGTTGTTTTGCTATATCTTGTTAGCCCATTTTACTTTTTTCTTACCTAATTCTTACCTAAATTATTGTTAAGTCTTTTATTTAAATAATATTCTTCTAAGGTCATACTATTCTCGTATAAGTATGTAGCTAACTTTATACCAACATATCTAAAATGCCATGGTTCATAAGGATAGCCAGTAATGCATTCTTTATCTTTTGGATATCTTAAAATAAATCCATATTTGTGAGCATTATTATAAATAAAAATAATTGTTTTTAATGCTTGATTTAAATCTTTTAAAAGTTGACCATTATAAAAAAGTATTAAATCAATTGCTAGACCTGTATGGTGTTCAGATGTGCCTGGCGCAGCAACTCGCCTTTTGGCTTTTTCCAAACCTTCTAATTTAATATAATAATCCATAACTCTTTCTTGATATTCTAAACTACGATGACCTGAGTTTGGTACTACAACAACATGTTCATCAATCTTATTTGCATCCTCTAATAACTGTTTTAAAAATATTGCTGCAGTTTTTTCAAGAAGAACATCTTGATCGGTATATACTAAATTTGCTAAGCTATAATGTTTCCCAACTGATACTAATTCTTCTACTTTTAATTCATCACTAATTGGATTTTCCTTATTTACTAAAATTTCATAATTCATTATTCTTGCCTTCTAACCACTCTTGTTTTAAAATACTATATATTTTGCGATCCTTAAACCCGTTGTTATAGAATTTAGATTCTCTTGCTATTCCTTCAAATTTTGCACCTAATTTTTCAATAATTTTTTGTGATGCAAAGTTATCTGTATTATGTGCTAACTCTAACCTATGCATATCAAAATTATTAAAAATATAATTTATTAAGGCAACACTGGCAATATAAGCATAATTATTACCACGATAAGTGGCCCTAATTCCATAAGCTAAACTGAATCTCTTATTACTAAAAGAAATCGAATCAATTGTTATCATTCCAACAAATTCATCTGTATCTTTCAATGCTATTACCCAAACAAATGGCTTATTTTCTTGTGAATATTTTTCAACTAATTCTTCTAATCGCAACTTTGCACTTTCCTCATTATAATTAAAATTAAATTGACTGGAGATTTTTTCATCAGTTACATAGTCAAGGTAACTTTTATAATCGCTTGTTTCTAATCTTCTTAAAACAATTTCATTTTTTTCAAGTATAGGGAATTCTATCATAGTATCAACTCTTCCATTAGTTATTTATAGTATACCATAATCCCATTTATAAATGCATATTTACTTACAACCGAAACTGTCAGAAGAAAGTATACACTTTTTCAATCCCTTAAAATACAACACTTTACTACATATTATTAGTATAATCTATCATTTTAGGTAAATTTTTATTACCTAATTCTTACCTAAAAACTTATTAAAAATTAGTAAGATCTTATATAAAATGCTTAATTTCTTATAAAAAAATGAGAACACGGTTAAATGCTCTCTTCAGGGGGCGCCTTAGTTCCAAAACGTCAATATTTGTAATATTAAAGAAACCCTTTATTTATAAGGGTTTAATAACATATAAGTTTATTTTGATTTATCCGAATTTACATACATTTAGGTACTTTTAGTACCTAATTACGTACCTAAAATTATAAATTAATATTCATTTTTTGTTTTAGAATTGAAATGTCTCTCGAATTGTTTCTCTTTTTCATTTGATCAAATATTTTTACTTGACTTTCAGAACTCCAAAATATTTTTAAATATTTTTTTGTTCTAGTAATTGCTGTATAAAAAATATTCTTTGTAATATCATCTTCGACGTTAGAAGTGATTATTATTTTAACAGAATCATATTCTAAACCTTGTGCTTTATGAATGGAAATTGCATATGCAAGATTAAATGGAATAATATGATCATAACCATTTTCATCATCATTAGTATCCTTAAAATTATTAACATAAAACTTTATTAAAGTCTTATATCCAACATAATCAAGTATTTCGTATTTAAATGGTTCATCAAGCAAAAAATCATCTACTAAAATTGTAAACCATACTCTATCATTTTCATCATCTAATTCTATACTTTTAATTTTTCCCTTTAAATTATTATATAGATTATTGAATCTAGGACAATCATTAAATACAATTGGATCATCAATCTTATATGAGTCAATACCAATATTATATTCTTTATTAGAGTTTTTCTCTTGTAGAAGTTTATTTATATTGTTTATTCCAAATAATCCATCATAGTTTAAACATAATATTATTTCATCATCACTTATTTTATTAAAAATACTCTCATTTGGCAGAGATGAATATTCCTGATTACATATTTTATTATATGCCTGATCATTATTATCTCTTATTAGTTTCCATAGTTCTAATAATTCTTTATCATCAGTTCTGTTTGTTTTAATTAATTCAAAAACGAAATCATTTTTAAATATATTATATGATAAAGAAAACCAATTTCCATATTTTATAGATTCAATTTGAAAGACATCTCCAGATAATACTATCAGCTTATATTGTTGTTTATTTAATACCTTAAGCATTTCTTCATTACTGATAGTACTTCCTTCATCAATTATTAAAATATCATAATCATTATTATTATATTTAATGTAATGTGATGTTGTTTCAAAATTGGAATTTTCTTCATCATATTTTAGAATTCTTCTTCTAAGATTTTCAACTGATGTATTTGTATTAGATAAATATATTTTTTTATAATTTATAAAAGCTGTTGCTACTACTTCTAACATCTTAGTTTTTCCAGTTCCAGCAGGGCCATGTATAAATACAATAGAATTATTTTTAAACATTTTTTTAGTTATTTCTATTTTATCATCTGTTAAGTCTACTAATGGATAATTTAAAATATTATTCGAAAAAGTATCTATTATTTCTTCTGATGGTTTATACATATAAGCTTTTAGTTTTTTAATTATTTCAATAGAATTTTTTTCATATGAATTTATGAACAAAAGATTATTTTCTTTAATTATCTTACTTTTATCAGAAGAATCAATACCATACAATATAAGTGCGTCGTTGTATTTTTTTATAAGAGAATCTACATTACCAAACTTTTCTACTTCATCTAAATCTGTATATAATTTATTATTCATTTCTGAATTGTATTTTATACTTTTTCCAAGTAGCTCATATTCTCGACCATCATTATCAATTGCACTAACCAAATGAAACCAACTTACATTATGCTTATATGGAGACATAGCATATGGCATTGAATCGAATGGAATGCTTTGGTTTTTAATATAAAGATTGCCAATATGTTCATTTTGAACACGTTGGAATTGATCCTTAATTACAGAATTTTCCATTTTAACTAAACAATACCTTAAAATATTATTACCAGGTAGTTCTTGGCTTAATCTATCATGTAATCTATCTAATAATTCAGATATATTATTGTTTTGAGCTTTTTCCTTAATAATTGCTAAATAATTATTGTATTTAATATTGTCTGACATTAATAATTCTAGTAGATTTATTTCTTCTTCCTTTAGTATTTTCATTAAGCTAATATATTCATTATAATTATCATCAACATTTTTATCAATTCCTAATAATCTTCCTATGTTTCTTATTTCGCATGGTCTAATTGAAATAATATAATTATCAATAACTTTAATCTTAGAATCATATGAAAAAATTTTTAATTCTTTTTCTATATATGATAATTTTATAGAATAATTATCTGGAATATAGTGTTTCGAATACATTAAAATTCGTTCAAATTTATTAACATAATCTGTCGCTTTTGTTAAAGTCAACTCATAATATAGTTTCCCAAAAGCATATATTGGCCTGCATTTATTAACATAAAACTTACCTCTTTTTAAACTTTTGTTAGTTAAATCTTCTACTTCTTCTATTTTTTTGCATATCTCTTTATAATGATTTTTGGTCAATTCATCTTCATATATCGGAAAATCCTCTAATTTATCAAGGATATTTAATGAACACTCATCTAATAAAGTTTGTTTAAACATGCACAAATATCTAAAATAATATAACATTAATCTTTCTGCATCATTTTCTCCAGGAGTATAATGAGAAACAGTAGATTGAAGAAAATCATGAAATTTCTTTATGTATTTATACTTACTCTTTCCAGCAACAAAATCCATTGAAGTGTCAACATTATCGTAATGGCAATCCAAATTTAAAGAATTCTCTTTATTATTAATCAATATAGCTATATCTTCGGTTAAATTTCTCAATTGTGAAAGAATATTTTCTGATAATAATCCCCTATCTTTCAATTTAGAATGTGCAACAATGTTTTTATCAATCACACTACAAATATATTTAATTTCAACTTCTGGTTTTATTCTACCCATAATTCATCACCACTCATAACTCATTTATTATATCATAAAAAAACGACTTATTTAGTCGTTTAAAGCATTATCCGAAATACTCTTTCATCAATGATTCTTGTAATTCTTTTAATTTTTCTAATTGTTTTTCAAATTCATATTTCTGTTTATCGATTCGTTTTACTATGTTAGCAAACTTATTTTGAATCATAATTGAATATAACTTAACTGAATAATTCTTTAATATAGCCAGACTTATATTTTTTTGACGGATTCCTTTTCTTTCGTTTAGCAAATCTTCTTTGTGATGGTTGAGATAATAATATAACCAAATTATATTTACATTATTATCTTTGGGATAAAAATTTGTACATACTTGATTCGAAGCTGCTTCATGTTTTAGAATACCCATTTTCATAGCCGCTGTATCATACATTCCTATCAATAAGCTGTTTTCTTTAAACAATTTTGCAGAACTATGTTCTAATGCATCGACAGTTATTTTTTCAATAGAATCATTAATAAACAGGCTATTCAATTCTCCAGCAGTAAACCAATTTATATTTCCTTTGAAATATTCATTATTTTTTCTAGATGGAGTTCCACCAGTTTGCATATATCCAATCTCTTCTAATTTAAATGTTTTATAATCGTTATTTTTTTCAAACATTTTGATAAATTGTGATTTAATTAATTGTTCTAGTTTAAATACCTGTTGTTTCTTAACAATAATACTATTAGATATGTTGTCGAATATTTTAACTATTTTGTTTTGTTCGTCTAAGGAAGGTAATGCAATTTCATAATTATAAACATCTTCTCTCGAACAAGTAGGATAAGTTGCTCCCTTTGAATTAGATCCTAAATATTGATAAAATTTATTGCTATTTATCATATAAAATAAATATTTAAAATTACATTGTTCTTTATCTACATTTATAATAGCAAATGCGTTAGATACAGTTATTTTTTCTTCTTTTATTATAGAAATTGCTCCTCTAGTAGGCCTTACAGTTGATACTATAATTGAGTCTTTTAATGCGTATTTAGCTCCGCTAACAGATTTTTTGTCTTTATGTTGATATGTTTTATTAAATATATCAATATCACCTATTTCAATGTAGGGAGTAGTTCCAACTGGGACTTTTTCTGGAGAAGTATTTACAATAATATCTTTTATTTTTAGATATTTCATTTAATCATCTCTCCAAGTTCTTTAAGTCTTGTTTTAAATTCTTCCTCCATATCCATTATTTCTTTAAGAATTACTTCTGGTTTTTCATATTCTTTTTCTTCTACTTCAACTTTTTTGTATTTATTTAAAGTTAGAGAACAATCATCTTTTAATAATTCTTCTTTAGAAACAACAAAAGCCTTATCATAATCAAATTCTTTATTCTCTTTAAAATTATTTACTACTTTTATAATATTTGGTATTTCATTTCCACTTATTGGCTTTCTTTGAGTTCCTAAAGAATAGGTGTAAGACTAAGACAAATGGATGAAGAAGCACAAAGAGAATTCGATGAAACAAATAACAAAGGAGGAGATTTATGGCTATAAGACAAGTAAAAAATAAAGAAGCTACAAAAGATGGTCGAACATGGATGGTCGATTTAACTTATAGAGATTACTTAGGAAGACCCAGAAGATATCACTCTAAAAAGTTTGCTACTAGACGTGAAGCTAAAGATCATGAAGCAGAATTTAAAATTAATATTAAAAATATTACTGAATTTAGTGATTTAACCTTTAAAGAATTAATTGAAGAGCATTATAAATATCAAGAAGATAAAGTTAAACCTACTACTCTTTATAATTATAAAAATATGATGGTTTATTTAGAACCTTTATTAAATATAAAACTTGAATCATTTAATATTAGACATTATGAAATGTGGAGACAATATATAAATAAGCAAAAGATATCTACTAGATATAAAAATGGTATTTATAAATATTTAAAAGCAATAATGAATTTTGGAACTAAATGGTATGATATTAATTTTATTAAAGTTTATAATAAAATGACTAATTTCACTAATCCTAATGAAAGAAAAAGAGAAATGTTATTCTATACACCAGAAGAATTTCAAAAATTCTTATCTGTTGAAGATGATCCTAAATTTGTATGTGCATTTCAAGTATTATTCTATTATGGATTAAGAAATGGTGAGCTTAGAGGATTAACATGGAATGATATTAACTTTAGAAAAGGTTGTTTATCAGTAAATAAAAATATTACTAAAACACCTGATCCAAATACTGGTAAACCCTACTCTGTATCCAGTCCCAAGACAATGTCTAGTTACAGAACAATACCTATTCCAAATTTCTTATTAAATTACTTAAAAGATTTATACGATGATAGTAGTAGATTTTATAATTTCAATGATAACTGGTATGTTTTTGGAGATATTGATCCATTACCAGAAACTACATTAAGAGATAGAAAAACTAAAAATGCTTTTAAAGCTGGTGTTAAAGATATAAGAGTACATGATTTTAGACATAGTTGTGCATCGCTATTAATTGATAGTGGAGCCAATATTAGTAGCTAAGTACTTAGGACATTCTAAAATTGATGAAACACTTAATACCTACTCTCATATGTACCAAAATAGACTTGAGAACATAGTTCAAATTATAGAAGTTCAAAATACTAAATTATTAGAAAGTAAGCAGAAAGAATTACCTGAACCTAAAGAAACAATTATTGATTATGAAGATGCTGAGTATTATGATTATAATGAAGATTTAGATAATAAAAAAGAAGATGACCTAGTCCTTTAGTGGACTAGGTCTTTTTAATTGAAATAATCATCTAACCCCAAACCAATAAGATTACGAGTATAAGAATTCCTTGTATGTTCAATATAATTTTTAAAGTCATCATTATTATCCGATTTTAGGAATTTCTTTACAGAGTCAATTAAATTAAACAACTCACTATTTATTGGTCCATCTATTTGTTCATTAACTATTTTATTAATATTTTCAATATGGTTATCTGTGATAAAATCATTAAATCCTAAAATATCTGATACTTCTTTTAAATATAATAAACTTTGTTGAATATCACTATCGGTCGGATGATCTCTTCTGCTTGTTTCTACAATGTGTTTCCCATAATCTCGAATTATTTTCTTTTTATCCTCATCAATTTTTAATTCTTCGATTCCTATTTTATCGGTAAGTGATAATCCAAAAAACCTTAACTTAAGGTCTATTTCAATTCTGAAAATTTTATTTATTATTGCATTCAATATTCTTAGTTCAGATATGTTTGTTAAACTATCAAGTGCTTCTCTAAATAGTGTGATGTCATCTGTTTTAATAAAGTCTAATGGAATTTCTTCGATTTTAACCCCATTCAATTTAAATACTTGCGTTATATTTCTCATATGTTGATTCTCAAATATATTAGACAATTGGATATATAAATATGTGATATCATGTGTTAATAATATCAATTTAGTACTTTCATCAAATTTTTGAATTATTAAATCATTTAATAAATATTGTTTAAATAAAATATAACTCGAAATGTCTAGTGAAACCACTGGATCATCAATAACAATTGTTTTACCTTTCAAATCGTGATTTTCAAGATAATTCATAAAAATTGCTAGCGCTAATTTATGTTTTTGACCATCACTTAATTCATTAATATTACTATGATTTTCGATAGAATATGTAAATTTGTGAGGTGTAGAGCGTTTATCAACAATTATCTTTATATTCTTATTTAATCCAAATTTTTCAAATTTTTTGTTTATACTATCAGCTATTATAATGCCTTTTTCATCCATTAATTTATCAGTTAATTCTAATTTTTCTTTTTTTAATTTTTCTACAAATTGCTGTGAATTATGATAAAAACCTAAGATATCTTTCTTTTTATTCAAAACATAATTAACTAAATTGTTTATTAAATCATTTAATTCTACAATTTCTTTTTTTACAAATTCCACTTTATATTCAAATTTTGAAAATACATTTTTTTCGGTATCTTCAATGTATTTTTTTAAATAGTTGATCAATTTAGAAATAGTGTCAATAATATCTTTATCAACTTCAGCAAATTGTTTTTCATTGATAATATTTTCGCAATAATTTAAATCAATTCTTAATTCCTTTATTAATTTATTTTTGCAATCAATAAATTCATTCAAAAAAACTTTTTTCCATTTTGTTTTTGCAGATTCTATATTTGTATTGCCACAAAATACACATTTATTCCTATCCTTATGGATTTCATACCAATCTTGTATTTTTTCCTTTAGATCATTAGTAATTTCTTCATCTTTATATATTTTTTCAACTTCATCTATTATTTCTTTTTGCTTACTTAATAGACTTATCCTCATATTTATATTATCAATATAACCTTTAACATCTGCAAATATTAATTCAGATAATAAGTTATTAGATTTTATCTTTGAAACAAGCATATTATAAATATCATTTTTTCTATAATATGTTAATTTTTCAATAAACTTTTCTTTATCTGTTATATTGGTTTTAAAAATTAAAGTCGAAATATAGTTTTCTTTTTGCTCATCATATTTTTCTAAATTCAAGCAAAAATCTTTATCATTTAATTCTTTGATTTTATCATAAATATTAACTTGAATTTGATTTTTAGCAAAAAAATCTAGTAATTTTGTTTGTTCAGTTTGAAAATCATTTTTTATCTTTTTCTCAATTTCCAATATATTACTAATTTCTTTTCTTATTTTTACAATATCTTCGCCTAACCAAAGTCCGGAAAATTTTTCTTTAGTGGAAGCGGTTTGCGAAGCACCAGTTTCTGTAATATTATAAACATTCGAAAAAATAAAATCTTCATTAAAAACATAATTTTTATCAAAATAATTATTTCTCGATAAAGTTGTCTTTCCACTACCATTTTTACCATAAATTACTAATAAAGATTTTTCTGAATTAAGTGTAATATCTTTATTTGTCTCATAATTTCTAAAAGTAACTTCCATATATTTATACTCCTTTACTACTAAAAAAGCGCCAATACATAAACTTGTTAATCAAGCCTGTACTAGCGCTTTCTTTACTACATTATAACATATGTTTATATTTGTTATATAGAGAGAATTATTTAATCTTTCAAATTATTAAATTCATCTATTGCATCTAATATTTTATAAACACTAGAATGTGGATTAGATTTTAATAAATCTTCACTATCTTTAATAATTTGTTGTTCAATAGATTGTGCAGTACTTCTTGCATCATCTGTTTGATTTTTAATTTTGTTATACATATCCATAGTTTCTGAATATGTACCATTAATTTTTTCTAATTCCCTTTTTACATCTTTACTTGTTAGAAACTTTAATTTATTGTTTCTATAATGCATTAAAAACCATATTTCAAATGTTGGAGCCGAAGTTATGATTTCAATATTATTATCTTTGCATTTCTGTTCTATTTCTTTTATTTCACTTATTCGTTTTTCACTTAAATCTGTATCTAGTACTAAGAATGTTCTTATGTGATCTTCTGATTTAGCATCTATATTATGAATATAATTAATCAAATCATCAACCATTCCTTTAGGATTAGTACTCCCACCAGTAGAAAATTTAATTCTTAAACTATTATTTGAAAAGTTTCCAAAATAACACTTTTCTGTATTTCTACCTTCACCTTCAGAGCCAATAATAATTATTGGTCTTTTACTTTTTCTTGGTGCTACATATCTTCTGGCCATGAATCAATATCTTTTATAAATGGAACTGCCCCATATCTACCATTTATGTAACCTTTCTGAATATTTTCATCTTTTCTAACTGAAAACGAATCAAGTGGATATAATTCTGAAACACCAGTGTCTGGATTTTTTTCAGTAAACCATATCTGATCTCTTCTTAATAATTCTATTGTTAATAAATTTGTTGCATGAGTTATGAATATCAACTGACTATTTGCTTTATTAACAGATTTATCATTAAATAGTTTTACAATAAATTCTACTAATGCTGGATGCATACTTTTTTCTAGTTCATCTACTACAATTGTTTTTGTACTCTCAAATGCTCTTTTTAAAAATGGCGCTAAAGCAAATAATGTTCGTGTTCCTGATGATTCATCATTGAAATTTAAACTATAAATATGTTTATTTTTATTTTCATCAGTTATTTCATGTTCTAATTCTATTCTAACATTAGACATTTTAAATGTTCCGTTAGTTCTAGCAAGTGGTGGAATTAACAAATCCATCATTGCATTATCCATTTCTTTTTCTTCATAATCAACATGAATATCTTTAATAAATATATCTGCTTCTTTTAATAATTTTAAAGCAAATTCTTTTAATTCTCCATCATTTTTACTATATTCAATTAAGTCCTGATCTAATATCCTATCAAATGAATCATATGTATCAATTTTTTCACTAAACCATAAAAATGCATCTTTTGTTTTATCATAATTCCAAGTTGTTGCTGTTGTTAAAAATAGTTTATTTTCAGTATTCTTTGCAGCTATTGAGTCTAATTTAGATTTATCATTATTAAATTCATAATCATTTGTATTTGTTCTTGTAAATATATTTGTTGGTTTCTGTGTATAATATGCATCTAAAATTTCATCATATATCTTATTTGCATCTGCACTAAAGAAGTATCTATATTTAACACCATTAGCAATGAAAATAAATTCAAATTCACTAGGTTCCTTACTTGTTTTTTTATCAAATAAGAAAGGTTTTATTGAAAGCCATTTATTAGTGGCATTCATAAAATTAGAATTTCTAATCATTAATATTGCGCAAGTAAAAGCTTTTAAAATATTTGTTTTACCAGATGCATTTGCTCCATAAATAGCAGTTGTTCTTAACAGATCAACATCATTTTTAGTAAATACATTTTCTAGTTTTTCATCACCATTACCTTTTTCCATTGATAATGTAACTTTATCTTTAAATGATAAAAAATTTTTAACACTAAATTCTATAAGCATTTTTATCTCCTCCTATTAATATTATATACTCAAATTATAAAAAAGTATACTTATTTTTATTATTTTTGTGATTTTTTCACAAAAACATAAATAATAAATGATATTTTACTAATTATTATTTGTTTTGTCAATACATAAATAGAATTTAGTAATCTAATAAATAATTAACTTCTGAAAGTATATTATCAATTTTATCTATTAAATCAATATCTAAATAAACATGCTTACAATCTTTTATTAATCCATGTTCATCTTTTGGTAATTTATCTCTTGCTTCTTCAAAATCAGTGTGAGTATATAATTTACCATTACATAGATTCTTACATTATTATCATATCCTTTATATAATTCTCTACGCCAATTCTTTATATCATCTAAAACTGATAGTATTTTATGTCTAGAAGCTACTATTTCCATTTCTCTAGAACTTTCAGTTTCAAATACGTATTTATCATTCATCTTTTTTATCCTCCTTCACTACTTCAGATAATTCTTCATAATCTTCTTCATATCCTAATCTTCTTAAATAATCTTTTCCACCATCTACAGCAACTGCACCGCATTTACAAAATTTAAAATCATATCTATATGTTGATTCAATAACATCTCCACATTTTTTACATTTAATTTTATTAACTATTATCTTATTCATATAACCACTCCAATAAATCCATTACTTCTTTTTTAATACCCATTTTATCTGCGTACTTAGAAAGTTTAACAAGATCCTTATCCTTTCTCTTAATATATTCTCTTAAACTATATTTAATATGTTCATTATCCATTCTTTTTTTAGACCTTATAATATCACATATACATCTTTCAATATCATATACTCTAACATTATTTCCAAATGGTGTTTTCACTTCCGTTAATCCTAATTCATATATATCATCAGATACATAAAATACATTATGATTTTTCAATTTAACACTATTATAATTTTTCTTAACAGTTATATCATACTTGGTATCAGGAGCTTTAATTGATAATCCATGAAAATATAATGCAGTCATATGAGAATATATAATACCTGATAAATTCAAATTAAGTACATAATAAGAATCTGGAAATTTATTAACATCAAGATATATTCCATTATCAAGTTTTTCTATAATACCTCTATCTACCATAATATTAAGATACATTCTATGAATGCCCAATTCGGTTAGTTGTTTAGATGTAATATATCCATTATTAACCTTCATTAGCTCCTGTATTATCTCAATATTACTTTGATCTTTAAACTCTTTTATAGTCATCTTTTCCATATACATTCTCCTTTTGACTTTTATATCATTATTTTATATTTTGTCAGTATGAATGTCAATACTATTATAAAAATAAAATACCAATAATTTATGTCAAAAAATTAGTATTTTTTTAAATTTACGTACCTAACTTAGTACCTAAAATAATTTAATAGGCCTCAAATTCTTTAAAATAAACAAAAATGAGGCCTTTCGGCCTCTTCAGGGGGTTTTGGTTGATACACTCTAACATTAAGATCGTTAGAGATATCAGCATGACATTTCTATCATGCTATAACTATAATATAAAATTTATAAAACTTTGTCAATTCATTTTATAAACATTTTACTACTTAATTTAATTTTTTTAACTCTTCATAGTAAAGCACTTGTGATACTGTCATATATGGAATAAGGTAAATAAAAATTAATCCAAATGTTGGAATTGCTAATAAAATCCAACCTATAAAACTTAAATTAAATACAAAATAATCAGCTTTATAACCATCCATCATTTTTTTACTTTTTCTAATGCATTCCATAGCATCTTCTTCACCATCAATAAAAATATACTGACTCATCGAATAACTAATTGCTGCTATAATCCCTGGAACTATAAATAATAATGTCCATAATGATGTAAATAGTCCAATTAAAAATGTAAGTACAAAGATTGGCCAAAATTGTTTATAGAAAGAAAACATATAATTTAAATCAACAGGTTCTTTTCTAACAAATTTCATAACGTAAGCTGTCGCACCAATCGTTAAAGGTAAAACTGCTATTTCTACTATTGAAGAAATAACACTTAAAGTTGCACTTTCCGTAGAAGAACTATAGTATCCAGAAAAACCACCAACTAATCCTGATAAAGCTCCAGCTATAATAAATGGTAGCAAAAGTGTCCAAATGTTTCCTTTAATTATCTCTTTTGCCTGATTTTTAATTTTAACTCTATTCATTATAAACTCCTCTCTAATCTAATTATATCATTAGTTGTTTAAAAATACACTATCTAATACCTTTTTTTGTTCTGGAAACTTCTTAATTTCATTTAAATGATTACTAATAAATTCTTTACTATCAGTATCACACTGTTTTAAAATTTTAAAATCACTAGCAAGATTTGCAATTTTAAAACTCATATCTCCACTTTGTCTAACCCCAAACAAATCACCCGAGCCTCTTAATTCAAAATCTTTTTCACTTATTAAAAAGCCATCGTTTGTCTCCTCTAATATTTTAAGTCTAGGAGTATCATAATCACTTACTAAAAGGCACTTACTTTCTAAATCGTTTCTTCCAATACGTCCTCTTAACTGATGAAGAGTTGCTAGACCAAATCTTTCCGCATTAAAAACTACCATCATCGTTGCATTTTTTACATCTACGCCAACCTCTATAACCGTTGTAGAAATTAATATTTTAATAATGCCTAACTTAAAGTCATTCATAATTTGTTCTTTTTCTTTTGCACTTAACTTGCCGTGTAATACCTCTAAAGGAACTTTACCATTAAATGCTACATTAATTTTTTCTTTTAAAGATATTACATTTTCCATACTAGATGAACCTTCTTCATCTTCAATTAAAGGTGCAACTACATAAATTTGATGATTATTCTTTATTTCATCAAGCATTAACTTTAGTACCGATTTTATTTCATTATTTTTATAAAGTTTTGTATAAATTTGTTTTCTATTTGCCGGTTTTGTTTTAATTTGCGAAATATCCATATCTCCAAAAAGAGTCAAAGCCAAAGTTCGAGGTATAGGAGTAGCGCTTAAATAAAGAACATCAGTCATGTCGCCCTTATTTTGTAAATTTTTTCTTTGTGCAACTCCAAATCTATGTTGTTCATCCGTTATTACTAAACCAATATTTTTAAAGACTACCTCATTATTTAAAACCGAATGAGTTCCAATTAATATATCACATTTGCCACTTTTTAAATCTTCAAGTATCAGTAATCTATCTTTTTTCTTAGTAGAACTTGTAAGTAAACACACATTAACGTTTATATTTTTAAATGTACTTATAATATTATTGTAATGTTGTAAAGCAAGTAATTCCGTAGGCGCCATCAAAACTCCTTGAAACCCAGCCAAATAATTCATATATAATGAAATAAATGCAACTATTGTTTTACCACTTCCTACATCACCTAAAATAAGTCTGTTCATTCTAGATGTAGATTTAAAATCACACTTTATTTCCTCTACCGCCTTTAATTGATCATCAGTAAGTTTAAAAGGCAAGCTCAAAATAAAATCATTTACTTTCTTTTCATCAAACATTTTACTATCTATTTCATTATTATTATTTCTTGACATTTTTAAATAATTCATTTTTAACATAAACGCAAATAATTCTTCATAGATTAAAAAGATCTTTGCCTGCTTTAATGCTTCTATAGATTTAGGAAAATGCATTTCTCTAACTGCAGACATTTTAGAAACAAAATTATATTTTTCCGCCAAATAAGAAGGAACTAAAGACGAAACATAAAAATTATTATTAACTGCTGTTTCTATTATTTTTTTAAAATTTGCTCTTTTTATATTAGCATTTAAATGATAAACTCCTTCTATAGTAGTTTTTAATATTGGTACCATTTTTATATCACTTGCAACTAAACTATTTGATTTCTTATTATATTTTCCAATAACTGATATAGTTTTTCCTACAATCATATTTTTCTTAAGAAAAGCTCGATTAAAAATAGAAACATTAATAATTTCTTTTTCTGTATTTAATTTAAAAGAAAGTTTATTTAAATTTCTTTTAATAAAAAACACTTTTATTGGAGGCTCAATCATACCATTAATTAATAAAGTTTCATCATCATGAGCATCACTAATATTATTTGGTTTATAGACATTATAACGATAAGGATAATATTCTAATAAATCTTTTATATCATAGATTTTTAACTCATTTAAATATAAAATTGACTTTGGACCCAGGCCTTTTATATCCTCTAACATAAAACCTCCATTTTTTATAAAAATAATTAAAAAAAGTGTTGACATTTACCCCTTTTTCCATTAGTATATAAATCACCAATTCACTTATAGGCGAATTGGTGCTAGTATCACACTAGCCAACCCCTTTTTATTCTTTGAGGCTACCCCAGGGGGTTAGCCTCTATTTTTTTGTTTAATTTTCTTCACTTAATTTTTTATAATAATTATATCTATTAATGGCATTTTCTTTATTTTCTAAAAGTAAAGATTCCGCCATTTTTTTATTTTTTATTTTTAAAGCTTTATATCTAACTTCATTAGACAAAAATTCATCATATTTTTGAAAATCTGGTTCTTTTGAATCTAATAATAACTTATTATCTTTATATCTCATTAATAAGACATACCCTGAATCAACCGCTAATTTTTCTTCGGCAATAGAGTTAGACATTCCGCCATTTATCCCATGTTCAACACAAGGACAGTATGCAATAACTATCGCTGGACCTTGATGTTCTTCCGCTTCTTTTAATACATTAATAGTATGCATAATGTTTGCCCCTAAACTTATCTGAGCTACATAAGTATTAGGATAACTCATAGCAATTCTAAACAAATCTTTTTTGGTCGTGATTTTACCATTATTAGCAAATTCTGCTACTGCTCCTTTATGACTAGATTTACTTGCTTGACCACCCGTATTTGAATAAACTTCCGTATCTAATACTAATATTTTAGCATTTTGATTACTTGATAAAACATGATCAACACCGCCATATCCTATATCGTATGCCCAACCATCACCGCCAATCGTCCACACGCTTTTTGGAGTAACATAATCTAATAAATCATTTGATATATAATTTTTTACTTCCGAAGTAAACTTTTTCATTTTATCATAATCTTCACTATTATTTAGATAATAAGTTAGCTTTTCTTGTGCATCAGGTAATTGTGAACTTTCTAATTCTTTCACGATACGATTACGAAATTTATTATAAGATAAAAGTATGCCAAAACCATATTCTGCATTATCTTCAAATAAACTATTAGCCCAAGACACTTTATAAGGTGTATTAGGACAGCTTGCTCCATATATGCTAGAGCAACCCGTTGCATTGGCAATTACTAATTTTTCTCCTACAATTTGTGTAAGAAGTTTTATATAGGGCGTCTCTCCGCATCCAGCGCATGCCCCAGAAAATTCAAATAATGGCTTATGCAAACTAACATTTTTTGGTGAATTTAACGGTCTTTCTGGATTAATATTATCATTAAATAGCTCATCAGCAAGTACCTGTTTTTGTAAATCAAACTTTCCCATAGATAAACATTTAGTTGGACAGTTCTTAACACAAAGTTCACACCCCGTACAATCCGCCTCACTTACACCTATTATAAAATTATATCCTTTTTCTAGTGAAGGTTTTGATTCATCTTTATACTGCTTTTCATCAACTAAGAAAGATCTAATTACGGCATGCGGACAAACAGTTGCACAAATACCACATTCTATACATTTTTCTTTATTCCATTTTGCCACAAAAGAACTCATTTTACGTTTTTCTAAAGCGCTAGTTCCTCCTGGGAAAACGCCATCTTTATAATCTAATAGCTCACTTACCTTTAATTGATTTCCTTTTCTTTCATTTATCATAGAAAATATATCTTCATTTTTCGAAAGAATTACTCCTTGTTCAGCTGTTATATCTATTTTTTTTAAATAACTTTCAAATTCATTAACACACGCTAAATTAGCATTAACTACATCTTCACCCTTTGTTAAAAATCTTTCCTTAATATCTTTTTCTAACGTTTCTTTAAAATTCTTAATATTAAGTAGTTTTAAAATAGATGCTTCCATAATAAGGCTAATTTTTCCATTTATACCATTTTTCTGTGCTAATTCTTCTGCATTAATAATAAATACTTGAATATTTTTATCTCGAAGTTCATTTTTTAAATCATCAGGCAAAAATTTATTTAACTCATCTTCTTTCCTAATTGTATTAATTAAAAGAATTCCTCCCTCTTTTATACCTTCAATCGTATTAAATTTATAAAAATATTCATCTTTTGTTACTACCACCAATTCGGGATTTGTAACATAATAAGGAGCTTCTATAACTTCATCACTTAATCTAATATGAGATATTGTTACTCCCCCACTTTTTTTAGAATCATATTCAAAATATCCTTGAACAAAATTGTTATTTCCTAAAACTTTTAATATGTTTTTACTAGCACTAACCATCCCATCTGATCCAAATCCAAAGATTTTAAATTCTCTATAATAATTTTCAAATGTATAGTCAAAATGTTTCAAACTTGTATTTGTAACATCATCCATAATACCAACAGTAAAATTATTTTTAGGACACTTTTCTAAATTCATAAATACATCATAAATATCATTCATTGTTGTATTTTTACTTGAAAGACCATAACGACCACCATAAATGCTTATTTTTAAATCATTTAAAGCCCCTAAAACATCAAGATATAAAGGTTCGCCAATAGACCCGCTTTCCTTAGTACGATCTAAAACAGCGATTCTTTTAACAGTTTTTGGTATTACTTGTTTTAAATACTTAGAACTAAAAGGGCGATATAAATGTACTTCAATTAATCCAAAATCCACATTTTTCTTATTTTGAACGACCCTCTTAACTGTATCACATACTGATCCCATTGCTACTATGACGTATTTAGCCTTAGGGCTTCCATAATAATTAAAAGGCTTATAATCCATATTAGTTAACACATTTAATTTTTGCATATAATTATTAACAATATCGGGAATTTTTTCATAATCACTATTTCTTGCTTCTAAACTTTGAAAATATATATCTTCATTTTGATTTGTTCCTTTTGTAATTGCTTTACCCGAATTAAGTGCTCTTTTTCTAAATTCATTTATTTTGTCAAAATTAACTAATTTTAAAATTTCTTCTCTTGAAATTTCTTTAATTTGATTATATTCATGACTAGTCCTAAAGCCATCAAAAAAATGTAGAAAAGGTAAACTTCCCTCAATTGCGGATAAATGAGCAACTAACGCTAAATTGTAAGCATCCTGAACATTGGTAGAAGCAAGCATACAAAATCCCGTTTGCCTTGTAGCGTATATATCTTGATGATCGCCAAATATACTAAGAGCATGACTTGCTAAACTTCTCGCGGCCACATGAATTACCCCAGGAAGCATTTCACCTGCCATTTTATACATATTAGGTATCATTAATAATAATCCTTGACTTGCCGTAAAAGTTGTTCCTAGTAAACCTGCTGATAAAGCCCCATGCAACGCACCTGCTGCCCCAGCTTCACTTTGCATTTCAATAACTGAAACCGTATCATTAAAAATATTTTTTACATCTTTGCCACTTAAATTATCTATTTGACTTGCCATCGGACTAGATGGTGTAATCGGATAAATAAAACTAATATCACTAAAATTATAAGCCATATTTGCGCATGCACTGCATCCATCAATTACCTTCATATTCTCACATTCTTTCTTATTTTAATTATAGTATAAATAATATTCAAAAACAAATAAAAAGAGTACATATTTATATACTCTCATAGATTATCATATTACTATTTTCATAAGTTAAAATTTGAATTTTATATTTTTTTATTAGATACTCTTTATATTTTTCATAAATCTTTAAATCACTATTTCCAATTAATATATATTCCTTTTTTTCTGATAGTTTTTTTAAAACGTTATTATTATAGTATAAAATATTTCCACTAATAAAAATGTGATTTTCCTTATTAAATAAATTAGTAGCATATATAAGGCTTAAAGAAACATTAGAAATAAAATTAAATAATCTCTTAAATAAATATTCTTCCGCCGGCGTTATTTTTTCAAATAATAAAATATAAAACCTAGTTTTAAAAAAAGTGTTCGTAAGTTTATACTTATACACAATTTTATTTACTATTTTGCAAAGTTTAACATAATCATATATTTTGTTTTTCCATATTACTTTAGAAGGAATACTTTCTTTTATTATCTCTTTCTTTTTTCGATTATAAACATATATAAACTCATCTGTAAATTCAAAAATTATAAATATCCCTCCTTCATTTAAAAAGCCTATCTAAAGGCTTAAGAAAGTTCGCTAGGTAACATACTATAAAAGGTTTCTGGATTAATATATTCTCCATTATTATTTACTTCAAATAGAAGCATGTTGTCACTTGAAGATTCAATTTTATTTACTCCTGAGTTGCCAATTACATCGCCTTGTTTTACAATATCACCAACAAAGAATTTTACTTCATTTAAGCACTGATATATAGTTTTTAAATTATTAGAGTGTTTTATTGTTACTATATTTCCCATAATTTCATCAGCGGTAATATCCATAACAGTTCCATCAAGGACAGCTAAAACATCAAAACTTTTATCACTACTATACAAAATTCCTGTATTTGGCATATATGTATTTTGATAGAATATTAAAGATTCTTCTTGTGTGCTATTATCCGCATCCTTATCATAATACTTTTTTAAAACCTTTACATTATCATCTGCAAATGGCTTAATTATCTTATCAGTATCATATTTAACAACCGGAATAGCATCATCAAAAATTCCTTTATAAACATATGATAGAGTTTCATCATTGTAAATTGAATTTTTTAACGTCTTCCCCAGTAAATACAAACTAGATAAGATTGCCGTTAAAGATAATAAGTAAACACTAACTACTACCCAACCTTTTAACTTATATTTTGGTTTCATTTTCCACCTCTTTCAATTAAATTTTGGGTAGTTTTTATATTTTTATACTTATATTTTTTTAATTTCTGTATTCTTATAATAATGATTTAATATTTCTTCATATTTTTTCCCTGTTTTTGCCATCTCATTTGCTCCATACTGACTCATGCCAACTCCATGACCATATCCTTTTGTTGCAATTATGTATTCCCCATTTTCTTCTTCAATTTCAAAATCAGTAGATCGTAAATTTAATAATTTTCTAAATTCTACTCCTGTAAATTCTTTATTATTTATAATTATTTTATCAACATGATTAGTTTCATTTCTTTTTATATTTTGAATATTAATATCATCTAATTTTAATAATTTACATAATTCACCTTTTGTAAAAGTAACTGTTTTTAAATAATTACTTAATTTTTGTTCTAAGCTAGAAGAAACACTTTCAAAAGTATTTTCATTAAAAACTGCCAAAGAGTTTTCTGTATATCCATTACTCATCGAAAAATAATAAGTTCTAAGTATTTTATTATCTCTTTTTATTACTAAATTTTCTGTTTCTCTTACAGCTTCTTGTATTTTCTTAAAATATTTATCATAATTACCCTGCCAGTTATCTGATAATTCGTAATTTGTTTTATATACTTGATCACTAATAGATGAGGAAATAGTTATTATGTGATTCATTACACTACTCATTGCATAACTTCTTGACGCCACCGCTTGAGCTTTTAATGCGTCTTCATCAAATAACGCTGGCATTTCTGCTGCTACTACGCCAGTAACATAATCTTCTAAATCAAGATATAAATCTTTATCTTTAACATGTACTATTACAGTCTTGCTATTTTTATTAGTTTTACTAATTACCTTACTTGTATCATTATTAAAAAAAGTAGTTTCCTTTACTTTAAAACTACTTATATAAATCGGTACTAAAAAAATAATAATTAAAATTAATTTTTTCATAAATATCATCCTCTATAAAATGCTACTTATATTTAAAAACTCAATTATAAAACTTCCTAATAAGTACCCCATAATAAAACTTATGACTAAAACAAATAATTTTGCTTCTATAACATGATTTTTCTTAAAAAAATTATTAAAATTAATCCCGCTAACAACAAAAACACTTAATAAAACGCAAAATATATATATTAATGTTTTATACATTTAATTCTCCATTTTCATATTTAGAAATTAATTCATTTCTTCTAACATGTCTTTCTTCATTTAAAAACTCAGTATCTACAAATATATCAATATATCTTAGTATTTCCTCTAAACTATTACTATTAGCACTAAGTGTAATTATGTTTGCATTATTATGTTCCTTAGCAAGTCTGGCTTCATCAGCACTACTTATATGAGCCGCTCTTATTCCCTTTACTTTATTTGCCGCTATACTCATACCAATACCTGTTCCACATAATAAAATACCTATATCACATACTTTATTAGCAACTATCTCTCCCGCATTAAATGCATATATAGGATAATCATCTCCCGAAGCAGAACTTACACTTACATCAATAACTTCATTACCTTTATTTTTTAAATATTCAATTATTTCACTTTTAATTTTGCTTCCATTATGATCTGAACCTATTACTATTTTCATATTCTCACCTATCTTATCATATCACATTTATCTGCATAAAAAAACTAAGATTTTACTCTTAGTCAAGATTATATTTTTTCTTGAATTTATCAACATTTCCGTCTTTTTTAGTTGTTTTCTTCATATTTTCATTGTAAGCAGGATTACATTTATTGCAGCTTTCTACAAAATGACTTGGTTTGTTAGAAATTGTTTTAAAACTATTGCCACAAGCACATGTAATTATACATTCAACTCTTTCTGGATGTAGATTCTTTTTCATTATTTATTCCTCCTTCAGCCATAACTTCATATAAGTTATAGAAATTCGTTTTACTTAGGTATTATATCATATTACCGCTGATATGCAAGAATTTTTGTTAATTTATATTTTAATTTTTACATATGATTATTTTTTCTAAAATTACACGTGAACATTACCATCAATATCAATAAATAAAGGACCTGCTGTTGTGCTTACAACATTTACAATATTTTTATATTCCGTAGTCAAAATTATTTTTTCATCATCATTTACAATGCAGTCAATACAAAATTGATTCAAAGTACCATCTTCTTTAATAAAATATAAAAGCTGATACCCGCCATTGCCACCACTATCAGAAATAAAAGCCTCTAATACTGAATCACTTATAAAATAATTTTTTAGATTTTTTGAACTTCCTGACATTGTTAATTTGCCATCTTTAGAAATATCAAAATAAAAATTTTCTAAAAATTTACCATAACCTGTAATTGATTGACCTTCACAAATTACAGCATCTTCTTCTTCAGGAGTACTTAATTGGTCACAAGCTTTTTTTAAATTAGTTTTTAAATTTTTTAAATAATTATTATAAGATGTAGTATTATTAACATTTTCCTTAGGTGTTGTAGTATTTTCTTTTTTTGTTGTCACCGTAGTAGTTGTACTAGATTTTTTCTCGTCCATTTCGCACTTTAAATCTTTATTTTCATAAATTAAATAACTTCCTAAACCAATAACCATTAACCCTAATATAACTATAATTACTATAAATACTTTATTATTTCCCTTTTCCATTCTTTAAACCTTTCTACAAACAGTCTATCATAAACTTTAATCTTCTTCTATTATTTTAATACTTGCTCCAACATTAGATAATTTATCAACTATATTTTCATAACCTCTTAATATATGTTCAATATTACTTATTACTGTAGTGCCATCGGCAATCATACCAGCAAAAAGCATCGCCGCACCTGCCCTTAAATCTGTTGCTTCAACATTTGTTCCGTGTAAAAGTGTTTTTCCATGAATATAAGCTATTTTATTATCAGCATCAATTGATGCTCCCATCATATTTAGATACTTTACATGCCTCATACGATTTTCATAAATTGTCTCTTCAAAAATAGAATCACCTTCACACTGAGTCAAAAAAGTACTCATTGGTTGCCCTAAATCTGTAACAAATCCTGGATACACTAATGTCTTAATATTAACCGGCTTTAAATGTTCTGTTTTATTAACAATAATCGAATTATCTTTATAAATAAATTTACAACCAACTTCTTGTAACTTTGTTAAAACAGCACCTAAGTGTTCTTTTAAAACACCCTTTATTTCTAAATTATTTCCCAGTAAACTTCCCATCATAATATAAGTTCCTGCTTCAATCCTATCAGGAATTACTTCAACTATACCATCATGTAATTCACTAACTCCTTCAATTGTTATTTGACTTGTACCAGCACCATATACCTTAGCTCCCATAGTATTTAAAAATGAAGCAACATTAACAATTTCTGGTTCCTTAGCCGCATTAAAGATTCTTGTAGTGCCTTCAGCTTTTACAGCTGCAAACATAATATTTAAAGTAGCTCCAACACTAGCAATATCAAAGAAAATATCTGTTCCTACTAACTTTTCCGCAGTTATTAAATATTTATTATCTTCTTCAATTTCTACCTTTGCACCAAGTTTTTTAAATCCCTCAATATGAAAATTAATTGGTCTAGATCCAATGACACAACCACCAGGATAAGCAATTTCTGCCTTACCATATTTTGATAATAAAACTCCCATAAAATAATAAGAAGCCCTTAGTTTTGATGCATAATTCGTATCTATTTTATCATTATGAGCATTTCTATTATCAATATGTAAACACCCATTTTTAAATTCAATATGAGAGCCTAGAATCTTCATCATCTCAATTAATAAATGAACATCAGTAATATTAGGAACATTACTAATCTCACAAACCCCATCAGTAAGCATTGCTGCGGGAATTAATGCTACAATACTATTTTTAGCACCACCAATTGATATAGTTCCTTTTAATTCTTTTTTTCCTTCAATAACTAATTTTTTTATAAGAAATCCCTCCTTTAAAGAGTTTTTACCATTCTTAATATATGATTATTAACTCTTATTGTCAATTTAATTAAGAAAAATTTGACATATATTTGCCAGTGCTAAAACTATTAAAATTAATATTCCTAGATAAGTCGCCTTTTCCTTTAATACTTTAACTGAATACTTTCCTAAAATTAACCCAATATATGTAAAAGAAAAACTACAAACAGTAAATGTTAAAAAAGATAAAATATATTTATCTGTTAAGCCTTTAAGCCCTAAACCAACAGAAAAACTATCAATACTTACACTAAAAGCAAATAAAAAAATACTTAAAAAACTGGTAATCTTAGGAATATTTTCATGTTTTTTATCAAAATACATTACTACAGCCAAATACAAAAATATGATTGCCACTATAAGTTTAGGATTTATATTTATTATATTTAATAATTGATTACCTAATAAAACCCCAAGCATAGGCATAATAAAATGCATAATTCCTGTAATAACAGGAAGAAGTAATAACTTAGTCTTTGGTAAATTTAATGTTCCTATACTTATTGCAATAGAAAATGCATCCATCGATAATGCTATTCCTACAAAAAAAATACTTAACATATTCCTCCTTAGTTAAGTATATTATCTAAAATTATTAATTATTCTCGAAATAAATAGTTGATATTCTACATCTGTCGTGGTCGTATTTTCTTCAAGTAAGCATAGTGGTGGAAATAGTACACACCACCAATTTTTCCCTTTTCCATTGCCAAGTGTAATTACCAAAGAATCATACATACCTTCTTCATATATAACCCCTTTATATATTTTTCTAGGAAAATAATTCACCCCAAAATCAAGACTATAATTATCGGTTTTTAAATATTCATATATTTTTTTATTTAAATAATCAAAATTATCTATTATTATTTTGTTTGCTTCTTCTTTATTAGTACTGTTTCTTATTAAATCATACACTATATCTTCCATATAATCTTTTAAGTTTTGTTTACTAGTTATATCTATTTCTTCATTACTATTAGCAATTACTCTAAATCTAATTGATTCTGTAGGTATTATAATTTCTTTTTTACTGTTGTTTTCCGTTCCCACTAAAACCATAATAATTCCAGCTATTATTATTAATATTTTTTTCAAATAAAAACACTACCCTTTCTAACAACATATTGGGTAGTATTTACTTTTTTTATTCAGTATAGATAAATAAGTATCTATTTTTTTTATTTAAATCTTTTTCTAATACTATTTTGTCATTAGGATAATATTCCTTTGCTAACTTTTTTAAAGAAGGCCCCATATCCTCATCTATTTCTAATGCAATTAAATGTTTTTTATTTAAAGATTTTATTCCAATTTTAAATATTTCTTCATAATAAACTAACGGATTATCTTGAGAAACAAAAATTGCTTCTTTAGGTTCATATTTTAAATTGTCATGTAAATTTTTATCATATGGAATATATGGTGGATTACTAACGATAATATCATAATCATTTATAAGATTATATTTAAATAAATCTTTATAAATAAAATTTATTGATACTTTATTAATTTTAGCATTACTGCGGGCAAGTACTAAAGCCTTTTTATTGTTATCAAATGCCGTAACTTCTAATTTAGGTATTTCACTTTTTAATGCTACGCTAATGCATCCTGAACCGGTTCCAATTTCTAAAAGAGAAGAATTTTCTAATTTTAGTTTATTAATATATGAACAAGTTTTTTCTACTAACGTCTCTGTTTCAAATCTAGGAATTAATACACTCGGGTTTACTTTTATAATATAGCCATAAAAATCCACATCACCAATTAAATATTGAATTGGATATCCATTATTAATTTTCTTTACAATTGGTTCTAAATTTTTATATTTTTTTTGTAATAATTGCCAATCTAAACTAGAAATATTATCTGGTCTTTTCATTAACTTTGTTCCATCTTTCTTCTTTGATCTTCTGTTATTAAAGCCTCAATAATTGAATCTAATGCTCCGTCCATTACTCTATCTAATTCCATTACGCTAAAGTTGATTCTATGATCAGTAACTCTATTTTGTGGATAATTATATGTTCTAATTTTTTCTGATCTATCTCCCGTACCAATCATATTTTTTCTAACGCTGCCCGTTTCCGCGTCTTGTTTTTGTTGTGCTTGATCATATATCTTAGATTTTAACACAACCATTGCACGTTCTTTATTTTTTATTTGACTTCTTTCATTTTGACAGGTTACAACAATACCCGTTGGAATATGGGTTAGTCTTACTGCTGAATCAGTAGTATTAACTCCTTGACCACCTTTACCACTTGAACGATATACATCTACTCTAATATCTTCCGGTTTTATTTCAATATCTACATCTTCAACTTCTGGCATAACCAAAACAGTTGCTGTAGAAGTATGAATTCTTCCTTGTGTTTCTGTTTCTGGAACTCTTTGAACTCTGTGAACTCCACTTTCAAATTTTAACTTTGAGTAAACATTATCACCTTTAATAGAGTATTCAATTTGAGAAAATCCCCCACTTGTACCTTCTATTTCATGAGTAACTTCAATTTTCCACCCGTTTTTTTCCGCATAACGACTATACATTCTAAATAAATCGCCAGCAAAAATATTGGCTTCATCACCGCCAGCGGCGCCTCTTATTTCCATAATAATATCTTTACCATCATTTTCATCTTTAGGTAAAAGTAATATCTCAATTTCTTTTTTTAAATTATCTAACTGTTCATGTTTTTCATCGAGTTCCAACATTACCATATCATGCATTTCTGGATCATTTACTAAAGTCTTTAAATCTGCAATTTCGTTTTCTATTTCTTTATACTTTGCATACTTTAAAACTACTTCTTCAATAGAACTTTTTTCTTTAGATAATTTTTTTTGCTTGTTAAAGTCACTTAACACTTCTGGATTAAGTAATTCATCATTTAACTCATTATATCTACTTGTTAATAATTCTAATCTTTCTATCATACTTGCCTCCTTATTAAATTATAAAAAAAGAAGTGACTAATTCATATCAGTATCTAATTCTTCACCATCATCAATAATAACTAAATCTTGTAAATCATCATCTGTATCATCATCTGGATTAGCCTCATCATCATAATTATCTTCATCCAAGCCATTATTAACGTCATCTAAATTATCTTCTTCTAATGAAATATCTAAATCTTCGTCATCTTCATCAATTATTACTTTAGTACTATGATTAACTTTTAAATCACAATAACCATTATCTAGCATAATAAATCTTTTATCTGTAACAAGTGATTCAAAAAAATCACCAATTCCCTCTTCAAAATTGCTTTCAGGTTCTGTCATTGCTGCTAAAACCTTTTTAAACAAATCTATTATTTTAATTTTTTTATTTATTTCTTTTAAAATTAAATACGCCACATCATCATAAGATAAAGTATCTTTTTCTTCATCTGTTAATTTTATCATTTTAATCCTCCTATTAGACCATTATATGTAATTAGGTAAAAATATGTAATGGCTTTTTAAACAAACATAATTTTATCATATAATTACGTGTTGTCAATATCTTTTTTTGTCTTTTTTTAACGGCTTTATAAATAGCAAAAAAACCTACTATTTTTGTTCAGTTGTAAGATGTTTTTTTGTGTCAACATTAACAAGTCCATATACTTAATAAATCCTTTATCTTTTTAGATATAAACTTATAATCATCTTAAAATATTAAGTAGCATTAATTAGCATAAACAAATATATTAGATAAAGCTTAATTTCTACTTTCTTAATATGAATTCTAATTTATTAATACGCCTTCTATTTAATAATTAATTAGCTTCAGCCACTATTATTAATTAAATTATTACACAGAAAACTATAAAAATTAATCTCTATTATTAAATATTAAAGTTAACAAATTTTTAATCTTTTTCTATAATATTAACCACTAAAAAACAAAAAAAATCAATAGAGATTCCTTTGATTTTATTATTTTAATTATATTCATAATAAATTATTATGATATTTCAACAATTATTTTATTTTCACTTAATTCATCACTTTCTATATTATAAGTAATTTCATGAACCATTTCATTATTATTTACATTTATTACTTTAATATTAAGTTTTATTTCTAAATTTTTTTCTTTTAAAGTTACTATTGCTTCACCATTTTTAAAGTCTAATAAATATTTAAAGTTATTATCTTCCCTAATTAAAATTAATTCCTCCGGATTATAATCTATATTTTCAAAAACATAAAAATCATCTTTTTTTGTCCCTGTTTTTTCAAATACTAATTCGTTATTTTTATACAATTTTAATTTATACATATTCATCACTCCATAATTGTAGCATAATTACAGAAAATATTTCCATAATATAATTGGTGAATTATGAAAAAACTAAATGTTCTATATAAAATTATTTTATTTAGTAGTATCTGTTTTACGGTTATACTAACATCGCTTTATTTATATGCTTACTTTTCGCCAAAAATTACTTTAAATTCCGCTAATGCTATCTTTCTATATGATAATAAAAATAACTTAGTCTTTCAAACAACTAACAATAATAACTGGGTAACCATTGATAATATTTCTGATAATGTTAAAAATGCCACAATTAGTATTGAAGACAAAAACTTTTATAATCATCAAGGTTTCGATTATTTAAGAATAATGAAAGCTATGTATTTAAATATTAAGAATCGTTCCATTGTGCAAGGTGCCTCTACAATTTCTCAGCAGTATGTTAAAAATTTATACTTAGATTTTAACAAAACATGGAAACGAAAATTTGAAGAAGCTGTCTTAACCTTAAAATTAGAGCTTCATTATAATAAGGATGAAATTCTAGAAGGCTATTTAAACACTATTAATTATGGACAAGGTAATTATGGTATCGAAAATGCTAGTAAATATTACTTTAATAAAAGTGCCAAAGATTTAAGTTTAGAAGAAGCTACTATGTTAGCCGGTATTCCTCGTAGTCCTGAAAATAATAACCCGGTAAGTAATTACGACAATTGTCTTAAAAGAGCCAAAATCGTCGCAAAATCCATGCTTGATAATAATTACATAACTGAGGAAGAATATAATAGTTTATTTAAAAATACCATTGAAATATATGGTAAAAAAGAAACTAACAATATGCTAACTTTAATGTATTATCAAGATGCTGTTTTAAATGAATTAAATAGTATTAAAACCATTCCTAAATCTCTAATTAAATCAGGAGGTATTAGAATTTATACTTCTTTAGATATTAATACCCAAAAAACTATGGATGAAAGCATTGCTAAAAATGCCGCTGATGAAAATATTCAAATCGCGTCCATTGTAGTAAATCCCAAAACAGGAGGTATTATGGCTCTTGCTGGCGGCACTAATTATGCCAAAAGCCAGTATAACCGCGTTATTCAATCAAAAAGACAAGTTGGATCTACCATAAAACCATTTTTATATTACACTGCCCTAGAAAATAATATGACTGAAAGTTCGACCTTCAAAAGTGAAAAAACTAGCTTCGTCTTTTCCGAAAATAAAACTTATTCTCCTAAAAATTATTCTAATAAATATGCGAATAAAGATATAACCATGGCCGCCGCTTTAGCTTATTCTGATAACATATATGCTGTAAAAACTCATCTCTTTCTCGGTGAAGAACAACTAGTTACAACCATGAAAGAAGCTGGTCTAAAAGAAAAACTCGAACCAAATCCTTCTCTTGCTTTAGGTGCCAAAGAAATAAATATGTTAGACTATGCTGAAAGTTATACAACGCTTGCCAACTATGGAACTCATGAAAAACTATACTTTATTGAAAAAGTAGAAGACATTAATGGTAACATTTTATATCAAAGAAAAGAAGAAAGCGAAGAAGTTTTAAATAAAGATTCTGTTTTTATAGTAAATGAAATGATGACAAACACCTATAGTTCTAACTTTATAGATTATCTATCACCAACTGTAATATATTTAAATAGTAAAATTACTAAAAAGTATGCATTAAAAAGTGGTACCACTGAAAGTGATTACTGGATCGTTGGCTATAATCCTGATGTCTTAATGATGGTATGGGCTGGAAACGATATGAATGAAAATGTAAATAGCAGTTATTCAAAAAAAATAAAAAACATTTGGTGTGATACTGTCGAAGATTATACAAAAGATAAAGAAAATTCTTGGTACGAAATGAGTAATAATATCGTTGGTGTTCCATTAAATCCTATTACTGGTCAAAAAAATACGGAAAATGGCAAAACAAGTATATTTTACTTTAAAAAAGGTTCTGAACCACAATAAAACAAGGTTTATTCGCCTTGTTTTTTAATTTTTATTATTAATTGATACATATCTTCAAAATCAAAATCCTCTGTTTCTATATTAAATCCAGCCTTTTGAATTTCGTTTTTTAAGTTCAAATATGCTTTTTTAACTGATTGTAAATCACCATGAATAATCTTTTCTTCTTTAGCCTTCATTTCCGCAATAGCCTGTTTTCTTGCATTTTCTGCTGCTTCCTTTAGTTCTTGTTCAATATCTTCAGTAGTAGAACTTTCCAAATTCGTAAAAGGATTAAATGTATCACCTAATTCTGTATTCATATTTGTTTGTTCATCTTCCAATGAAACATTTTCAGTTGGTGATTTAAAAATATTAAATAATTTTGAAAAAGAATTATCACTTTCTGATAAATTTTTATTATCATTATTTTCCGGCGGTTTTACTTCTGAAGATTTATTTTCCGCCATTTCTTTATCTTGCGTTGTTTCAATATCTAAACTGTCAAATTTTTCTTCTTCTTTTAATGAAGTACCTTTTAAATCATTATCTAAAACATTTGCTAAACTTTCCGCTTTCGGTTCTAATAAATCTAAATTATCAGTTGTAGGTAAATCATTTCTTGGTGTTAAAGGTTCTTCCTTCTTCTTTTCTTCAGAGTTTATAGGTTCATCAAATATATTAGTTGTTTTCCCATTTAAAGCATTATCAAATATATTAAACGTTTCTAAATTATTACTATCATCTACTTTTACTGTAGCATCTAAAGAATTTGCTGGAGGAATTAAGTTATTACCATTAACTGCTACTTCTTCATTAGCAGGAATAACTGTTTTAATCTCTTTTGTTGCCGGACTTTCTACCACATCTAAATTTTTAATATATTCATCTAATTGTTTAACTGTCATTCTTTTAGCAATTACTTCATCTAATACTTCATCTTGTTTTTCATGTGTTGGTAGTTGTAATAAACTCCTAGCATGTCTTTCACTTATCTTTTCTGTAAGTAAAGCATTTTGCACTTTCTTAGATAAATTTAATAGTCTCAATTTATTTGCCACTGCTGATTGAGAAACACCCATTCTTTTGGCTAATTCTTCCTGCGTTATTTTATTTTTATCAATTATCTTTTTATACGAAAGGGCTTCTTCAATAGAACTTAAATTTTTTCTTTGTACGTTTTCTGCCACTGCAACTAGTGCACTTTGTTTATCATCTAAATTTGAAATAATTACTGGCACTTCTGTAAGACCAGCCATAGTAGCGGCTTTATATCTTCTTTCACCAGCAATAATCTCATATTTATCACCTAACCTTCTTACAACGATAGGCTGAATTATCCCATGTTCCTTTATCGAAGCGGCAAGTTCTTGTAATGCTTTCTCTTCAAAATTTAAACGTGGTTGAAATCTATTAGGAATTATTAAATCTATATTAATCTTTTGGACATTTGACTCCATACACACATACCCTTCCTATTCTAATTAATATAATACTTTATTTTCTTTTTATTTTCAATGGCTTTTTAATTATTTTATCATATACCCTTGGATATCCCTCTGGGGTTTCTTTAATCTTTATAATATCGTAAATTACTCTATTACCGCCTTCATTAGGTAGTTCAAATTCATACTTATTATTTATTTTTCCACCTAAAATTGTAATCGCATCAGTAGCTAAATTTAATTCACTTTCATTATTTGTTTTCATAGAAATAAAATGACCATTATTATTTAAAAAAGGTATGCACAATTCTGATAAAACATTTAAAGGTGCGACTGCTCTTGCCACTACCATATCAAATTTAATATTAGTTTTATAATAATTTTCTGCGCGTTCATTTATACTTTCAATTCTATTTAATTTTAAAAGTTTTATAACCTCTTTTTGAAAATCACACTTTTTATGATTACTATCAAGTAAAGTAAAACTTACAGATGGATATAATATTTTTAAAACTATCCCCGGAAAACCACCGCCGGAACCAACATCTAATACCGATTCTATATTACTCATATCTGCATACTTTAACACTGTTAAACTGTCAAAAAAATGTTTTAAATAAACTTCTTCTTTAGTTTTTATGGCTGTAATATTCACTTTTGTATTATAAGAAAGCAAAAAATTTGCATATGTTTCAAATGCATTTTTTTGTTCTTCTGTAAGTGCAATATTAAATTCTTCTAAAACTTTCTGATAAAATTCTTCCCTAGTCATTCTTATTGTACTCTTTCTTTAAATAAATCGCTAAAATTGATAAATCGGCAGGATTAACTCCACTTATCCTTGAAGCTTGCCCTAAATTAAGAGGCCTTACTTGTTTTAATTTTATTCTAGCCTCGGTCGCTAAATTCTTTATATCATCATAATCTATATTTTCCGGAATTTGTTTACTTTCCATCTTTAATAATTTTAAAGCCTCTTGATTTTCTTTTTCAATATATCCTTCATATTTTACTGCAAAAGATACTTGTTCTAGTACTTCATTAGAATAGTTTTTTATAATTAATTTTGCATCTACTAAATCAGTTATTTTTATTTCAGGTCTTTTTAAAAATTCATACAAACTAAGGCCATTTCTCAATGAAATAGAATCTTTATCAAAATAATCCGGTATTGTTGTCATCGTAATTCTATTAGATTTTAAATATTCAATTAATTCATTAATATCATTTATTTTATTTTGAAGTTTTTTATACTGTTCATCACTAATAAGTCCAACTTTATAGCCATATTCTCTTAAACGTAAATCCGCATTATCATGACGAAGTAATAGACGATATTCTGCTCGACTTGTTAATAATCTATAAGGTTCCTTTGTACCTTTAGTTACTAAATCATCAATTAAAACTCCAATATAACTTTCATTTCTCTTTAAAATAATTGGCTTTTTACCTTGAACTTTTAAACCAGCATTTATACCAGCTATTATTCCCTGACCAGCAGCTTCTTCATATCCACTAGTACCATTTATTTGTCCAGCTGTAAACAAATTTTCTAAAACTTTTGTCTCTAGTGATGGCTTTAATTGTAATGGATTAATTGCATCATATTCTATTGCGTAAGCATATTTTAAAATTTTAACCTTTTCAAGACCTGGTAAACTATGAACCATTTTTTCCTGAACATCTTCTGGCATACTAGTTGAAAACCCTTGTAAATAAATATCATCATAATATCTGCTTTCTGGTTCTAAAAATAATTGATGTCTTGGTTTATCAGAAAATCTTACCACTTTATCTTCAATTGAAGGACAATATCTAGGACCAATTCCTTCAGCATATCCTCCATACATTGCTGACTTACTTAAATTATCTTTAATAATTTGATGAGTTTCACTTGTTGTATACACTATATAACACTTTTCTTGCTTAGTATAATCATAACATGGTTCATTATCAAAACTAAAAGTCCAATAACATTGATCTCCTAATTCTTCTTGTAATTTAGAAAAATCTATTGTACTCCTATCTAATCTTTGTGGAGTACCGGTTTTAAGCCTTTGAATTTCAAAGCCATACTCTCTTAATTTATCGCTTAAAAATTCAGATCTTTTTTCGCCATGAGGACCTTCCAATTTATTTTTATCGCCAACTAAAATCTTACTTTTAAGATAAGTTCCCGTTGTTAAAACAACGGCTTTACTATAAATATTAGTTCCATCGGCTAATTTAATTCCCTTTACTTTTTTGTTTTCAACTATTAAATCTTCTACCATTGCTTCTAAAATAGTTAAATTTTTTGTAGCATTTAAAGTTTCTAACATCATCTTAGGATACGTTATTTTATCTGCTTGGGCTCTTAAAGAACGAACAGCAGGTCCTTTCGCATTATTAAGCATTTTTATTTGAATTTGACTTTTATCGGCAATTTTACCCATTAAACCACCTAAAGCATCAATTTCTCTAACAACAATTCCCTTTGCTGTTCCTCCAATAGATGGATTACAAGGCATATCAGCTATATTTTTTTTATTAGAAGAAACTAATAAAGTATTTAATCCCATTTTTGCACTTGCAAAAGAAGCCTCGCATCCTGCATGACCTCCACCAACTACTATAACATCATAATTCATATATTATCACCTATTTTCCTAAACAAAATTTTGAAAACATTTCATCTAATAAATCATCTTTATATGTTTCACCAATAAGTTCACCTAATAAATCATATATTTTTCTTAAATCTATAATAAAAATATCTATAGGAAGCGTATTTATATTTAAAGGTATATTATTAAGTATTTCACTTGATTTTTTAATTAAAGATATATCCCTAGCATTAGATAAAAAAGTATAATCAGATTGTTCTAATTCATCAATATTAAATAATTTAACAATCTTCTCTTTTAAAGCATCTAAACCATTATCATCTTTAGTATTACCAATTATAACATCAAAATCCTTTAACATTTTTTTATCAATATTTATACTCATATCTGATTTATTAATAAATATAATAACTTTTTTATCTTTTAATTTTTTTAACATATCAAAATCTTCATCAGTTATTTTATTAGTTCCATCAAGAACATAAATGATTAAATCAGCATTTTCAGAAATTTTTAAACTTTTTTCTACCCCTAATTTTTCTACTATATCAGATGTTTCTCTAATTCCAGCTGTATCAATAACATTTATTTCTATTCCTCGTAAAGTAAAATTTCCTTCAACTATATCTCTAGTCGTGCCAGGTATATTAGTAACAATTGCTTTTTCTTCATCTAAAAATTTGTTCAAAATACTACTTTTTCCCACATTTGGTTTACCAAGAAGTGCTACATTAATGCCCGTTTTAACTATTTTTCCATCCGTAGAATTAGCCACTAATTTATCTAGTTTATTTTTTACCTGCATAATTTTTTCTAGAAATCTACTAACTGTATAGTCTTCTCCCTCTTCATATTCTGGATAGTCAATATTAACTTCCATATTGGCAATTATCTCTAAAATTTCACTTCTTATATTTTTAATTAAATTAGATACATTTCCTGTTAACTGATTTATTGCAAGTTTTCTCGATTTTTCTGTTTTGGCAGTTATTAAATCTCCTACCGCTTCAGCATTTACTAAATCTATTCTTCCATTTAAAAACGCTCTTTTTGTAAATTCACCAGGTTCGGCTAATCTAGCACCTGATAAAAGTAAAACTTCTAATACTTTGTTTGTTGTACTTATTCCGCCATGACTATTAATTTCTACCACATCTTCCATAGTAAAAGTTTTTGGAGATTTCATGACACTTACCAAAACTTCATCAATTATTTCATTATTATATACAATATGTCCATAATTAATAGTATGTGATTCTACTTTAGTTAAATCTTTACCTTTAAATATAGAATTTACTACTCTAATAGCATCAGTACCACTAACTCTAATAATAGATATTGCTCCAACTCCTAAAGAAGTTGATATTGCACAAATAGTATCTGTCATATACATCTCCTCCATCGCACGTATTATAGCACACAATTAAAATTAGATAAATAAAAAAAGGGTTAATCCCTTTCTGGCTTGACGATAACATGTCTATTAGGTTCTTCGCCTTCGCTTTCAGTAATAACTCCTTTAAAATTTGTTAAAACATTATGTACAATTCTTCTTTCATAAGAATTCATATTTTCCATAACAACTTCTTGTTTAGTATTTCTAACTTCTCTAGCAATATTTTTGGCTAATTTTTCTAAATAATAAATTTGTTTATCTTTATAATTTTCTACATCTAAGTTTATATAAGGATACAAACCTATTTGATTATAAACAAACTGTTTAACAATTGTCGTTAAAGCACTAAGTGTTTGTCCATTCTTTCCAATTAAAATTGCATTATTATTTGAATACATTTTTATGTTAATCTGTTTTTCTTTAATTGAACTTTCAAAAGATACTTCAAGTCCCATTAAACTTAAAATTTCATTTAAATAATTTTTTATAGATGCTTGAATATCTGTAAGTTTAATAATTGTAAATTTAAAAGTTTCTGCTTTAAATAATTTTCCTTTTGTTTTTTCTTCTTTAAACAAAACTTCATTTTCTTGAACTTTTAAATCCTCAAGGGCTTTAACAAATACATCATCCCTATTTTTTCCTTCATACACAAATACTTCCATTTTTTAACCTCTTTTCAAAAATAAATTTTGAATAACATTAAATCCATTTGTAACAACCCAGTAAAGTGCTATCGCTGTTGGTAAACTAAATGATGCAAATCCAATAAATACTATCATAAAGGTTGTCATCATTTTCATTTGTTTTTGTTGTTCTGTAGATCCCATATTATTTGTCATACTATTTTTAAATGATAAATACGTTGTTAGTAATATCATAAGTATTAAGATTATATAGTAATAATTCCCGGCTTTTAATCCAACAAGCGGAGTTGTTCCTAATTGATATACACCTAATGTTTCTTCAAAAATAGCTGGTATTCTATTAATTGCTTCTAAAAAACCAAAGAAAAGTGGTAATTGAATAAATGAAAGTAAACATGATCCTAGCGGACTAACACTATACTTTTTATATATCATCATCATTTCTTGACTCTTTTGCATCATTGAATCATTATCATTTTTATTTGCATATTTTTTTTCTAATCTAGCAAGTTCTGGTTGTGCTTTTTGCATGTTTGCCGACTGTTTCATTGTTTTAATTGAAAATGGTAATAAAATAACTCTTATTAGTAAACCAACAAGCATAACGGCAACACCATAATTTTTTACTAATGTACCAACTTTAACAATTAACCAGGCAAGTGGCATTACAATAAGTTGTACCCATAAACCATTATAATTATCTGAATCATAAAACTTTAAATCTTCACAAGCAGGTAATTTATCTAAATCAACATCTAAATTATCGCTGTATTTTTCATAAATTTTCATTAATTCTTGTTCCTCAGGTTTACATAATATATTTGATGGTAAATTTTGACCGGTTGTTTCATTTACAACTCTCTTTTTATTATCATCACTAATATATTTAGTACATCCAGTTAACATTAAACATAGAATAACTAAAATAATTAAATACTTTTTTTTCATTTTTGCTCCTTTTTTATCAAATCAGTCAATTGAGTTTGTAAAAAAATATATTTTTCATTTTTACAGTCACTCCTCATTATTATAATATAATCTGAAAGATTTGAAAATGATTTTTGATTTTTTCTAATTATTTCCCTCATTATTCTTTTATAATAATTTCTTTCATAAGCTTTACCAAACTTTTTACTGAATGTTATTCCAAAACGAGAATTATCTTTTTTCTTTTCCTTATAATATATAACAAAGAATTTATTCTTTAAAATTTTACCATTCTTGATTAAATCATTAAATTCAGTTTTATCTTTAATTCTTAAATTGTTGTTCATATAATTCCTCCAATTAGAATAAAAACCACAATTCAAGTGGCTTACTTACATAATACTTTACGTCCCTTTTTTCTACGAGATTTCAATATATTAGTTAATTTTCTCGCAAAAAATCCATGTTTCTTCGCTTTTTTACGATTATTTGGTTGAAATGTTCTTTTCATCTTTGCACCTCCACATCAATTAAATAGCGTTTATATTATATTATATTAACTTTCTTAAGTCAACAAAAGTTTGAATTTTCCTAAAAAAAATGGATTTTGTGGAAATTATTTTTTGTTGTTAATTTTATTTTGTTGAAATTGTTGAAAAGTAGATTTTTATGCGGTATTATAGGTATACCTTTTGTTAATAAACCTGTTGATAAAGATTGGAAAATGATTTTTTTTATTTTCGCACTTCCTTTTTCAACAAAGATGTTTTAAAATAATTCTAGAAAGAAAACGTAGCGGGGTGAGGAAATGAGCAATAAAGAATTATGGGACAATTTTTTGGAAATATTAAAAACAAGAATATCAGATATTTCCTATGATACTTGGTTTAAAGAAACTAGTTTAATTGATATAAAAGACGGAAAATTAATAATAAAAGTACCTTATAGATTTCATATTCAGTTTTTAAATAATAATTATTTTGAATTAATGGAAGAAATAATAAATAGTATTACTGGTACCAATTATGATTTTGAATATGTTGTAGAAGAAGATTTAGCCCCAATTGAGGATAACTCAGCAAATATCAACAAAAATTACAAAAAAATTAATTCAAATTTAAATGAGAAATATACTTTTGAAAACTTTATAATAGGTGACAGCAATCGATTTGCTCAAACTGCCGCTCTTGCTGTAGCCGAACAACCAGGAAAAATATATAATCCTTTATTTATATATGGAAAAAGTGGACTTGGGAAAACTCACTTAATGCACGCGATTGGTAATTATATTGAAAATAACAGTAATAAAACTGTTTTATATGTTACTAGTGAAGAATTTATTTCTGATTTTATTGGCGTAAATAAAAAGGATAGTAATAATTTTGAAATAGTAGAGCACTTTAAAGAAAAATACCGTAATATTGACGTTCTAATGATTGATGATATTCAATTTTTAGGCGGAGCATCAAAAAGTCAAGAAGAATTTTTCCATACTTTTACTAATCTATATGATTCCAATAAACAAATCATTATCAGTTCCGATCGGTCTCCGGATGACTTAAAAATTCTTGAAGATCGATTACTTACTAGATTTAGATGGGGATTAACTGTTAATATTTATCCCCCAGACTTTGAATTAAGGTGTAAAATTTTAAAAGATAAAATGTCTGGAATGGAAGTAGCTAAACTTGTTAACAATGATGTTATTGAATATATTGCTTCTAACTGTGAAAATGACGTTAGACATTTAGAAGGAGCGATTACAAGATTATATGCTTATGCAGCGATGATGTGTCCTAAAGTAATTAATCTAGAATTTGCGGTTGATGCTCTTAAGGATTACATTGGTAAATCTATATATATAACAAATGATATTCAAAAGATACAAAAAGCCGTCGCCGATTATTTTAAAATTACCGTTGAAGACTTAAAAAGTAAAAAGAGAACAGCTAATATTAATTATCCACGACAAATTGCCATTTACTTATGTCGAATGACAACCGAGGAAACAATAATAAAAATAGGATTAGAATTTGGTAATCGAGATCATTCAACTGTCTTACATGCATTTGAAAAAATCAGTTCAGAACTTAAAACTAATATCAAGTTAAAAGAAACATTAGAAGAAATTAAAAATAAAATTGTTAATTAAGTCTAATAACTAAAAATAATAAACATTGATTTTTATTGATTTTATAAGGTTTTATTTAAGTTATTAACATTTTCAACATCAATAATAATAATAATTAGAAAGAAGGAATAAAAATGAAATTATTAATTGAAAAAAATATTTTACTAGAAAGTTTAACCAATGTTATGAGAGCTATTTCTCCAAGAAATATTATTCCTATATTAAATGGAGTAATGTTCGATTTAAAGGAAGAGGGATTATATTTAACCGCTAGTGATAGTGATTTAACAATCAGAAATTTTATACCTAAAGAAAAAATAAAGAATATCTATGAACCAGGAAAAATAATTATTCAAAGTAAATATTTATTAGATATTGTAAGAAAGTTACCAAATACTGATATTAATATTGAAGTAATAGACGGTTTAAAAATAATTATTAGTACTGAAAATACAACTTATAATTTAAATTGTTTAGATACTGAAGATTATCCAAATATTATTTTAGAAGAAGTGGAAAAACCTATAATTATCAACAGTTCTATTATTAAAAAAGTTATTAATCAAACATTATTTGCTGTTTCTACTCAGGAATCTCGTCCTTTATTAACAGGTATAAATCTTAAAATAAATGGAAATGTCCTAGAATGTGTCGCAACAGACTCATATCGTTTAGCTAAAAAGACTATTATGTTAGATGATAATTATGATTCATATAATATTGTTATTCCTGGTAAAAATATTAATGAGTTAGATAAATTATTAACTGAAGAAGCAAATGTGGAAATCCACCTATTTACTAACAAAGTTTTATTTAAATATAACGATTATTTATTTCAATCTAGTTTGTTAAGTGGTTCTTATCCAAATACTTCAAATTTAATACCAACTGATTTTGAGATAATTATTACTACTTCTTTAAATGATTATTATGCTGCCATTGACCGCGCTGCCTTATTAACTCAAAATAAAGATAAAAACATTATCAAGATGGATACTAAAGCTACTGAACTTACTATAACTTCTTATGCAAGTGAAATAGGTAAATCTGAAGAAAATGTTATGATTAATAAAAATAATGATAAAAATCTTTCTATTTCTTTTAGTGCTAAATATATGTTAGAGGCTTTAAAAACATTTGACGAAGAAGAATTAATTATTCTTTTAAATAATGATTCAAAACCAATAATTTTAAAATCTGCTACTGATGAATCTTTAATTCAATTAATTTTACCTATAAAAACATATTAAAGTGGGATATAATTATTAAAAATCTCACTTTTTTTCTTTTTTTTCGACAAAATTCGACAAATTTCGACAAAACTTTATGGTTAAATATCATCCCAAGTCAGGGGGTGAATTAAAAAATGAAAAATTATCAAATTAATGATTCAACTTTAGCCTTAATTCCCATTGGTAAAAGTAAAACCATTATATATGAAGATCATGATTCTTATATTGTTGATGAAAAAATATCTAAAATAATGGATCAAAATTGTCAGTATTATGGAAGCACCATTGATGGAAGAATTAAAGGAACATATTCTTTAACTGGTTATACTTATAAAGCACCAATTATTGTATCTGAAGATAAAAATATTATCTTTTTTCCAACTTGTTCCCCAAGATTAAAAGAATGCTCATGGATTTGTTTAAATAATATTAAAAGGGTATTAACCAAAGAAGAAAAAAGCTTCGTAGAATTTTTAAATGATGAAAGTATAGAACTAAGTATTTCTTACAATATTTTACAAAATCAATATTTAAAATCATTATCGTTAAAAAATGCATATAAAAACCGCAAAAGTAAGTAATTTTCATTTTTAAATACTAAAATTTATGGTATAATGTAAATAGGTATAGGGACACATATATACCTATTTTATTATTATATGACTTTAAAAGAGGGCAAAAAATGAAAATTAGTAATTTAAAACTTAAAAATTTTCGCAGTTATGATGAATTGAATTTAAAATTTTCAGATTATAAAAATATTATAATAGGCGATAACGGTGTTGGAAAAACCAATATAGTTGAAGCTATCTATTATTTAGCCCTTACAAAATCGTTTAGATGTAATGATGATAGCTTATTATTAAAGGAAAATTCTGAATCAGCAATTATAGAAGCAAACATAAAAACTACCATTAACAATGTTTATAAAATAGTTTTAACTAAAAATGGTAAAAAAATATTAATTGATAATAAGCAAATAACAACCATAAGTGATTATATATCTAAATTAAATGTTATTATTTTTACAATAGATGATCTAAAATTAATAAAGGATAATCCTAGTATGCACCGGAAGTTAATTAACATGGAACTTTCTCAGTTTAATAACAATTATCTAAAACTACTTAGTTTACATAATAAAGTATTAAAGCAAAGAAATACCTATTTAAAATCGATGCAAATAAATAGTTATGTACCTAAAGAATATTTAGATATTATAACTGAAAAAATGATTGATTTAGGATTACAAATTCATGAAATTCGCAAACAATATTTAATGATAATTAATGATTATTTAACCACTATTTTTGAAAAGTCCACGAAAAAAAAGAATTTAAAAATTAAATATGTTTCTCAATATGAAAATAAGAATAAAGATAATTTAATTAAGGAATATAAATCTTCTTTAACTCGTGATCTTAATTATGGTAAGACTAACATTGGTGTTCATTTAGATGACTTTATATTTGTTGTAAATGATAAAGAAGCCAAATATTTCTTATCTGAAGGAGAACAAAAAAGTGCCGTAATTTCTTTTAAATTAGCCGAAATTAAATATTGTATTGATAATTTTAAAAAGACACCAATACTAATTTTAGATGATTTATTTAGTGAATTAGATAATAAAAAAATTAATAGTTTAATAAGCAATTTAAGAAAAAGTTTGCAAATTTTTATTACAACTACCGATATAAACAAAGTTAATAAAAAATTATTAAATAATTGTAGAGTAATAAAAATAAAACCACAGAAAGTTGAGGTAAAAGATTATGAATGAAAATAAAAATATGGAAGAACATTATTCAGAAAATGATATTCAAGTCCTAGAAGGTTTAGAGGCCGTAAGAAAAAGACCTGGTATGTATATCGGAACTACTGATGTTAAAGGCCTTCATCACTTGGTATGGGAAATTGTTGATAACTCTATTGATGAAGCCTTAGCAGGATACTGTAAAAATATCGAAATTGTAATAAATAAAGATAATTCTGTAACTGTTAAAGATGATGGTCGTGGTATCCCCGTTGGCATTCATCCTAAAACTGGAATTTCAACCGTAGAAACAGTTTATACTGTCTTACATGCTGGTGGTAAATTCGGTGGCGGCGGCTATAAAGTATCTGGTGGTCTACACGGCGTAGGTGCTTCTGTAGTAAACGCTTTATCTAAATGGGTAACAGTTAGAGTTTATAAAGATTCTAAAATTTATGAGACAAAATTTATTAATGGTGGAAAAACCGCTCAAAAATTAACTGTTATAGGCGATTGTGAACCAAATAGAACTGGTACAATAGTTACTTTTAAACCAGATCCTGATATTTTTGATACGGAAATTTATGATTATGAAACTTTAAAAGTTAGAGTTAGAGAATTAGCGTTTTTAAATAAAGGTTTAAGAATAACTTTAAGAGATGATCGTGATGATGAAGATACTACTGGCGATACCTTTTTATACGAAGGTGGCATCAGCGAGTATGTAAGATTTTTAAATCAAAATAAAACGCCTATTCATAACGACATTATTCATTTAACTGGTGAAGAGGACGGAATAATTTTTGAAGTTGCAATGCAATACAATAACAGTTACACAGATAATATTTATTCTTTCGTAAATAATATAAATACTCACGACGGAGGAACTCATGAAGAAGGAGTTCGACGTGCTTTAACAAGAATAATAAATAATTATGCAAGAAAAAATGGCTTTCTTAAAGATAAAGATGAATCTTTAACCGGTGATGATGTTAAAGAAGGATTAACAATGATTATTTCTTGTAAGCATCCAAATCCTCAATTTGAAGGTCAAACTAAAGGTAGACTAGGAAATTCAGAAGTAAGAAAAATTGCTGATAGTGTATTTTCTAAAGGTTTTGAAAGATTTTTAATGGAAAATCCTGCCGATGCAAAGATAATTATTGAAAAAGCCATGCTAGCATGCCGTGGTCGTATCGCCGCCAAAAAGGCAAGAGAAGTAACCCGTAAAAGTGAAATGAACTTAACTACAACTTTCTTTGGCAAACTATCTGATTGTAAGAGTAAAGATCCTAAAACTAGTGAAATTTTTATAGTCGAGGGAGATTCAGCTAGTGGTTCTGCTAAAGAAGGAAGAGATTCTATGCATCAAGCAATTTTGCCGTTAAAAGGTAAAATTTTAAATGTAGAAAAAGCAAGATTAGATAGAGCTCTTAGTAATGACGAAATAAAAACCATAATTACTGCTTTTGGTACTGGTATTGGTGCGGAATTTGACTTATCAAAACTAAGATATGACAAAATCATTATTATGACTGATGCCGATGTCGATGGAGCTCATATTAGAATATTACTTTTAACATTATTTTATCGTTTCTTTAAACCAATTGTTGAAGCAGGACATGTTTATGCTGCTCAACCACCTTTATTTAGAATAAGTTATGGAAAATCTAGAAAATATGTTTTAACTGAAGAAGAAAAAACGAACTATTTAAATAGTTTACCAGAAAACATCCGTAATAGATGTGAAATAGCTCGAAACAAAGGTCTTGGTGAAATGGATCCTGATGAATTAAATATTACAACCATGGATATCAATCATCGTGTTTTAAAGAAAATCACTGTTGATGACTGTGTATTAGCAGATCAAATCTTTAATGAGTTGATGGGTGAAGAAGTAGATCCACGTAAAAAATTTATAGAAGAAAATGCAAATTATGCTGAATTAGATATTTAAGGAGGTTACTATGGAAGAAGAAGAAAAAGATACAAATTTAACTGAAGTTACTGAAACTCCAGTTGATGAAATCGCAGCTGCTGAAATTGAAAAATCATATTTTAGTGGTGATGCTCCTGAAAAAGACAAATTCGTTGAAAATAACATTGTAAAAGAACTAAGACAATCATTTTTAGATTATTCTTTAAGTGTTATTACATCAAGAGCAATACCAGATCTTAGAGATGGTTTAAAACCAGTTCATAGAAGAATTCTTTGGTCTATGTATGAAAATGGTTACACTCCTGATAAACCGCATCGTAAATGTGCTAAATCAGTCGGAGAAGTAATGGGTAACTACCATCCACATGGAGACTCATCTATTTATGATGCGATGGTAAGATTAGCTCAAAGTTTTCAGTTAAGATATACTTTAATTGATGGTCACGGTAACTTCGGTACTATTGAAGGAGATCCTGCTGCTGCATATCGTTATACAGAATCAAGATTATCAAAACTTTCATTAGAAATGTTAAGAGATATTAAAAAAGACACCGTTAATATGCGACCAAATTTTGATGAATCGCTGCAAGAACCAGAAGTTTTACCATCAAGATACCCTAATATCTTAGTAAACGGTGCTATGGGTATTGCTGTAGGCATGGCTACAAATATACCACCTCATAATTTGACTGAAGTTATCGATGGTTGTATTGCATATATTGATAATCATGATATTACTACAGCCGAGCTAATGAATTATATTAAAGGCCCAGATTTTCCAACTGGCGGCATCATTTTAGGTAATTCAGGTATAAGACAAGCATATGAAACAGGAAGAGGATCAATAACAATTCGTAGCCGTGCTACAATCGAAGAAGAAGGTCAACATAATAATATCGTTATAACAGAAATTCCTTATGGAATTAATTTAAAGGATGTTCATGCTAAAGTTGCTGAATTAGTTCACAATAAGATAATCGATGGTATTGCTGACTATCATACTGATTTAAAAAATGGTATTAAAATTACGATTACTTTAAAGAAAGATGCAAATGCTCAAGTAATTTTAAATAATTTATATAAACATACTGCCTTTCAAATTAATTATGGCATAATTCTTTTAATGATTGATGAAAAAACTCCAAAAACACTTGGATTAAAAGACATTATTGCTAAATATATTAATTATCAAAAAGAAGTAATTATAAGAAGAACCCAATTTGATTTAAAGAAAGCAGAAGATAGAGTACATATATTAAATGGTTTAAAAATCGCTTTAGATCACATTGATGAAGTAATAAAGATAATTAAAGAATCAGAAACTGATCAAGTTGCCAAAAATGAGTTAATGACGAAATTTGGCCTTACAGAAATACAATCTGACAGTATTTTAGAATTAAAATTACGTCGTTTAACTGGTCTTGAAAGATCAAAAATAGAAGACGAATTAAAAGAATTACTAGAAAAAATCGACTATTATCGCAAAATCCTATCTTCAGAAGAATTAATTTTAGGAATTATTAAAGAAGAATTAACTGATATAAAAGAACGTTTTGGAGATGAAAGAAGAACAACTATTGATATGACAGCTATTGATTATATTGAAGATGAATCATTAATTCCAAATGATGACATAATAGTATCATTAACAAAGAATGGATATATTAAGAGAACCACTGTAGATACGTATCGCATTCAAAATCGTGGTGGCGTAGGTGTAAAGGGAATGTCAACTAACGAAGAAGATTGTGTTGATTACTTGCTAAATCTACATACTCATGATTACTTATTATTCTTTACAAATAAAGGTAAAGTATATAAGATTAAAGGTTATGAAGTACCAGAATTTAGTCGTACATCAAAAGGTCTTCCAGTTATAAACCTACTTCCAATCGAAAAGGATGAAAAAGTTCAATCTGTTATATCTTATAATAAAGATGATGACTTTAAATATTTATTATTCGCTACTAGAGATGGTATAGTTAAGAGAACGGCCTTAAATGAATTCGATAGCATTCGTAAAACAGGTAAATTGTGCATAAAACTTAAAGAAAAAGATGAATTAGTAGATGTTAAAAAGACTGATGGTTTACATAATATCATGCTTGCATCTGAATCAGGCAGAATGGTTGTGTTTGATGAAAACGAAATTCGTATTATGGGTCGTACAGCATCAGGAGTTAGAGGTATTAATTTAAATGGATCAAAATGTGTTAGCTTAGAAGCCGCTACTGATGACGATAATATTATTATTGTTACCGCTAAAGGATATGGCAAAAAAACATTGTTAAGTGAATATCGTAAAACAAAACGTGGTAGCAAAGGCGTTAAAGCTTTAAATATTACCGAAAAAAATGGAAATATTGTATCAATTAAAAAGTGCATGCCTGAAACAGATTTAATGTTGATAACTAATACAGGAATAATAATAAGAATTCCAATCGATCAAATATCACAATTAGGCCGAGTAACTCAAGGAACAAGACTAATTAACTTAAAAGATAATCAATTTGTTTCTTCAATTAGCTTAGTGTCTTCAGATGATGTTTCACGTGAAACATCAGAACAAGAACAAAGTCAAGATTAATTGTTTATCCACAATGTTTCACGTGAAACATTAAACATAAAATTTAAAAACACCTTATAAATTACAAAAACAGGTGTTTTTATTATTAATTATATTATTAAATATAAATTAGCAAATGTTTCACGTGAAACATTTGCACAAAATTTTATGTTCTTAATTAAATAAATTTTAAGTAATTTACACAATTATTATTTAATAGTTAATTAATAAAATTATTTCCCGGGAAATAATTTTACTTAAAAAGAATCTTTAGTTATCCACAAGCGATAATGTTTCACGTGAAACATTATCGCTTAAAATTAATAATAATAATTATTATTATATAATAAATTAATTTTTCTTATAAATTTATAAGATTTTTCCACAAAAGGCAATGTTTCACGTGAAACATTGCCGTAAGTTATATTATTAAATTTTTAATATTTGAAATTAATAAATTATTTCCCGGGAAATAATTTATAAAAAATTTAAATTGATATTAAATTATAAACAATCCACAATGTTTCACGTGAAACATCGGCTATAACTTTTTAATTCTAGAAATAAATATAAATAATTATTGCATTATATTAAGATTAATATCAATTTAAAGTTTTTAAAGTTATACACATAAATGTTTCACGTGAAACATTTATACTACTTTAATTAACACAAAATTATTTCCCGGGAAATAATTTTGTATGTATTTTGTTTAATTTTTAATAATATATATATTTTTATTCACTAAAAAGTTGTCCACATGCTTTAATGTTTCACGTGAAACATTGAAGCACAAAAATAATAAATTAATTATAATATATTGTATGTAAATTATTTCCCGGGAAATAATTTCATATATAAAACTTTAATTATTAATAAAAAAAGTTATAAACAATCTGAAATGTTTCACGTGAAACATTTTAATATAATTATTTGATTATACTCAATTCATGTGCTAATATTAAATTGCGCAATATATATGTGATAACCTGGTCAGATTCGGAAGAAAGCAGCCACATTTACCTCTATATATGTGCGCTTTTTATTTAGGAGTAAATATGGAAGAAAAAATAATAAATAAATTATTATCATTGGCAAAAAAAGCATATCTACAAAATGAAACACCCATTTCTGCCATAATTGTTTATAATAATAAAATTATATCAACAGCATATAACAAAAGAAATAAAACTCAAAAAACAATTGATCACGCTGAAATCAGAGCTATAATTAAAGCTAATAAAAGATTAAAAACATGGAGATTGAACAAATGTACGCTATATGTAACTATTGAACCGTGTGATATGTGTAAAAATGTTATTAAAGAAAGTCGAATAGAAAAAGTATATTATTTACTACCAAAATTAGAAACAAAAAAAATATATAATAAAACTGAATTTGAACAATTATCACTGCCATCACAAATGTCTGCTAAAAAAGATGAATACATAAAATTAAATGAATTTTTTTGGAAAAACTTACGCTAAAAAAGCAAATAAAACTCTTTACTATGATATAATATACATGTATGGAGGAAACAATGGCATATAAAGTACTTTACCGAAAATATCGTCCTCAAGATTTTAATGATTTATATGGACAAGATAATATAAAAACTCTTTTAAAAGAATCAATAAAACAGCAAAAATTGGCTCATGCTTATTTATTTTCTGGTCCTAGAGGAACCGGAAAGACCAGTACTGCCAAATTATTTGCTAAAACTATTAACTGTGAAAACCCCATAGATGGAATACCATGTAATAAATGTAACTCATGCTTAAATTATGAAGAATCACCAGATATAATTGAAATAGATGCTGCATCAAATAATGGCGTAGATGAAATTAGGGATTTAAGAGATAATGCCAAAATATTACCGGCATTAAGTAAATATAAAGTATATATAATTGATGAAGTTCACATGCTTTCTCAAAGTGCTTGGAACGCATTTTTAAAGATCTTAGAAGAACCACCAAAACATATTATCTTTATATTAGCTACTACAGAAATTCAAAAAATTCCTATAACTATTTTATCTAGATGTCAAAGATATAATTTTCAAAAAATAAATAATAACGTAATCAGTGAAAATTTAAAAAGAATCGCCGATTTAGAAAAAATAGAAATTGACGAAGAAGCCATTAAATATCTAGCAGAATTATCCGATGGTGGTATGAGAGATGCATTAAGCTTTTTAGATCAGTTATCAAAAGAAAATCAAAAAATTACTATTGAATTAATTGAAAAAACCTTTGGTGTAATTGGTACTAATGATATAAATGAAATAATAGACGCTCTAAGTAGCCAAGATATTGATAAATTTAATCAAATAATTGATAACTATAAAAATAAAGGATTAGATTTAAATCTTTTAATAAATAAATTAATAGATTATTTATATTCTTTAGAAATCAAAACAATTAATAGTGGACAAAATGTTCTTACAATTACAGATATTAAAAATTTATCAAAAGACTTATCAGAATGTTACAATAAAAAAGGAGCTTTTAACTTAATAAAAATTATTTTACTGAGTTATTTTTCCAATAAAAATGCTGATAAACAATCTAAAATTATTTCCCGGGAAATAATTTCTGAAGCAAAACAAGAAAATTCAGAACCTATAAAAAAGGAAAATCATTCAGAAATAATAAAAACAGAAGCTTCCCCTGAAACAAAGGAAGATTTAAAAGAAAATGACTTTGATGAGCAAACAGATTTATCAAAACCACTTAAAGAAGAATTTATAAGAATTCGTATTAATAACGCTTATGTAGGCGCAACAAAAGAAATAAAGTCAAATTTTAAAAATAAATGGGAAAGCTTTATAAAATATATAACCATAGATAATAAATCAGAAATATTATCATTAATTGAGGATTTACAAGTTGAAGTAGTTTCTCCAACTAATGTTATATTTTCATCAAAATCTTTATCTACTTCCTTATTATTTAACAATAATCTTGAACTAATTGAAAAAGAATATCAAAAACACACAAATAGTACCGAAGTATTTATTTGCTTAGATGAAAATAGATGGTTAAAAGAAAAATCAGAATTTATTAAAAACAAAAATAAAAAATATGAATATATAGAAGAAATAAAAACTGAAACAGAACAAACCGAAGTCTATAACGCAGCAAAAGATATTTTTGCTGATGAAATAATTGAAGTTAATTAGAAAGTAATTAGGAGGAAAGAATATGAATATGCAAAATTTAATGGCGCAAGCCCAAAGAATGCAAAGAGATTTACAAAAAAAACAAGAAGAAATATATGAAATGGAGTTTACCAGTACATCAGGTGCTGTTACCGCAAAATTAAACGGTAAAAAAGAAATTATTAAAATAGAAATAGATAAAAGTATTTTACATGATGAAGAAGACTTAGAAGCATTAGAAGATATGATTAAAATCGCTATTAACGATGCCATAAAACAAATTGAAAAAACTGTTGAACAAAAACTTGGCGGTCTTGCTAAAGGACTAAATGGACTGATGTAACATGATTTATCCCAAAGTTCTTGAAAATTTAATTGAATATTTTAAAAAGCTTCCAGGTATAGGTGAAAAAACCGCAGAAAGATTAGCATTATCTGTAATTGAATTCACTGAAGAAGATGTTAAATCATTTGCGGCTGCTATGGTAGATGCTAAGACAAAATTGCATGCATGCCAAACCTGTGGAAATATAACGACTGAAAATAATTGTCGCATTTGTGACGATGAATACCGAAATCATAACTTAATATGCGTAGTAGAAGATTATAAAAGTGTATTTGCCTTCGAAAAAATGGGAAAATATCAAGGAGTATATCACGTATTAAATGGATTAATTTCCCCCTTAGATGGCATCGCTCCAACCGATATTAATATTTCATCACTTGTAAGCAGAATAACAAACAATCCCGATGTAGAATTAATATTAGCCTTAAAACCAACTATTGAAGGTGAAACGACAACAGGTTATATAAACAAAATTTTAGAAAAAAAGAAAGTAAAAATATCAAGACTATCCTATGGATTACCTATGGGAACGGAATTGGATTACCTAGACTCATTAACATTAGAAAGAGCCTTTGAAGATCGCAAAAAAATATCATAAATCTTAAACAAAATCATAAATTTTAATATGATAACAAAAATTTTAAAAAAAACAATGTTTGCATTTTTAATAATTTATGGTTTAGATCTTATTTTAGGATCATTTAACATTATCGTGCCAATTAATTATTACACAGTTGCGATTGTCACTGCTTTAGGTTTCCCCGGTTTAGTTACACTAGCATTATCTTTCTTTTTTCTCCTATGAGAGTAGTGTGATATAATGAAAAACAAATTAATTGAATATATAAAAACCGGAATAAATGAGGATAAACTTTCTCATGCTTTTTTAGTTGAAACAAACAATTGTGAAGCATGTATGCAGGAAATTTATTCTGCTTTTGTAGATGCTAAAGTGGTTTCTAATAAGTCTATTGAAAATAATTTATCGGTGCTAGTTATAAGACCGGAAAACAATTTAATTGATAAAAACAAAATTTTAAGTTTACAAAAATTTATAATGTTAAAATCACAAAATCAAAAATATAAACTATACTTTATATTAAATGCTAATTTAATGAATATTATTGCGGCAAATAAATTACTAAAAACACTTGAAGAACCACAAGAAAACGTAATTGGCTTCTTACTTACATCTAGCGAAAATGAAATGCTAGATACTATTAAAAGTAGATGCATTCATTTTTTTGCTGAAGAAACCATTGAAGTAACAGAAAAGCCGGAAATAGTAGAACGTATTATTAATATTAATTTCAATAATTATTTAGAGATGCATAATTTAAAAAAAGAATTGCTAAGTAAAGAAAAACAAGAAATAATAAAAATTCTAGAACTAACTGAAGAAGAAATAATAAATAATATCAAAATGTCTAATCTTGCAAAAAAATATAAAATAATAGATAATATAATTGATTTAATTAAAGCAAATGTTAATTTAGAATTATGTTTAGATAAAATGTTTATAGAAATGGGGCAAATTTAATGAAAATATATGGCGTGACTTTTAAAGACAACGGAAAAGTGTACAACTTTAAAAATAATAATGATATCGATCTAAAAGTAAATGACTACGTAATAGTAGAAACTGAAAAAGGTGAACAATTTGGCAAAGTAACTGTAATTTTAGAAAATGAAAAAAATGAAGGATTTAAAAACATTTTAAGAAAAGCCAGCGATAAAGATTATAATAAATATTTAAAAAATTTAAAAGATGCTAAAAGTGTTATTCAAAAAACAAAAGAACTCGCTCAAAACTTAAATCTATCTATGCAAATAATTGATGCCTCATACACATTTGATCGTAAACAATTAATTATAAATTTTATCGCCGATGAAAGAATTGATTTTAGAGAATTAGTAAAACAAATTGCTGCAATATACAAAACTAGAATTGATCTTCATCAAATTGGTATTAGAGACAAAGCTAAAGAAACAGGTGGATTAGGTCCATGCGGCAGGGAACTTTGTTGCAAATCCTTTTTAAATAAATTAGATACTATCACTATTAATATGGCTAAAAATCAAAATATCGCTTTAAACCCATCTAAGATAAATGGTGCTTGTGGAAGACTTTTATGTTGTTTATCATATGAAGATGAAAACTACTGCTGTTTAAAGAAAAAACTACCTAATGTTGGTTCCATAATTAAACACAATGATGCTGATTGCAAAGTTATTAGTGTAGACATATTAAAACAATCATATACCATTGTATATGAAAATGAAAATAAGGAAATATTTATAGATGAAGCCAAATGAAATAAATGATTTATATAATTATGGATATAAAATCATTCAAAATTCATCTTTTTTTAAATTCTCTTTAGATTCCATTTTACTCGCTGATTTCGTTAATATAGATTTTGCCGATAAAAAATTAGTGGATTTTTGTACTGGCAATGCTCCGCTACCCATTATTTTATCAAGCAAAATTCAAAATATTACCGGAATCGAACTTCAAAAAGAAGTTTATGATCTAGCAGTAGAATCCGTTAACATCAACAATATTAAGAACATAGAATTAATTAATGATAATGTTAAAAATATCAAAAAATATTTTAGTCCTAATGAAATTGATATAATTACTTGTAATCCACCATATTTTAAATATGATGAAAAAGGAGTTCTAAATAAAAATGAAATCAAGACCATTGCTCGTCATGAAAAAGAAATAACATTAGAAGAAATAATAAAACTTGCTCACATTTACTTAAAAACTAAGGGAAAATTATATTTGGTTCATCGTTCTGAAAGAATTGTGGAAATCATAGAAGTTTTAAACAAATATCATTTTGGTATAAAAAAAATTACCTGTTGCTATTATGACGAAACCAAAACCTGCAATATGGTTTTAATTGAAGCCAAAAAAGATAGCAAAAATAACATTATCATAACTGCACCACTATATACAAAGAATTATGGAGGTAATAATAAATGAAATTAATCGTTGGCCTAGGAAATCCTGGCAAAGAATACGAAAATACTAGACATAATATTGGATACATGGTATTAGATAGTTTTTTATCAAATGAAAAATGGAAAGAAGATAAACACGCATTTGTTATTAAGGACGGCCAAAAAGCATTATTTATAAAACCAACTACATTTATGAATTTATCTGGAACTGCCGTTAAATACTACAGTGATTATTACAAAATTGATCCAAAAAGTATCCTAGTAATTCAAGATGACTTAGATAGTACTTTAGGCTCCATAAAAGTAAAAGACAATTCTTCATCAGGTGGTCATAACGGCATAAAAGATATTATTAATAAATTACATACGGAAAATTTTCCTCGTATCAAAATAGGAATATCTCATCCTGAAAATGACGTTATAGATTATGTACTTGCCAAATTTTCTAAAACAGAATTAAATACTATAAATAATGCTATTACTACTGCTCATAATATAATAAGAGATTTTATTAACGATGAAGAAATAAGTACAATTCAAGGAAAGTATAATCAAAAAGGTAAAAAATGAAATTTTTAAAAGAAATGTTTTCAAAAATAGATTCTAAAAATATTAGTGGTTTAACTGATGAATTAAAAACATTATATATTAATAACATCTTTCAAAATAAGCCTCAAAATATAATTATTTTAACCAGCACTTTATATGAAGCCACTAAGTATTTTAATTATTTAAAAACATATATTGACGATGTTTTTCTTTTTCCGATGGATGAATTTTTAACATCTGTTGCTATTGCGGAATCACCTGATTTAAAAGTAAAAAGATTAGAAGCCCTAAATAACCTATCAACAGGTAAACCGCAAATAGTTGTAACAAATTTAACTGGCTTTTTGAAATTTGTGCCTAATAAAAAAGCCTTAGAAAAATTAAAAGTCGATTTAAAAAAATCATCAACTATTAACCGTGAAAACCTTGAAAAGATTATCAATAAATTTGGTTATAATAAAACTTCCATTGTTACATCATCTGGAGAATATTCTATTAGAGGTTTTATAATAGACATTTTTCCCTTTGATGAAGAATATCCTATTAGAATTGAATTATTCGGAAACACCATTGAAAATATTAAAACATTTGATGTTGAAAGTCAGCGTTCTATAAAAGAAATCGAAGAAATAACCATTTTGCCTTATAGTGAAATCATAGAAAAAGAAAAAAGTAGTTTATTTGATCTCATGAATAAACCATTAGTAATTAAAATTGATCCTGAGATTATTAATAAATCAAATGAACTTTTACTTGCTCAAATGATGGATTATAAAGAAGAAAAAAATATTGATCCAAATTTTAAATTTATGTATGATTTATCCGAAATGAACATTCCTCAAATTATTAATCTTTCTTCCTTTAATCAAAAAGATTATTTACACTTTAACTCTGAATCTATCGAAAATTTTAACTCTAATTTAAATTTGCTAAAAACTTATATTAGCCAAAACAAAGATAAATATTCCATATTAATATGCACAAAAAATAAAGAATTAATTAATGAATTAAAAGAAGATTTTAATAATATAAGACCGGAAAATGACGAATTTAATGTTGGTAATATTTATTTTTTAAATAATAAAATTAATCAAGGCTTTATAATATCTCACTATTTAGTTATATCTGATAATGACATATTTCAAAATAATGCCCCGGTTAGATATCACAATCCTGTAAAAATTGGTCGCAAGATTAAAGACTTTAATGATATAAAACCAGGAGATTATGTCGTTCATACAGCTCATGGAATAGGTATTTATAACGGCGTTATTACCTTAAAAAAAGGCGATATTTTAAAAGATTATATTCAAATAAATTATGAAGGCAGCGATAAAATATACGTTCCTGTTGAAAAAATAACAACCATATATAAATATTCTGATGCTGACGGAACCACACCAAAAATCAACAAATTAAATTCTACTGCTTGGATTAAAACTAAAAATTCTATAAAAGCTAAAATTAAGGATATTAGTAAAGAACTCTTAAAGCTTTATGCCGAGCGAGCTAAAATCAAAAGTCCTAAATATAAAGAATATCCTGAAGATTTAATTTTTGCTAATTTATTTAAATATACGGAAACAAAAGACCAAACTAAATGCATTAAAGATGTTCTAAGCGATTTAAAAAGTGATAAACCAATGGATAGATTATTATGCGGCGATGTTGGTTTTGGTAAAACAGAAGTAGCCTTTAGAGCTGTATTTAATACTATTATGAATGGCTATCAAGTTGCGTATTTATGTCCAACAACGATTTTATCTAAACAACAATATAATAATGCTTTAGAAAGATTTAAAGAATTTCCTATTAATATTGCCATTGTAAATAGATTTACTACCACTAAAGAATTTAATGAAATAATTAAAAAGCTAGCATCTGGTCAAATAGACCTTTTATTTGGTACCCATAAACTATTTAATGAAAAAATTGAATTCAATAATTTAGGATTACTAATAGTTGATGAAGAACAACGATTTGGCGTTAGTCAAAAAGAAAAAATCAAGGAAATGGCTAAAAACGTTAACATTTTAACCTTGTCGGCTACACCAATTCCAAGAACTTTAAAAATGGCCATGTCTGGCTTAAAGGATTTATCAATTTTAGATACCCCACCTGATGAAAGATATCCTGTTCAAACATATGTAGTTGAACAAAATGATGCCTTAATTAAAGAAGTTATTTATAAAGAATTATCTCGCAAAGGTCAAATATATTATCTATATAACAATGTATCTAAAATAGAAAATGAAAAAAATCGTTTACAAAAACTAGTACCAGATGCCAAAATATGCTTTGCTCATGGTCAAATGAATAAACAAGAACTTGAAAATATAATAGAAGATTTTATTGAAAAAAAATATGATATTTTAGTATGTACTACTATCATTGAAACTGGTATTGATATATCCAACGTTAATACTTTAATTATTATCGATGCCCAAAATTATGGACTAAGTCAGTTATATCAGTTAAGGGGAAGAGTTGGTCGTAGTAATAAAATCGCCTATGCTTATTTAACTTATAATAATTCAAAAATTTTAAATGAAGTGGCTGAAAAAAGATTAAAAGCTATTCAAGAATTTACTGAACTAGGATCAGGATATAAAATTGCCATGAGAGATTTATCTATTAGAGGTGCCGGTGATTTACTGGGAAGTGAGCAAGCTGGATTTATTGATTCTGTAGGTATTGAACTATACACAAAATTAATCGAAGAATCAATTAAAGAAATAAAAGGAGAACCAGTAACAGAAGAAGATAATAAACCACCACTTATAGACATTGATACCCACATCGATAAATCTTACGTTGATGAAGATTCTGTGCGTATTGAAATTCATCAGTTAATAAATCAAATAAAAGATTATGAAACATTAACTAATATTAAAAATGAGATAGAAGATCGTTTTGGAAAAATAAATGAAAAAATGGAAATATACATGTATGAAGAATGGTTTGAAAAATTAGCCTACTCACTAGGAATAAAAAACATTGTTCAAACCAAAGATCAAGTAGAAATTTATTTACCTGTTGAGTTATCTTCCCAAATAAATGGTGAAAAATTATTTTTAGAATTATATAATATCTCCCCTAAATTCAAAATAAAATATTTAGCCAAACGCATAATTATAACATTGCCAACAAAAAACTTAGAAAAACATTATTTATATTATTTAGTAGAATTACTTCAAAAAATAAATAGTGATTTTGCATAATTTATATTATTTTTGCCAAACTATTGATAGTGATGTAAGTGAATTCAAATAATAATTATATAAGAAAAATAGATGAATTAGGAAGAATAGTAATTCCTAAAGAAGTAAGAGCCAAATTAAAAATACAAGAAAATGAAAGTATCATGATAACTTCTGATAACTCAAAAATAGTTATAACCAAATATTCTTATTTAAATAATTATTTAAAGTTTATAAATGATATTTGTGAAACTTTTATTGAAATTTATAAAACTGATATAAAAATCACTGATCGTGAAAAGACTATATTTAATAGTAATATTAATGCAAAATATTTATATAAAGAGGATATTATTAAAAACTCAGTTATAATCGGTTCTATCGAATTTATTGATCAAAAATATAAAGAGGTAGGTAAACTAATTTCTCGTATTATTTCTTCTTACTTAACCATTTCTTGATAAACATTTAATAATTTGTTAAAATTCAAATAGAAAATCATGAATATCATGATTTTTTTAGGAGGTAAATATGTATACAGATACTCATTGTCATATTTTATCAACCGAATATGATAATCCCGAAGAAATATTAAAATCATTATCCACAAATAATATAAAAAGAATAATTATAAATGGATATAACTTAGAAAGCAACCAAGAAGTTATAAGATTAATATCAAAATATGATAATGTTTATGGAGCTTTAGGTCTGCATCCTGATGATATAACTGAAACAAATAAATGTATTAAATTTATTGAAGAAAATATAAAAAATCCTAAGATTATTGCTATTGGTGAAATCGGATTAGACTATTATCATAATAAAGAAAACAAGCAAGATCAAATAAAACTTTTAGAAAGTCAGTTATCTTTAGGTGAAAAATATAATTTACCCGTTATAATTCATAATCGTGAAGCTACCGATGATTTAATTAAAGTCTTAAAAAAATATCATACCAAAGGAATAATTCACTGTTTTAACGGAAGTTATGAAACAGCACAGATATTTTTAAAAATGGGCTATAAATTGGGTATCGGTGGTATAATTACTTTTAAATCTTGCAAATTAAAAGAAGTAACCGCTAAGCTTCCTAAAAATAGTTTCTTTTTGGAAACAGATGCTCCATATTTAACTCCTGCGCCATATAGAGGAACTCCTAATGAACCAAAATTCATTAAATATACTGCTGCTATGTTAGCGGATTCTTTAAAAATTACCGAAAAAGAATTATCAATTCTTTTGGAAGAAAATTTCCAAAATATGTTTTTTGAAAATAAAAAAATTGTAAAATAGTGCTAAAATACGTGATATTTTTGACAACTATATCAAAATAATGCTACAATTAATTAGGATATGGAGATAAAATATGATAGCAAAAATTTTAAAAATAATGCGTAGTGTTACAATACTTGCGGTAGTTTTATTATCAACCAAAGTATGTATACCTAATATGGAAACAAAATCAAACAATAATAATTTAAATAAAACCATTGATTTAAATACAATGGCCATCAAAATTGAAGAAATAAAAAGAAATGATTTATATACCCCAATTGATTCTTATACAGGAGACATAACTGGTTATGCTGCCAACTGTCCTTTATGTGGGGGCACTTTAGGTTGTACTGGTCAAAACGTTTTAGATGGTACAACTACTTATAATGATAAAGAATATGGTGAAGTTAGAATTGTTGCTTCATCTCTTAGAATGCCTTGCGGATCTATTGTTGAATTTAAACTCAATCGAATTTCCGATAAACCAATAACTGCTATCGTATTAGATAGAGGCGTTACCGGAACATCTTTAGATTTATTAGTAGAAAATGAATTTTATGCCATTAATAATGTTGGTAGAGTAAATATTACATACAATGTTTTAAGATATGGATATAATAGACAAGTTTAAATTTGTCTTTTTTTATGCTAAAATATTCGTAGTGATTTTTATGAACCAACATATATTTAAAAAGAAATACGGACAAAATTTTTTAAACGATGAAAATATATTAAAAAAAATATATTCTAGTATAACTCCAAATGAAAATGATTTGATTATTGAAATAGGTCCAGGAAGTGGTAACTTAACAAAATGGCTGCAAAAATATAACTGCCAGTTAATTTGTTTTGAAATCGATCAAACTTTAGAAGCAACTTTAAATAATTTCAAAAATGATAAAACAACAATTATATTTACTGACTTTTTAAATGTAAACTTAAATGAACTTTTAAAAAACTATCAATATGAAAATTTTTATGTTATTGCTAATATTCCCTATTATATAACAACTCCTATAATTGAAAAAATTACTAAAGAAAATATTAATCCTAAAGAGCTAATATTAATGGTTCAAAAAGAAGTAGCTTCTCGTTTGACAGCTCAGCCTAAAACCAAAGAGTATGGTTATATAACCGTCTGGTTAAGTTATTACTATGATATCAAGAAATTATTTGATGTAAATAGAGGCTGCTTTTATCCTGTCCCCAACGTCGATAGCAGTATAATATCTTTAAAATCTAAACATAGTTTTGATGCTAACTATAAATTTGATAGGTTAATTCAAAATGCCTTTAAGTTCAAAAGAAAAACTTTAAAAAATAACTTAAAAGGGTATGATTTATCAAAAATAGAACCAGTATTAATAAAAAATAATTATTCTCTAAATAATCGTGCTGAAGAAATTCCTTTAAATGTATATATTGAAATAGCTGATAATTTATAATAATTATCTTTTTTTTGCATAAATTTATTTAGTAGGAGAAATTTCATGGATATTAAAATTGGTTCATATGTTACCCGTAAAAGTTATAATCATGACATAATTTTTAAAGTCTTAAATATTAAAGATAATATCTGTTATTTAAAAGGACAAAACATAAGATTATATGCAGATAGTCCTATTGAAGATTTAGTTATATCTACTAAAGATAGACAAAGTGATGAATTTGAAGACAAACTATCCTTAGATCGTTCTTTAGACCGTAATGAATATTTTTATATGCCTGCCAAAATACTTCACTGTGATGGTGATGATGATTATTTAAATCGCTGCTTAAATTACTACCGAAAAAATAATTTAAAAGCTATCGGAAAAGTTGTAAAAGAAGAAGAATTGCCTAATAAAATTAATAAATTCTTAATGGATTATAACCCCGACATAGTAATAATTACTGGTCATGATGCTTACTACAAGAAAAAGGGAAATAAAAACGATTTAAATAATTATCGCAATTCTAAATATTTTTGCGAAACTGTCAAAAAAGCTCGCAAGTATGAAAAAGACCACGATAAATTAGTGATTATTGCTGGTGCTTGTCAAAGTGACTATGAAGAATTAATCAAATGTGGCGCTAATTACGCATCTAGCCCTAAAAGAGTAAATATCCATGCTTTAGATCCTGCAATTATTGCTACAACTGTCGCACTCACTAATAAAATGGAAACTATTAATCTTATAGAATTATTAAATAAAACTAAATATGGTTCCGATGGAATGGGAGGAGTTGTTGGAAATGGACTTATGTATGTGGGGTATCCAAGATGATTGAAAGTATTAAAAATAGCATCCGTAATCATTTAAACCAAGAAGTAAAAGTAGTTGCTAAAGAAAATCGTAATCGTAATGAAGTGTTCTATGGGTATGTTTCTGAAATATATAATCATGTATTTATAATAACTAATGGTATTGAGAAAAAAAGTTATTCATACTCTGATATTTTGAGCAAGGATATTTATATTACATTTTTATAAAAGTATTGCATTTTTCTTTTTAATGCATTAAAATTAAATTAGGTTGAGATATACTTAGAAGGAGTGAAAGATATGGAAATTACATCTGTAAGCGTACGTAAAATTGAAAAAGAAGGTTCACGCATGAAAGGAATCGCATCTGTATTATTAGATGATGCTTTTGCTGTACATGACATCAGAATTATTGAAGGAGACAACGGTTTATTTATTGCAATGCCTAGCAGAAAAACTGCAACAGGCGGATATAGAGATATCGCTCATCCAATCAATCCAGATGTTCGTAAACAATTTGAAGACGCAATTATTGCAGAATTCAATAAAGAAGAAAAAACTGAAGAATAGTTAGGCTTTGCTTAACTTTTTTATTCATAAATGTCAAAAGTCCTCATATTCTTTTATAGGAGGATTTTTTAAATGGATAAAATGATTGACGTACCGGCATTTACGCATGTTATAAAATTAAATGATCGAAAAAATATTATTATTAGTGGTATCAAGAAAATAAATAATTTTGATGAACACGAATTTAACTTAGAATCAATAATGGGAAATATTATTATAAAAGGCGACAATTTAGAAATGATAAAATTAGATACTGTCGAAGGAAATGTTTCCATAAAAGGCAAAATAAATAGTTTTGTATACAATGATGGTATGACTAAAGAAAATAGTATTTTAATGAAACTATTCAAATGAAACAACTTTTATTAATTATAATATCAATTATTTACGGTTTTGTTTTCTCATTTGTATTTAAATATTTAAAAAAGTCGTTTTTCTTATCTTTACTACAATCAGTAATTTTTACAAGCCTCTACATTTATTTAATGTACATATTAAATAATGGCACTATTAATTATATTTTAAAAATGTCTATTATCATTGGTTTTCTATTATATTTAAAAATGTCAAATATTCACAAAAAGGTGTAAAGCGCCAATTTTTCTCTTTTCAAAAGTATATCAAAGACGTATACTTATAATACGGAGCGTGTTTAACATGGAAAAAATAACCAAAAAAGATAAACGAAGAATGCTTATTTGGTCAATGGTACTATTTATCATAGTATCTTATTTAAGTGTTTTCTCTTTTAATTATTGGTCTAAAATACTTGCTAACAAAAGAGAAAAAACATTATTAGAACAAAAATATAATGATTTATTAAAAGAAGAAGCCACTTTAAATGATGAAGCAAATAAACTTCAAAATCCTGAATATGTTGCTAAATATGCTCGTGAAAAATTTTCTTACTCTAAAGAAGGTGAAATAAAAATTAAGTTTTCAGAAGAGGAAGATAACTAATTTGCCTTAAAATATATATTATGTTATAATATAGCTTATATTTTGGGGCCGCTTTGGTTTCGACAGAATATATTTGGTATTGTTTGCAAGTGGTCGCTGTCCTAAACAGCACACAGTTTAAAATAACTGACAACACAAATTATAATACAGCTCTAGCATTCGCATAGTTCGCGATTTGAGCACTGGTTTATAACTAATTCTACAGAGTTGTAAATTGGTTCATAATAGTAGAATATATTTATTAATTGCCTAGTTTAATAAATGAATAATTATAGGCTTAGTTAATGTATCTTTCGGTAATTTTGAGCACATTAATGAACTAACAAATTATCTAAACTTGTAGACGGCAATATTTAAGTATTTTGGACAGCGGTTCAAATCCGCTCGGCTCCACCATAAAAAAATAATTCGAATAATCGAACTTTAAATACATTTTCAGTCTAATCTAGACTGATTTTTAATTGTAAAAAATATATCTATAAGCCTTTTCTTTAAAAAATCTATAAAATATTGATTATTACCATAAAAAAATGTAAAATATAAATAAGGAGGTAATTATGAAAGGTAAATTAAAATCATGGATAATCGGAATAGTAATTGTAATTATTTTATTAATACCAATTGTTGTAAACTATGTTAAAACTAGAAACATCGAAACAATCAAATATGATGATTTTACAAGCAATTTAGCCGCTACTGATTTTTCATTAACTTATGTTGGCGATTTAAGTAATGATAAATATGATTCTATTGAAAAATCATTATTAAATCTTAGAAGCAAATACGACGCAACTGTAAATTCTATGGATAAAACAAAATTATCTGATGAAAACTGGAAATCAATTAGTAATATCAATAAAGATATCACTGATAGTGCTTATGTATTTGTTAAAGAGGGCGAAATTGTTTATGCTGTTTCTGACTTATCAGAAGAAAAATTAGATGTATTGATTAATAAATATAAGAACAATGTAATCCCAGAAAATGAAATATATTACAAAACATTTACAACATACAAAGAATATATGAAATTAGTAGATAGTAAAAAAGTAACAATGACTGTATTTGGTAGAAACACTTGCAGTTGGTGTAATAAATTTAAACCTGTATACAACGATGTTGCTCACGAATATAATCTTGATATTTACTATGTTGATTCTGATTCATTTAAATCTACAGAATATAGTAAAATTCTTAATTCAGATGTAACTATTCCAGGAAAATGTGCTAATGGAACAGACGTAAAACTATCTAGTGGATTCGGTACTCCATTAACAATATTTACTAAAAATGGTAAATCTATTGACTGTATTTCTGGTTATACCAATAAAGAAGGTTTAATTAAAGTCCTTAAAGATGTTGGCTTAATTAAATAATAGAAAGAGGAATAATATGGCTTCTACATATGATATTGTAAAAGATTTTGAAAGAAGATATCCACAAACAGTTTGCTGGCGTGTAAAAAAGCATTGTGCCTTAATTGATCAAAACTTAAAACAAGATGAACAAGTTTTATATGCTTTTGCAGCTCAAAATGATTTAACACATGGAAGTATCTTTAACACCGCTGTTTTAGCACTTACCAATGAAAGAATCATAATTGCGCAAGATCGAATATTAGTTGGTTACAAAGTTTCAACTATAACGCCAGATCAATATAACGATATGCAAATAAATGCTGGTATTATTTGGGGAACAGTAACAATAGATACGCTAAAAGAAACAGTATTCTTTTCTAACATATCTAAAAAGGCTTTACCTGAAATACAAATTCAAATTTCTTCTTTTATGATAGAAGCAAAAAAGAAATACTATACTAAAGAAAAGGATTCTAATTGAATTCTTTTTTTCGAAAAAGGAGTAGTAAAAAATGAAAAAGTTTTATTTGTTTATAAGTCTTATATTATTAACATTTATTAGTTTTATTGTAATTATTAATATTCCTAAAAACTATGATTTAGAATACAAAGTAAATAATATTACCATTAAAGAAAAATATATAAAAGAAGAGCAAGGCTATCAGTATAATTTTATTTATAATGAAATTAATTATCCCATATTTATAAAACATAAATTTATCAAAAAAAGAAAACTTATTAAAGATATAAATATTAATTCACTAGAAAAAGAAGTTTGCTTAAACTTTGCTTTTGATAAAACATATAATTTATGTTCTCAAAACGGTTCTTTAGTTTCTGTTAATGTTTTATCTAAATCTTATCTAGACAAATATAATATTTCCTTAAAAGATAATTCTAAAATAAACACATATGAAAAAATTGATATCTATGATAATACATTAAACTATTATTTATGGAATTATAAGGGATTTATAAACATTGGTAAAGAAAATAATGACCTAAAAATATTTAAAACTGATAATTATGATAATCCTTTAACTTACGAAAATGGTAAATATTTAGTTTTTCCTGATTATGATTCAAAGTATTATTTTAGAAAAGTCTATATTTATAACGTTGAAAATAAAAAATTAGAAAGTAAAGAATTTAACTATGATATTTCTTATGAAACATATTATTTAGGTGAAGTAGAAAATAAACTATATTTTATAGACAAAAAAAACAAAAATGAATTTTCTTTAGATTTAGAGGAATTAAAATATGAATTAGTTGGAAACTCTAAAAAAGGTTTTCAAATATATAATGGTCAAAACTTTGAAAAAGCAACTGTAAATAAAGTTATTGCAAACGAAACCAAGTTTTACTTTCATCCTTTTCCCATTCTATATACTCTAGAAGATAAAACTTTATATCAAGTAGTAGATAATAAAAAAATTAAAGTTTCCAATTTAAAAGTAGATAAAATTGTAAAAACGTCCGAAGATACTGTTTATTACTTAGTAAATGATACATTGTATAAATATAACAACGAAACAAGCGAAACTAAACTTTTAACTAATAAAGACTGGTCTTTTAATAACAATAATCGTATATTTATTTTTAATTAACACAAAAGCCTAATATAGAATAACTTATATTAGGAGTTGATAAAATTGTTTAATATGTATAATGTAAATGATGAAAGTACTCATTCAAATAATGACTATTTTTCATACTATACAATCAAAAAAGGCGATAATCTATATCAAATTGCTAAAAAATACAATGTAAATCCTACTCTTTTAGCAGTTTTAAACGGATTAAATGCTAATGATTATATATATCCCGATCAAGTTATAATGGTGCCTAAAGAAGGATTTGCATACTACATTACTAAAGAAGGGGATACCTTAAATTTGGTTGCTAATACATTTAATACCAATACTAGTAATTTATTAAAATATAATCAAACTATTTACTTACAAGAAGGACAGTTGCTAGTTAACAAAATAAAATAAATTATATCCATTTATTTTATTTTTTTTATTTGCTATAATATTTGTAGAGTAAAAGGTAGGTGAATAGTAATGATTCTAAAAAAACCTTATGCATTTTTAATAAAATATTTTAAGTTAATACACTTAATATGCCTAAGCTTAATAACTATAATAACCTATAACTTTCAAAAAATAGTATCGTTTTTTTCTAACTATAATAATACCACTACTATTGGTGAAAAAGCCGGAAGTACCTATATATCTTTTATATTTTTATTACTATGTTTAATCGTTGTCGCTTTTTTTATCATGATGTATTTCTTAATGAGAAAAAAAGATAAACCTAATAAATTCTACTTGCTTGGATCAATTTATTATGTAGTTCTATTTTTATCTTTAATATATGGAATAAATACTTTAAATAATTTATATTCTATTACTATGGATATTAAGGTTTTTAGAGCCTTACATGATATTTATTTAATATTATATCTACCTAATTTCTTCTTTGCTATCATGAGTTTTATTCGTGGTTTTGGTTTTGATATTAAAAAATTTAACTTCAATAAAGATCTTGCAGAATTAGAAATAAATAGTGAAGATAATGAAGAATTTGAATTTGTACTTGGAACAGACAACTATGTTATTAAAAGAAAAATTCGTAGATACTTTAGAGAATTAAAATATTATTTTATCGAAAATAAAGTATTAGTGAGTATTATCTTATTTGCTGGTGCTATTATACTTTTAATATCCCTATTCGTAAATCGTACTATCGTAAATAAAATATATCATATTGGAGATATCATCAATACTTCCGAATTTACCATAAAATTAAATAGTGCATATATAACTGCTAAAGATTATAAAGGAAATATTATAAAAGAGGATAAAAAATATGTTATATTAAATGCGACAATAAGTTCTACTAAAACACCTAGTAAATCGCTTGCACCAGAATATATTTATATGTCACTAGGAAAATATCGTATCTCTAATATAAAAACAACGCTTGCTGATTCCTTCAAAGACTTAGGCGTAAGTTACCAAAATTTTAAAATTGCTGAAAAAGCTTTTACATATATTTTTGTTTTTGAAGTAGATAAAACAAAATATTCTCGTTCTTATGATTTAAACTTCTTTGATGGTATCTCGTATGATAAAGATAATAACTTAGTTTATAACTATAAAGTAGCAAAAATTAAACCCGAAGACATCGACTTAAACTTAAAAGTTGAAGATAAAAATCTAAATGATACTTTTTACTTAGGATCAAAAATATATGGAAACACTAAACTTTCCATTATAAAAACAAGTATTTTAGACAAATATGAATTTACATATGATAAATGTGATAACGAAACATGCATTCCAATAACAGATGTTGAATTTCCTGATAATAACTTAGCTAATTCTTTATTAGTATTAAATTACAACATAACTGCAGATAACAATAATGGCTTAAACGATGCTAATATGACTAACATATTAACTAAATTAATAAAACTAAAATATAAACAAAATGACGAATATCAAGAAGAAGCAATTGTATCTAAAACAAATAGTAACTTAAATAATACTTTATTAATTGATATTCCTAAATATATCGTATCATCAAATGAAATTTATATAGTTATTTCATCAAGAGAAAATAGCTATCAGATAAAAATAAAATAACGTCTAACTCTTATCTTAGACGTTTTAAATTGCTATAATATAAATGAAAGTAGGTCATACCATGAATTATTTAATATGGGAAGTAATATATTTAGTTTTTTCTTTATGTTTTTCTCAAGGCTTTAAAAAAGTAAATAGATGTATGCAAAATGCTTCAGCCTTAACTGTTTTACTTGAGACCTTTACCGCCTTATTTGCTTTAATTTTATCCATTTTTTTCGAATTTAAAATGCCAAGCATCAACGTATTTTTCACTCTCTTTATTGTTACAATTATTTATGCAGCGACGGATAGGCTAAATATAGAAGCTAGATATGGTTTAGAGCCTTCTAATTTTAGTATGCTAAAACAACTATCTACTGTCTTTCTAATTATCTTTAGTTTTATCTTTTTAAAAGAAAAAATTATTTTTAGCAAAATTCTAGGTACAATAATCATTATCACATCTAATATTATGCTTGCGGTTAATAAAGAAGGAAAAATTGTCTTTAATAAATACTTCATATTTTGTATTATATCCAATTTTCTCTTTGCCATTGCCATGCTTGTCAATGTTAATATCTCTAGTTATTTCAACATTGGTATCTATACCTTCATTACTGTTTTTATACCATCTTTAATAATTCGTCTTTTTGGTAAATTAAAAATAAAAGATTTAAAACAAGAATTTGCTTTATATAATAAACCTAAATTTATGTTAGTTAGTTTATCTTGGTGTATGATGTTAATATCTTCAGTTAAAGCCTATGAATATGGAGATGTTTCCGTTGTTGCACCTCTTTTAACTTTAACTGCTTTAACTAATACTATTTATGAATACTTTATAGATAAGAATAAACAACATTTTATATATAAACTAGTTATAAGTATTCTTATCTTAATAGGCGTCATTTTAATTAAGATATAAAAAAACTATTACTAAAATAGTCATAAAAACAATAATTATTGTTTTTATATATATTAAAATAAATTAATTCAATATTATTAAAGTCAAAAAATGTAAAGCACTCTTCATTAAAATGATTAAAGTAGAATTAACATGATAAAATATAAACATAAGGAGTGATATTGATGACCGTTGAGCAAGCATTAGAGGAATTAAAAAAATATGCACAAGAATTTGCTGAAATTGGAGATGCAAAGCAGGCAATTTCAAATAACAAAGAAGAATTTTTACACCGTTGGTCAAAAGTAAATCAATACTATAAATACGTTATAAATAATACGGAAGGCATGAATTTGCTGAAGCTATAATTGTATTAATTAATTCAATACAAAATTCAATTTGCTATTATTCTAATGGCATTTCAGATTTGCTTGACAAAATAGATAAATAAAACCCATTTACCAATTTTATATTATAAATTATTTTGTTCATTATGAAATTTGTATCCTAAGGCGAATAGATTCGTCTTTTTTGATAACTATAATTTTGACTTAATACATAAAAAAACTAACCACTTTTAGGCTAGTATCATTATTCTCAAAATAATTTTATTTCAAGACTATATCATATTGGAGGGGCCTACCGGATTTGAACCGGTGCTCAGGGAGTTGCAGTCCCTTGCCTTACCACTTGGCTAAAGCCCCATTAACCACTTGCAAATATTATTTTACCTTATTCTTGAACTAATGTCAATTAATCCATGCGGTATCTATTATAAAATATGCAAAATTTAAAATGTGTATGTTAAAAAACATATATAATTGACAAAAATTAAATAACTTAGATATAATTATTTTGGTGATTACATGAAAACTTGTGCAGTAATATATAATCCAAATAGTGGTCATATTTTTAATAAAAAATATTTAAAAGAATATAAAAAAATTCTGTTAAAAAATGATTATAATCCTAAGTTTATTGGAACTGAATATAGCGGCCATGCTAAAGAAATAGTAAATCATTTAGAAAAAGTAGATTTAGTTATTTCCATGGGTGGCGATGGCACTTTTAATGAGGTAATGTCTGGTAATTTAGAAAGAAAAAATCCCTTAATTTTAGCCCATATTCCCGTTGGAACAACCAATGATGTTGGCGTGATGTTTGGTTATGGAAAAGACATAAAGAAAAATTTAAAACTTCTTTTAGATGGCGTTACTAAAGAGATGGACATTTGCGTTATTAATGGAAGACCATTTGTCTACGTCGCTGGGTTTGGCAAATTTATGCAAATTCCTTATAATACCCCTCGTAAACTAAAGAAAAAATATGGATACCTTGCTTATCTCATCGAAGGCATCAAAGACTTCTTTAGCCCCACCAAACTATATAACATAACATATCATGTTAATGGTATCACCAGAACGGGTTTATACTCATTCATGCTTATTTCTAACGCCAATCGCATTGCTGGTATCAATAATTTTTATAGAGATGTAAAATTAGACGATAATCAATTTGAAGTACTATTTTGCAATTTTCGCCGTCGCGTCGATATTATCAGAACTTTTGCTAAATTAATGACTACTGATGCTTCCAAAGTATCTGGAATAGAATTTTATAAAACTAATAAAATTGATATAAAATTTGAAGATTATCCCAAAAAGGCATGGTGCATTGATGGTGAAAAACTAGATAGAGCCGTTCTTAATTATGAAATTCATAATATTCGTAACGTCAAAATAATGATGCCAAGAAAAAACATCGATAAAATATTTGTAAATAAAAAAGTTTAGACTTTCTTAAATATTCTAAACTTTTTCTTTTTCTTAAAATCTATGTTAATTAAGATTGTACCAATAAGAGAAATACCACTAATCAAAAGACATGTATTTAAATAAGGAATTTCATATTTAAGTGTAATTTCATGATTTCCTTTATTTAAATCAAAACCAAGTAAGGCATTGCCAATTTTAAAGGTTTCTACTTGTTCTCCGTCAACATATACTTCCCAACCTTTATCATAAGGAATAGAAGTGTAGATAGTCAAATCTTTTTCTAAATTTGCAGATGCTAAAATATAATTTTCTTTAAATTCACTAATTGTTAATTTATTATTTAAATAATAGTTATACACTTCATTAAGTACTTCTTCATTAATACTATAAACTTCAAAGGTATCATCTACATATGTATTATATCCTACATAGAAAACTATTTCATCATCTAATCCTTTATCTTTAACAATAAATTTTTCATTATAATCAATATTCTCATCTACACTGATATTTTTAACTTCATTAATGGCACTAGTATCATCATTTAAAAAATATAATTTATGATTATTATAAACAAAATTAATATTTGTATCACTTATATAAAAATAATAATTACTTCCAGGATTTTTTATAACATATTTAACTACAATTACATCATCATTTCTTAACACTTCTTTAGTTGTAATAAATTTATTTTTGTTAAATACTTTATCAATAGCCGTAGTTTTATAAACAAAATCATTTTGATTTCTAAAAGGACTAACAAAACAATAATTCCAATAACTAATATTTTTATCAACCCCAAACATAAGCCCTAGAGCGTACTTACTTTTATAAACTTTATTATTTCCTTCATAATATAATGTATAATCTTCATCATCTTCTCTATGTCCCATTACATATTTTAAATTGAACATCATATTGTAAATTGGCGTATTATTTTTATAATAAAAACTATTTATATTATTTCCTGGCATTCCCAAACTACTTTCTAGTACTGCCAAATTTTCATATTCCATAGAACTAAATGCCATAACTCCTGGATATCCATACCAAGAATTATCATTAAAAGATAGCATGTATTCTCGTTCGATTCTATAAAAATCACTATTGTTGTCACTTACAAATTTTAAATCTTCCTTGACCGTATCATAATCTTCATAGAAACTTTTTAAGTCATGCGCTATTGACCAATTATTATTTATTCCAATTATACATTCAAACATCGTTGCAACTATCGCAAATACTGGTGCCCACTTTTTAACATTATCAAAAAATTTAACCAATATATATACTAAAAACATAATCGTAATAATAATCGCATTAAGAAGTAACATCTTATCTGTTATATTCGCAAATTTTAATATTTTAGCCATTAAAATAAATAATAAACATAATACGTAAGTTGAAGTAACCCAAATTGGCTTTAACTCTTTAATATCTTTTATCACATATGCCCCAATAATAGTTAGAATAAATGAATATATAAATGAATAACGGTATGGTAAATCATTTGGAACATGAAATGCATGCCAAATAAAATCAAGTTGAGCAACTACAAAACTAATCATTATAAATGCTAATAGAAATAAATAAGAGGATTTAATTTTAATATTAATTTTAGGATTAATTATAAAAGTGATTAATAATGCTACCATGGTAATTCCACATGATATATTAGGTGCTGATGTAATACCAGATTTTAATACTGTACTTCCTACCGCACTTAAATGATTAAAAATAAACTCCTTAAAAGTAAAACTATAATATTGACTAGTTGGAAATACATCACTAGTTGCACTAATTCCTTTAATTGCATCATATAAAGGTACTAAAAAGAAAGCACATAATCCGGCTGCAAGGAAAGATGAAATACTAAATATTAAACATTTCTTCAAAATTTTCTTAAATTCAAATTTATCAAATTTAATAAACATGTATATTACAAAATATAAAACACTAAATAAGCATAACATGTAAGCAATAAAATAATTTGCAAAAAGCATAATAGCTAAACTTATTATATATAAAAGCGGTTTCTTATCATTTATAATATTTTCAATACCTAAAGTAATTAAAGGTAAGAACACCATTCCATCAAGCCACATAATGTTCCAGTAATAAGCGGTAAAATAAGCGGAGAAAGCATATAATAATGAAAGAGCAATAAAAAATAAATTCTTATTATCGTTAAATTTCTTTCTTAAATAGTAATTCATTGTTCCGGCTGCTGCCACTGCTTTAAGACCAATAATTACTGAATAAGACATTAATAAATCACTATGATTAAATAAAAACAAAATTATATTAAAAGGACTAGATAAATAATTAAAAAAATTTCTGAAAAATGGTAGTCCCATTCCCATATAGAAAGAATAAATTAAGTTTTGACCATTTCTAATTCTATCAACAAGTTCTCCTAACATTGGCCCATATTGATGAAAAAAATCAATAGTTAATAACGACTTCTTTCCAAATGGAGCCACTTCCTGCAAGCAATAAACACCACTAATAACCAAAATGGCGCATAATATAGTTGTTAATAAAATGTAATTTTTCTTTATGAATTTTTTTGCATTTTTCATAAAAGACTACCTCCTTAAGAAGATTATACCAATAATAATTTTAAAATTATATCTTTTTCTTGCAAAAATCGCTTATTTGTTGTATTATTAACCAAGTTTGAAAGAAGTGGATTTATATGGATAAAATCATAAATATTGCCGTTGTTGCACACGTTGATGCAGGTAAAAGTACTTTAGTAGATGCCTTATTAGAACAAAATGGTGCTTTTAATCCTCGTAATGAACAAGTAGAATGTATTATGGATAGTAATGATCTTGAAAGAGAAAGAGGAATTACTATTTATTCTAAAAACTGTGCAATTAGATATAAAGATTATAAAATCAACATCGTAGATACTCCTGGTCATGCTGATTTTTCATCAGAAGTAGAACGTGTTATTAAAACTGTTGATACAGTTATTTTATTAGTTGACTCAGCCGAAGGCCCAATGCCTCAAACTAGATTTGTTCTAAAAAAAGCCTTAGAGCATAACTTAAAACCTATTTTATTTATTAACAAAATTGATAAAAAAGATGCTCGTGCTGAAGAAGTAGTAAACATGACATTTGACTTATTCTGTGAATTAAATGCGACAGATGAACAACTTGATTTCCCAATTATATATGGTGTTGCTCGTGATGGCATCGCTAAATATTCTTTAGATGACGATAATACAACCATTGAACCCCTTTTAGAAACAATCTTAAAACAATGTAAACCTTATGAAGGTAATATAAATGATAACCTACAACTTCAAATTTCAAATTTAGCATACGATGACTATATTGGTAGATTAGGTATTGGTCGTATTACCAAAGGAATGATTAAAACTGGTGAAAATGTTACTTTAGTAAAAAATAATGGTAACGTTGAAAACTTTAAAATTAGCAAACTTTATGTTAATGAAGGTATTAACAAAGTTGAGAAAAAAGAAGCCTATTATGGTGATATCGTTACAATTGCTGGTTGTCCTGATATTTCTATTGGTGATACCATTTGTACATTAAATGCACCTGATCCTTTGCCTCCAATTGAAATTGAGAAACCTACATTAAGTATGAATTTCCTAGTTAATAACGGACCTTTTGCTGGTCAAAGTGGTAAATTCTTAACAACTAGACATATTAAAGAAAGATTAGAAAGAGAATTACAAACTAACGTAGGCTTAGAAGTAGAAGAATTACCTTCATCAGATGGTTATAAAGTAAGTGGCCGTGGTGAACTTCATTTATCAATTCTTTTAGAAAATATGCGTAGAGAAGGCTATGAACTATGTGTAAGTAAACCTGAAGTATTATTTAAAGAAATAGATGGCGTTAAATGTGAACCATTTGAAACTGTAACTATTAATACCCCTAATGAATATGCTAGTACGGTTATCAATGCCCTTCAAGAAAGAAAAGCCCTTTTACAAAAAATGGAGCAAGAAGAAAATTATACTCATTTAGAATTTAGTGCTCCAACTAGAGGCTTAATTGGCTATCGTAGTAATTTCATTACTGATACTAAAGGTGAAGGAATTATGGTTAGAAGTTTCTCTGACTATAAACCATATGCTGGTAAAATTCAAACTCGTAAAAATGGTGTTTTAGTAAGTATGGAAACGGGCAAATCTTTAGGTTATTCTTTATTCAACTTACAAGAAAGAGGATCTTTAATTATTGGCCCTGCCGTTGATGTATATGTTGGTATGATCGTAGGTATTAACAATCGTGATAATGATCTTAATGTTAATCCTTGTAAAAATAAGGAAATGTCTAATACCAGAAGTAAAAGTAGTGATGAAGCAATCAATCTTGTAACTCCAAAAACTTTCTCTCTTGAAGAAGCCCTAGAGTTTATTGAAGATGATGAACTAGTTGAAGTTACTCCTGCTGTTATTAGAATGAGAAAAAAGATTCTTGATCCTAAAGAAAGATATCGTGAAAATAGATAAGATGGTAATTAAAACCGTCTTTTTATTTTTTCTAACTCTTCATTCATTATTCTAATCATTTTTTCTAGTCTTTCAATATCCACGTTTTCAAAATTAAAGTTCTCCCCATTTCCGCTTAATTCACTTTCAAAAATATCGGATATAATTGGTCCATTTGCTGCTTCATCTCTCGTTTTTCTTCGGTTTTCATTTAACTGCAAAAACGCCGCGTTTGTTTCTAATATTTGTCCTACTAACATAAACCAGTTTCCAATCGCGTTTTGTTCTACAGCATTAAAATTACCAATTAATGCATATCCTATAATGACTCCTGTTAAAGTATCAATTTTAGGATCTATTTCCGGCGGAAATCTTTTCATAATAAATTATATACTTAAATAGTAAAAACTATAATAATTTGTTATAATATTCATATGAAAGAAGGTATGAAAATGGAATTAAAAGGAAGTAAAACAGAGAAAAACTTAATGACTGCTTTTGCTGGAGAAAGCGAAGCACGTAATAAATATACTTATTACGCTTCAAAGGCTAGAAAAGATGGTTATGAACAAATCGCTGCCATTTTTGAAGAAACTGCTCAAAATGAAAAAGAACATGCTAAATTATGGTTTAAAGCCTTAAATGGTGGTGAAATAAGTTCTACATTAGATAACCTAAAAGATGCTGCTAATGGCGAAAATTTTGAATGGACAAAAATGTATAAAGAATTTAGTGAAACTGCTAAAGAAGAAGGTTTTGATGAAATTGCTTTCTTATTTGAAAAAGTTGGTGAAATTGAAAAACATCATGAAGAAAGATATTTAAAACTAGTTGCCAATATAAATGATAATTTAGTATTTAGTAAAGGTGAGGAAAAAATTTGGATTTGCCGTAACTGTGGACATATTACCTATGGTCAAAATGCTCCAGAAGTGTGCCCAGTATGTAAGCATCCTCAAAGTTTTATGGAATTAAAAGCTGAAAATTATTAATGAAAAAAAGGAAATATTACTTAAACATATTTCCTTTTATTGTTCTTCAAATTTAACCGAAGGATAAAATTCCTTAGCCAGTAAATTTTTAGCCTGTAATCTTTTAAACGCAAAATCATTAAGAACTAAATCAAATTCACCGATAAATTCATACAAAGTTGGATTAAATGCTAACTTTTCTTTATTGAAATCATTATATATACTATCAGGATTAAAATCACTCGCAGCCCCATTCATATCTAAGAAATCATAATCATCTTTATACTTATTAATAATATAGTTATATATAAAATAATTTGGATACAAGTCTTTAAGAGATTTATCATAACCATTTAAAATAATACTAACTCTATTTTTATACTTGATGATTAATGCTCCCCCAATATATTTATATTTATTTTTTCTAAGTCCTTCAGTGGCACTTACAATTTCATCTTTTAATATTAATAAATCTCTATCAGACTGCATTTTTGCATTTAAATTTTCTTCGGTATTATTGTTTTGAATTAACTCATTATAATAATTGTTATTTTCAAGTTCTTTTTCATATTCTTTTCTAGCGCTAATTAAATATTCCTCATAATCAACTTTTAGCAAAAATAGTTCGGCATCTTCGTTAAAAGTATTTAATATATTTCGGTAGTAATTAATATTTTCATATGTTTCATTTTTAACAACATTATAAAGTGTCGCGATATCCTTATTAGTTGCCGTCTCGATAAAAAGACCTTTTTTCTCAGATGCTTTTACTTTTTCTTTTGTCTCATCACTTAAATCTTCAAATTTGTAAGTTTTTAAATTAATATAAGGATTAATTCTCGGCATAATAAAATCTAATGGTTTAATTTCTCTTCTACGTTTAAATCCTAAATCCTTTAAAACATCAATAATATTTACATTTTGATTATACGCTGGCATATATCCATTTCTAGGAATTAACTGACCAATTATAATCTCGGGATTAATTTTTAAAAAAGCACAATCTCTTTTCTTATAATACTCTGCTAAGTCCTTAAAAAACATACCTGTTAGTTCTGTATTGTAATAATCAATTAAAACTCCCTTAGGTGCATAAGCAAACTTATAAATTACCATCATTTTTTTATTTAAGATTAAAGATGCTGCTACCAAATTATTACTATCATCTTTATATCCTATATAATCGTAGTTAAAACCTTTTTCACCCATTAATTTTGCATAAGTGGTAGTTTGACAATAATTTCTTAAAGGATGATTTGCTGCAAAATCGCTAAATTCTTGCATTGTTAATTCAACTACTCTCATTTAAAACACCTCGTAAGTATTATAACATAGACTGTAAATATATGTTAATATTCTTGCCTTAAATTGACAATTATTTTATAATTTTAGTAGATAATGGGAGGAATTTATGAAAATTAAAAATATTTATGCAAGAGAAATTTTAGATTCAAGAGGTAATCCAACTGTTGAAACCGAGCTTACTTTAGAAAATGGTGTTAAAGTAATGGCATCTGTACCATCAGGAGCATCAACTGGAACTAACGAAGCCCTTGAACTACGCGATGGTGATGAAAGATATCATGGAAAAGGGGTAACGAAGGCTGTTAATAACGTAAATGAAATCATTAAACCAGCTCTAATAAATCAAGAATTAAATCAAGAAAAAATAGATAAATTATTACTTAGTCTAGATGGTACTAAATTTAAAACCAATTTAGGTGCCAATGCAATCTTAAGTGTATCTTTATGTGTTATGAAAGCCATCGCATTAACAGAAAATAAAGAACTTTACCAAATATTTGATGGCCCATATACAATGCCTTATCCAATGATGAATATTATTAATGGTGGTGTTCATGCTTCAAGTGGTCTTGAAATTCAAGAATTTATGATTGTACCTATGCAGCGTACTTTTAAAGAAAGATTAAGATGTGGCTCTGAAGTATTTCAAACTTTAAAAGGTATTTTAAAAGAGGAAGGATATTCTACCGCTGTAGGTGATGAAGGTGGATTTGCGCCTAATTTTAAATCTATCGAAGACGCTCTTGACCATATTATAAAGTCTATAACAAAAGCCGGATATACTCCTAAAGAGGATGTATCTATTGCACTTGACTGTGCCGCTTCAGAATTTTATGACGGTGAAAAATATACTATTAATAAACAAAAAATAACTAAAGAACAGTTAATTAACTACTACCTTAAACTAATAGATACTTATCCAATTATCAGTATTGAAGATGCTTTCAGTGAAAATGATATTGACTCTATCAAACAATTAACCGCTTTAGTAAAAGATAAAATAATGCTTGTTGGTGATGATTATTTTGTAACTAATATTGAATATTTAGAAAAAGGAATTACTGAAAAGTATAATAATTCAATTCTTTTAAAAGCTAATCAAATTGGTACTATCACCGAAATGCTAGAAACTATTAAATTAGCAAAAGAAAATAATTTTAAAACCATAATATCTCATCGAAGTGGAGAGACCGAAGATACCTTCATTGCTGATTTAGCCGTTGGTTTAAATTTAGGTTTTATCAAAACTGGTTCCTTATGCCGTGGCGAAAGAATTTGCAAATATAATAGATTACTTAGAATTGAAGAACAAATAGAAAAATAGTAAGCATTAAGACTATCAGAAAGGAAGGTAGTAGTGTTAGAATTTAATAATGTTAGTATTACTTTAATAAATAATAATAGACCAATCATCAAAGATTTTTCCTTTGTACTACATCCTAAAGAAAAAATTGCTATTATTGGCGAAGAAGGAAATGGAAAAAGTACTTTACTTAAGTTAGTCGTAGATTCTAAAAAAGTAGAAGAATATGCTAGTGTTAAAGGAAACATAAATACTCATAATATGACAATTGGTTATTTAGAGCAAAGTCTTGATGCTAGTTGGAATAATGAATCACCACTAAATTTTTTCCTAAAAAAAGAGCCTTCTAATGAACTTAATTATGATAATTACAATTTGTTAAATGACTTTTATACTTACATTACAAAGTTTAATGTAAGAAAATCTGTATTAAATGATAACGAAGTCATGAGAAATTTATCGGGCGGCGAGAAGGTAAAATTGCAGTTAATTAAGATATTATGTCATAATCCTGACATTTTACTTTTAGATGAACCTACAAACGATATTGATATAGATACATTAAAATGGTTAGAAGATTTTATAAATAATACCGAAAAACCCATTTTATACATATCACATGATGAAACATTATTAGAACGAACTGCTACCGGTATCATTCATCTTGAACAAATAAAAAGAAAAACAGAATGTCGTCATACTATTTCTTATGTTTCATATAAAGAATATATTGATCAAAGAATAAGAAATTTATCTCATCAAGAACAAATCGCTAAAAAAGAAAGAAATGATTATAACAAGCAGCTAGCTAGCTTTAAAGAAGTATTTCAAAAAGTTGAATATCAGCAAAATACTATAACTAGAGCAGACCCACATGGTGCGGCTTTATTAAAGAAAAAAATGAAATCATTAAAATCGCAAGAAAAAAGGTATGAAAGAGAAAAAAATGATTTTACAAAAATGCCTGATGTTGAAGAGGCTATAAATTTACAAAACGCTGAAATTGAAAAAATCCCTAATGGTAAAATAATATTGGACTTAAATTTGTCTCAACTAAAAGTGGGAAATGTCATTTTATCCAGAAATATAAAGTTATTGGTAAAAGGAAAGTCTCATCTGGTCATAATTGGTCAAAATGGTTCTGGCAAATCCACTTTAATTAAAGAAATATATCAAATTTTAAGTCAAAGAAAAGATATAATTTTAGGTTATATGCCCCAAAATTATGAAGACCTTTTAGATTTAGAGATGACCCCTATTGATTATTTATCTAAAAAAGACACCTCCAAAAATTTCATAACCAAGGCAAGAACCTATTTAGGCAGTTTAAAATTCAAAGATGAAGAAGTAACTAGTAAGATTAAACTACTGAGTGGTGGTCAAAAAGCTAAACTACTTCTTTTGAAATTAATTTTAGAAAAATCCAATGTCCTTTTGTTAGATGAACCAACAAGAAACTTAAGTCCTCTATCGAATCCCGTTATAAGAAAACTTTTGAAAGATTTTGAGGGAACAATTATTAGTGTTAGCCATGATAGAAAATATATTGATGAAGTATGTACCAATATTTATGAACTAACTAAAGAAGGATTAATACCTAAGGTAAAATATTAAATAAAAAAATTCACGATTTTAGTGAATTTTTTATAATAAACTTTTAAAAGTTTTTAATAAATAGTCGGCTTCTTTTCTTTCTTCATCATTATAATTATTATAATGAGAATTAATAAGATTAATTGCTAGAAGCAAATAACCATTTTTACTATTATTTTTATTTAATTGTGACATATATTTATTAAAGTAAATCTTAGCTAAATCGATTGAAGCTTTATAAATATTATTATTTATTGCTTTTTCATAATAATTTATTGCTTCATCATATTTCATCTTGGTTTCATATAATTTAGCTAGTTTAAATTGTGCTTCTCCATAATTATTATTAGCAATAAATTGTAGATATTTTTCTGCTCCCTCGGTGTTATTTTCTTCCATCAATATTTTAATTAAATATTCGCTAGCGCTTATGTATTTAACACTAGCGCCAACTTTAAAATAATCTTTGTAATCAAAAAGCTTTTCATCTTTTTTATCGTAATAATAAGCAGCAACATTACCCATTGCAAAAATATTTCCTAGTCTAATTGCTTTATAAGAATAGTCAAATGCATAATTTAAAGTATCATTTTCTTTCATATTGCCATTACTATCAATAATAACAATTTTATGTGTGAAAAAAAACTTTCCCACACTACAATATGCTTTCGAAAAATTTTTAATATGCGATAAATATAAATATAATTTAAATGCCAAAAGAGTACAATCATTTTCAAACTCATTTTTGGCATTTTTTACTATATATTTATCTTTAAAAGTATCATTAGCTATTTTAAGAACGTCTTTAAGATCTTTTATTGCCATAATATATTGATCTTTATTCAATTCATAATGCTCAATAATAAATGCTAGTTCCCACAAACTGCAAGCATTATTTTTACCCTTTAAATAATAATTAAATCTCTCAATAAAATCGTCATAAACAATCGTCGCATAAGTATGACAAGCCAAATCATTACCTAAATCAGCAGCCATTTTTAAAATTAATTTTCTCATAATATTATTTTGTTCAAGACAGATTGCTTCTTGAAATAATCTCTCAGCAAGTATTTTGGGGGTATTCGTTTTATAATTCAAGCAAGCATGAACAAATAATTCATACAGCATGGCTGAATAATCTTTGCTATCATATATTTCTTTTATAATTAACACTTCTTCTTTACTAAAATAAATATAACTACACAAGTCAATAAGCTTCTTATAAAATAACAATTTATTATTTGATTTATTAATGTCTTTACTAACTAGTTCAAAAAAACTATGCAATTCTTTGGTATAAATATCATTACCAATATCATCTAATATTAATATATTACTTGCTTCTTTAGAGGATAAATATTTTAAAATTCTATTTAAATAAGAATCACGAATATCAACATTAATAGAAGATAATAAATTATTATAAAAACTTCTTAAATTATTAAAATTTGAATTAATCTTATTTTCTTTAAGAAAATTAATAATTAATTCTGGATAAGTTTTAATATTTATAGAGTCTAGTATTCTTTCATCCATAATAATTCACCTCTTTTCGCATATTATAGCATAATATATCTTAATTTCTAGAAAATCATTAAAAATTCCGAGAATTTATTCAAAAAAAGTCTAAATTTTTCTCCTTAAAAAAACAAACAAAAATTAATAACATTAAGAAGGAGGAAAAAAATTATGATTATTGGAATAGGTAATAATATTAAAAATACTGAAAAAAAGGAATTAAAAAATTATTTTAAAAGAAAGGGATACTTTGTTTTTGACTGTGATGATTATTTAAACAAACTAAAAGTATTATCTACTTATGAAAAGAAAATATTATTAGATAAAAAAATAAAAGAGTTGTTAACAGAAAAAAAGTTGGTAATAGATTATACAAATTTAGAACATTATCAAGATTATTTAGATTTATGTGACTATATTATAAATATAACTTGTATGACTTCAACTGGTGATATAGGTATTGAAAGGTGTGAAAAATATATTATATATAATTCACCTAAAGAAAAATATTATGATTTAAGCCTTAATTTAAAATATGATAATTGGGAAAAAACAATTGAAAATAAATTAGAATATTGCTTTAAAAATAACACATTAGTTACCGTAGTTATACCAATTTATAATACAGAAGAATATTTATCAAAATGTCTAAAAAGCGTTTTGAATCAGTCTTACAAAAACATAGAAGTTATCTTAGTTGATGACGGTTCTACCGATAATTCACCGATATTGTGCGATGATTATAGTAAATATGATAGAAGGATTAAGGTGATTCATAAACCTAATGCAGGGTTAAGTGCTGCCCGAAATAGTGGTATCGAATCAGCCACTGGCAAGTATATATGTTTTATAGATTCTGATGACTATATAGAAAAAAATATGATAGAGGAAATGTTATTGCAAATAGAAAATTATCATGCAGATGTATGCGAGTGTGGTTTCTTTATTCATAATAAGGATAACACAATAATTGATTATTCATTATTAATTAAAAATCTAAAGTATTTAAATAATAGATTTGATTTATTAAATGAATATACAACAGCGGGATTAACAATTGCAGCATGGAATAAATTATATAAAACAAATTTATTAAAACATATAAAGTTTACAAATGAATGCTTTAAAGAGGACACCGATTTGATTTTTAGACTATGTGATAAAGAAGCATCTTTTACTCAAGTAAATAAACCTCTATATCATTATATTAAAAGAGATAGTGAGTCTTTAACTGCCAAAAAGTTTTCTAAACGTTTTTTTACCTTATCAGCATGGGCAGAAGAAAAATCAAAATATTTGTTAAAGAAAGGTAAAAAATACCAAGATATTTCTGATCGCTTATTATTTAATAGTTATGTACATATTTTAAAATACTTTTTAAGAGATTTTAATAAAAACCTAATTAGAAAAAATGAATATCATAAAGAGATAGTTGAAGTATATAATAAACTAATAAAACTATTAATTTCTACAAATAATCCTAACAAATTTAGAGATTTAAAGAATATTATAAAATTATTGAATATTTATATAGATAAAAAAATAATTTTGCTTAGTGAAGTATACAAGCAAAAAATTCATTGTATTGGTGTTTTGTGGAATTCTTTAAGCGTCAAGCAAAAAAACGAAATTATTGAAAAAATAAAAAAAGAAGGAAATGTTAATCAAATAATTAATATTGATTTAAAAGAACAATATGAAAGTTTTATTAAAGACATTTATGTTGAAAATCATGAGGCAGAAGGAGTGAGTTTTATTAAGTATGCCACATTAAAAGATCAATTTGAAAACAACATAATAACAATTGTTAATTTTGAAGCAGAAGTCCGTTTTTATGAATATACTAACAACACTAAAGGCTTTCAATTTATTAATCTTGCACAATTAAAAAGAAACATTAGAAATGAATACAAAACCAAAATTAAAAGATATGCTTTTGATAATATTTTTCATTTAACAATGAATCAAGATGAATATGATTTAACTGAAAAAGTTTTAAAAAAGTATATAAAAGATTATCATGAGGTTAATTATGTCAGCAAATAAATTAACCAATAAAGTTTTTAAAGAAATATATTTTACTGCATTCAAAAGATACCCCATAAAACTTGGAATAAAAAAATTAAGTGGAGGACTTAAAAATAGAGTTTATTTGTTGGATGCCGGCAATAAAAAATATATTATAAAAACGGAACCGGTAAACAAAAAAGTATCACCAATCGATAAAAATACTATTTATTGGGAAGCAAAAATTTTAAAAGAATTAGAAGGCATAATTCCCAATATTCCTAAAGTTATATTTTATTCTGATGGTATCGACCTATATAAATATCCATTTTTAATTATATCTTATATAGAAGGAAATAATTATAATGAATGTAAAGAAAATATATCTAAAGAGCAGAAACAAAAAATATCTTATGAAATAGGTAAAATAACTAAAAAGATTTGTTCGATAAAAAAAGATAAATTTTTCATTCCTGCTTTTCCTGAAAAACATTTTTCTAATAATTATGAATTAGTCATGTTTATGTTTGATATTGTTTTAAAAATATACCAAAACCATCATATTAATATAGAAGGAATAACATCTAAAGATATAATTAATCTCCTAAAAACGAAAGAAAAAGAATTAAAAAACATTAATAATATAAGTTTATGCAATATTGATTTATGGGATGGAAACATTTTAATAAAAAACGGACAAATTAATGGCATAATTGATTTTAATGATACATTTTTTTGTGATGAATTAATGTCATTTTATTTTCACCTATTGGATAGAGAAAACGATGAATATTTTTTGCTGGGATATGATAATAAAAAGTTAACCCATGACGAAATAATTAGAATAGAAATTTATAGATTATATTCTCTTTTAAAAATAATAACCGATTGTGAAATAAAGAATTATGGTAGATTTAGTGATATTTATACTAAATTTTCTAAACAATACTCAAGATTATTAGCGATATAAATATATTTTCTTGCAAATTTCATCTCTTTATGTTAAATTATTACATGTCAGGTGATGAATATGGAAACAGCTCTATTAATTGTATCAATATTACTAATTGCCATTGTACTTTTACAAAGCAACAAAGCAAGTGATGGCGGACAAATTATAACTGGTGGTAATACCGAATTATTTTCTAACCAAAAAGAAAGAGGATCAGAACTATTAATAAGTAGAATTACTCTTGTTTTAGGGTTAGCCTTCTTTGTATTATCATTCTTAATATACATGAGTTAATTTAAATGCCTGTTGGCATTTTTTTCTTGCTTAAAAACCATTAAAAAAACTAAAAATAAAATTAAAAATCATGATATAATATTAAATATAATAGGAGGAACTATGAAAGAAGATATATTAAAACTATTAGATGACAAATATGAGGCTTTAGATTTAATTGAAATAAATGATTTACTTAATCTAACAACGCCAGAAGACTTAAAATTATTAGAAAAAACTTTAAATGCTTTAGTAGATGAATGCGTTCTTTATAAAACCAAAAAAGATAAGTATATATTGTATAAAAACAATCCTGGTTTAAAAGCCGGAAAAATTAGCATTAATAAATCTGGTAATGGTTTTCTTCTTCTAGAAGGTGATGACTTATATATCGATTATGTCAATTTAAATGGTGCGATTGATGGCGATGAAGTACTTGTTGAAGTTATAACATATAAAGGAAAAAGTGAAGGTAAAGTCCTAAAAATCTTAAAAAGAAATGTAAAAAATATTGTAGGGGAAATTCTATTTAAAAATGATACACCAACCCTTATTTTAGATGATAAAAAGAAAAAAATCACGGTCGAACTAGATCCTAATACGACTCATAACTGTGTTGATGGAACTAAAGTAGCCGTAAATTTAGTAAAAGAAAAAATCCGCAATAACTACATTGGTAAAGTTGTAAGTGTTCTTGGCCATAAAGATGACCCCGGAGTAGACATCAAATCCATTGCTTGCAAATATGAAATTTATGAAGAATTTTCTAAAGAAGCAAATGATATGGCTAATAGTTTACCTATCATGGTAGAAGAAAAAGATTTAAAAAATCGTAAAGACTTAACAAATGAAGTAATATTTACTATCGATGGTGATGATACTAAAGATATTGATGATGCTATTAGTTTACAAACAAATTATGATTATTATACCTTAGGAGTTCATATTGCTGATGTAAGTTATTATGTTACTAAAGATAGTCCTTTAGATAAAGATGCTTTTAGAAGAGGTACCAGTTCTTATCTTGCTGATTCAGTTATACCAATGCTTCCTCATAAACTATCTAATGGAATTTGCTCATTAAACCCTAATGTTGTAAGATTAACAATTTCATGCGTTATGGATATTGACTTTAATGGCAACGTAATAAAATATGATATCTTTCCAAGTTATATAAAATCATCTAAAAAAATGACCTATAATAAGGTTAATGATATTTTAATGAATAATATTGTAGATCCAGAATATGAACCATTTAAGGACATTTTAATTGAGATGAATAAACTTGCTAAAATATTAAGAAGACATAAAGAAAAACGTGGATACATTGATTTTGAAATAGATGAACCTAAGTTAATCTGTGATAATATGGGAAAATGTATTGATGTTAAAAGACGTTTACGCTTTGATGCTGAAAAAATGATTGAAGACTTTATGATTGCCGCTAATGAAACTGTCGCATCTCACATTTATAATATGGGCTTACCATTTATATATCGTGTTCACGGCACTCCTAAACCAGAAAAAATTGAAGATTTTATTCACTTAGTAAGTCAAATGGGCTATAAAATAGTAGGTAAATTTAAAGATAACATTAAACCAACCTCTCTTCAAAAAATGTTAAATCAAATAAATGATAAACCAGAATATCCTATATTATCAGAAATTCTTCTTCGTTCAATGCAAAAAGCGATTTACTCTAAAGATAACATTGGCCACTTTGGTTTAGGAAGTAGATGCTATACTCATTTTACAAGTCCTATCAGAAGATATCCGGATTTAAATGTTCATAGACTCTTAAGAATTTATCTATTTGAAAATAAATTAGATGATAATGTTATCGATTATTGGAATGAAAATTTAGAATATATTACCGCTAATTGTAGTGAAAGAGAAAGAGCTGCAGTCGATGCCGAAAGAGAAGTTGACGATATGAAAATGGCTGAATTTATGGAAAGCAAAATTGGCTGTGTCTATGAAGGAACTATCAGTGGTGTTAATAGTTTTGGTATGTTTGTTGTATTAGATAATTTAGTAGAAGGCCTTGTTCATGTAAATACAATGGATAACGATTTTTACACCTATGTTCCTGAATGCTTTTCCCTTATTGGTCATGAAAGCAAAAAAAGATATCGCTTAGGTGATAAAGTAAAAGTTAAGGTAGTATCTGCTTCTAAAGAGGCTAAAACAATTGATTTTGTCTTACTGGATGGTGATAAACGTGGAAATAAAAAATAGAAAAGCATACTTTGATTATTTTATTGAAAAAGAAATAGAAGCAGGCATTGTATTAACCGGCACGGAAATAAAATCTATTCGAAATGGTAGTTGTAATTTAAAAGATTCATACGCCAAAATCAAAAATAGTGAAGTATATGTAATAAATATGTTCATTTCTAAATATGATGAAGGCAACCGCTTTAACCATGACGAAAGAAGAACTAGGAAACTATTATTACATAAAGCCGAAATAAAACGTTTACTAGAATATACTAGTAAAGAAGGTTATACTTTAATTCCTTTAAAATTATATTTTAAAAATCAAAAAGCAAAAATTTTAATTGGCGTATGTAAAGGGAAACACAATTACGATAAACGAAGAGCTATTAAAGAAAGAGAATTAAAAAAGGAAGCCGTAAATTTTTAAAAGTAGAAATAAAAAGTAGGCTAATTTATAAAAGGATCTCCAATAAGAGATTTTTTTATTTTATTTATTAAAATTTGCTATCATTTTAAAAAAGTTGTGCTATAATGTTTAAAGACTAATCGTGTTATAAAAACAATAAAAAATTTTTTCAAGAGAGAACTAAGGTATAAATACTTTAATGCTAGAATTTATAATAATTGAAGATGATAAAAAATATCAAAAACTTTATCAAAAGATTATTAGTACCATAATGTTTAATAAAAATGAAAACTATGAATTAACGTTAATTGAAGAACTTAATAGTAGACATTTATTAGAATTAAAGAATAAAATAACTTATAAAATTTTTCTTGTTAACATTGATAATGCCAAAAACCTAAAATTTATATCCGACTTAAGAAAGCATGATTTAGATTCAGAAATAATTCTACTTACAAAATTTAAAAAACTTAATTTAACAATTCCTAAAATATATAGAGTTATTGAAAAGAATTATCTTCTTTCCCAAATTTTAGAAAATGATATTACTAATATTATCAATGTAAACTATGATGATAAAAAATTTATTCATATTGGTAAGCAAGGCATACTTCAGTTATTTTTAAAAGAAATTAAGTATGTGTACAAAAAACCTTGTGAAAGAAAATTAGTGGTGTGCACTGCTAATCAAAATTATGAAGTTAATATGAGTTTAAATAAATTTCTTGAAATGGTTGATAAACGTTTTATACAAATTCATCGTGCATGTATAGTAAATAGTACCAAAGTAAACTTTTATAATTGGAATGATGGCTTAATAACTTTTAACAATAATGAAACAATAAAATATTGCTCCAAAACGTACAAAAATAATATTTTAAAATCAGTAATTAATTAAAATTTTTTATTTCGTGTCTTTAAATCATAATTTCGTGTCAAATTTAAACTTTTAGCGGGTAATTATGATAAGATAAACTTGTCGTTGGAATGTTTAAATAAATATATGAAAGGTTGGTGTTTTGCTTGAGAGGTAAAGTAAAATGGTTCAATAATGAAAAGGGTTATGGATTTATTGAATGTCAAAACTTAGAAGATATCTTTGTTCATTATTCTGCGATTGATAAACAAGGATTTAAAACTCTTAAAGAAGGCGACCTTGTTGACTTCAAACTTATTGAAACAGCCAAAGGTCTTCAAGCTGTTGAAGTAAGAGAATGCGAATTAACTACAATTTTGTAGTTTTTTTCTTTTAAACAAGATCTTTACAATTTTCTTTAAATTTTCACATTCAAAATGGTATAATTATTTTAGGAGATGATATTATGGAAATTTTAATTCGTGGCGACAAAATAAAAGTAACTGACGCTATTAAAAATTATGTTGAAGGAAAAATAAGTAAACTAGATAAATACTTTGATAATCCTGCAAGCATTAAAGGAAACGCAATTATTAGAGTTAAAGACAATAATCAAATTATTGAAATTACTATCCCAACCAACAAATTTACTTTAAGAGCGGAAGAAAAGAATGATGATTTATATGCCGCAATCGATTTAGTTGTTGATAAATTAGAAAGACAAATTAGAAAAAATAAAACAAGATTAAAAGATAGATACAAAAAAGAAGAACCAATTGAATTTGTTTTTGACTTTAATATTACTGAAGAAGAAACTGAAAATAAAAGTAAAATCGTAAAAAGAAAAGATTTAGAAATAAAACCAATGAGTGAAGAAGAAGCCATTCTTCAAATGGAATTACTAGATCATGATTTCTTTGTGTTTAAAAACGCTAGTGCTGATTGTGTATCAGTTCTATACAAACGAAAAGATGGAAACTATGGTATAATCGATACTAAGTAGTCAAAAAGGATGTAAAACTCCTTTTTTTTCTGATATAATATTTTACTGAAGAGGTGATTTTAATGAGTTTACTAAAAAAACTTGTTGATACTGAATATAAAGAATTAAAAAGATTTAATAAAATAGCTGCTGAAATCGAAGCATTAGATGAAGAATATTCTAAATTATCCGATGAAGAACTAAGTGGAAAAACGAAAGAATTTAAAGAACGTCTAGCAAACGGGGAAACTTTAGAAGATATAAAAGTTGAAGCCTTTGCGACTGCTAGAGAGGCTGCATATCGTAAAATTGGTGAAAAACCATACCACGTTCAGTTAATTGGTGGTCTAGCAATTCATTATGGTAACATTGCGGAAATGAAAACTGGTGAAGGTAAAACTTTAACTACTATCCTACCTGCTTATTTAAATGCTCTAGCAGGAAAGGGAGTTCATGTTGTAACAGTAAATGAATATCTTTCTGCTCGTAACGCCGAGTGGATGGGACCAATTTATGACTTTTTAGGTATCAGTGTTGGTGTCAATTTAAGAGAACTTAGTCCTGAAGAAAAACAAAAAGTTTATAATTGTGATATAACCTATTCAACCAACAATGAAATTGGGTTCGATTACTTAAGAGACAATATGGTACAAAGAAAAGAAGACCGCACTCAAAGAGGCTTAAATTATGTCATTATCGATGAAGTCGATTCCATTTTAATTGATGAAGCAAGAACCCCTTTAATTATATCTGGCGGCAAAATGAACTCAGCAAATCTATATGTTGAAGCAGATAGTGCTGTTAAAAAATTAGAAAAAGAAACTGACTACATTGTTGATGAAAAAACTAAAACTGTAATGCTTACTGAAGAAGGAAGCAAAAAAATAGAAAAATATTTTAAACTATCTAATCTATATGATGCAGATAATACCGCTTTAGTTCATCATGTTAACCAGGCCCTTAAAGCCAATTATGGTATGAAAATTGATGTAGACTATGTTGTAGATGAAGAAGGCGCTGTTATAATTGTTGACCAATTTACTGGTCGTTTAATGCATGGTAGACAATTTAGTGAAGGTTTGCATCAAGCAATTGAGGCTAAAGAAGGCGTAAAAATCAACGAAGAAACTAAAACAATGGCAACAATTACCTTCCAAAATTTATTTAGAATGTATAACAAAATTTCCGGTATGACTGGTACTGCTAAAACTGAAGAAGAAGAATTTAGAGACATTTATAACATGTACGTTATTGAAATTCCTACTAACAAACCTTGCATCAGAGAAGACATGGCTGATTTAATGTTTGCTACCGAAAAAGGAAAATATAACGCTATAGTTAATTTCATTAAAGAAGTTCACGCAACAGGGCAACCAATCTTAGTAGGTACTATTTCTGTAGAATCAAACGAATTTTTAAGTAAACTATTACAAAAAGAACACTTGCCTCATGAAGTATTAAATGCTAAAAACCATGCTCGTGAAGCCGAAATAATTGCTAAAGCCGGTGAAAAAGGTGCTATTACCATTGCTACAAATATGGCTGGCCGTGGTACCGATATTAAACTTGGCGAAGGCGTTAAAGACTTAGGAGGTTTATGTGTAATTGGAACCGAAAGACATGAATCTCGTCGTATTGATAATCAGTTAAGAGGTCGTGCCGGTAGACAAGGAGATCCTGGATATTCTCAGTTCTTTATTTCCTTTGAAGACGAATTAATGAGGCGCTTTGGTACGGATAAAGTAAAAACTATGATTCAAAATATGGGCTACGATGATACAATGCCTATTAGATCCAAAATGTTCTCTAGAAGTATTGAAAGTGCTCAAAAGAAAGTAGAAGGTAACAACTATGATATGCGTAAAAATCTTCTTGACTACGATAACATTGTTTCTGAACAAAGAAAAATAATATATGAAAGAAGAAACCAAATTTTAGATACTGATGATATTGATACTATCACTACCGAAACATTTAAAGATTATGTCGATGAATTTGTAGATGGTCATATTGCACCTGAAGGCTATTTAACTGATAATGATTTAAAGGCAATTTGCACCAACTTTAATAGTAACTTGTTAAAGAAAAATACTATTGAATTAGATAATATTAAAGGAAAAAGCGAAGACGATGTTATAGATTATATTTCTAATATTGTTGTTGACGACTATGAAAATAAACTAAAAGATGTTCCTAAAGAAATCAGTAATAACTTTGAAAGATTTATTTCCCTAAAAGTTATAGATGATGCCTGGGTAGAACATATTAATGCAATGGATCATTTAAGAGAGGGTATTGGTTTAAGAGGCTATGGTCAAACAAATCCTTTACAAGCTTATGCTTTAGAAGGTTATGAAATATTTGACAAAATGCAGGATAACATTGATGCCAATATTACTCAGTTCCTAATGAAAGTAGAAATAAAACAAAACATTGCTCCAAGACAAAAACAAAATATACAAACTAATGATGGTAAAGAAACTTTAAAATCAAAACCAAAAGTAAATGAAAATAAAAAAATAGGCCGTAATGATCCTTGTCCATGTGGAAGTGGTAAGAAGTACAAACAGTGCTGTGGCAAATAGCCCATAAATAAGGGATTGTGAGATTTAATAGGACTAAAAAAAGGTTGAAAAAACCTCAAATGTTTGTAATTTGTTTGTAAAAATTACATAATGTTTGTAGAATAGTCCTCAAATTTTTATAGAATTAGAAAAATAATTAATACAAAAAATGGAAAGGCATATCAATATTAGTTTGTTATTGTATCTATTAATGGTAAAAGAAAATGATTTTACTGGTAAAACAGTTATACCATTTTTTACATCAGCATCAAACACTCTTGGAAATAGTTGTGAAATTTTAGAAAATATTGTAGAAGGTGGTAAGTGACAAGATGGAAAAGATTTTCATCTAGTGTAACAACTGATAAGTTTAAAAATAGGACAGATAGTTTAAAGTAATTAATAATAAAAGATAGGAGAAAATGATATGAATGTAGTTGGAACAATGTTTTTTAAAAATGGTAGTTTATTAATTGATAAGCCTAAAAAAAGGCCAACATATCAAATGATAGGAGGAAAAGTTGAGCCTGGAGAAACACCATTGCAGGCCGCTATAAGAGAATGTCATGAAGAATTGGGTAATGATGCTTTATTTGATGAAAATGCCTTGGAATTAGTAATGGAATTCGATGAGATAGCCACTAGTGATGGGGTTACACCAATTCACTTTTATGTTTTTCAATATAACGGTATCCTTAATGGCGAGTTAACAACATCTGTTGAAATAGAAAAATTCTTATGGTATCAATCAAAAAATGGGGATGAAATTTTATCAAATACTTTAAAACATAAAGTTGTACCATATTGTTTAGAAAAAAAGTTAATTAAGTAAAAAATAATAAAGGTTGGTTGAAAGAGTAAATGCAAACAATGTTTGTAATTTGTTTGCAAATCACAAAAAAAGATAATACTAATAGTACCAATAATACCATAAATAAAAACTGTTATTAGTCTAGTAAATAAAGTAATAACAATAGTTATGATAATATAATAAATACTATAAATACTAGAAAATATAGTTCATGTGGCAGTGGTAAGAAGTATAAACAATGTTGTGGTAAATAGCTTGTTTTATAAGGGTTTGTGAGTTTGACAATAGTCAAAAAAAGGCAAAAAATTGTGCACATGATACCAAAAATTATGTGCACAAATTAAAAAAATCCCCATATTATAAGGGAAAAATATATGTGCACATTAATAGAAACTAGCGTTCAAGCTAGTTTTTATTCTCTTTTCTAAAGATTTTTAGAAGGAGGATTTATGGCACAGGTACATGTGACAAAAAGAGGA